>JBGTLT010000173.1:0-18081 GCA_041743975.1 Zeaxanthinibacter sp.
AACTGATGTACCTTTCCGCCCCCTTGCCGGAAGCCGTCAAAATTCAGGCGGGGGTTACCGTCCCTAAAAAGAATTTTAAAAATGCTGTTGACCGGAACAGGGTCAAGAGGTTATTACGGGAAGCATACCGAAACAACAAACAGCTTATTTTTAACAACATAGAGGGCAGCTATGCGTTTCTATTTTTATACCTTGGTAAAGAAATGCCTTTATATGACCATATTGAAAAAGGCATGCGGAAGATTTTAGAAGAATTTTTAAAAAACAGTAAAGATGCAAAAGTGGATGAATAAGAAAATCCTGTTTCCTGTACTGGCAGTTGTATTGCTTGTCGGGGCCAGCAGTTATAAAAGTGATTTTTTTGAGATCGCCAAACAAATTGAGATATTCACTACCCTTTTTAAGGAGCTCAATATGAATTATGTGGATGAGACCAATCCGGCAGAGCTGATGGATATCGCCATTAAGAATATGTTGCAGGAACTGGATCCCTATACTGTTTTCCTGAATGAGCAGGATGTGGAGGCTTTCAGGATCAACAACACCGGGGAATATTCCGGCATTGGCGCCCTGGTCAGATCCTATGACGACCGCTTGCTCATCGTGGAACCCTATAAAAATTATCCAGCGGATAAAGCCGGTCTGAAGGCGGGTGATGAGATCATCAAAATAGGCGACATAGCCCTGGACGATTTCAAGGATGACGCAACAGAACTATTAAAAGGGGCAAATGCTACCGATGTGACCGTTACCTTTTTACGACAGGGGCAAGCCAATACGGCTATCATAAAGCGGGAGGCTATAGAAGTAGAGGCGGTTCCCTATTACAACATGGTAGATGCCAAGACCGGCTATATCGTGCTCTCCAAATTCAATGCCAGGGCCGCATCAGATACAAAAGCAGCGCTGGTTGACCTTAAAGGTAAGGGCGCGGAGCGTATTATCCTCGACCTGAGGAACAACCCCGGGGGGCTATTAACTGAAGCCATAAATGTTACAAACCTGTTCGTCCCGAAAGGGGAGCTTATCGTAACCACCAAATCAAAGGTTAAAAAGTTCAACAATGAATATAAAACTAAAAACCAGCCGCTGGATACGGAAATTCCTTTGGTAGTCCTGGTCAATGGCAATAGCGCGTCAGCAAGTGAAATCGTTTCCGGCAGCCTCCAGGATTTGGACAGGGCGGTTATTATGGGGGCCCGCAGCTTTGGCAAGGGCCTTGTGCAAAGGCCGTTAAGGCTTACATATGGAACACAACTAAAAGTTACCATCTCCAGATACTATACCAGTTCCGGCCGGTGTATCCAATCACTGGATTACTGGAACAGGGATGAACAAGGCAACGCCGTGCAGCAAACCAGGTTCACTGAATTCACAACGCGCAATGGAAGAAAGGTACAGGATGGAGGCGGGGTTATGCCCGATGTGGCAATCAATGACTTGCAGACCAATGACCTTATGGAGGCTTTACTGAATAACCATGTCATATTTGACTACGCAACAGATTACTATTATAATAACCAGGTCCCGGATGTAGTATCCTTTCAATACACCGAATCTGCCTTCACTGAATTCAAGGATTATGTTTCCAGAAGCAGTTTTAATTTTGAAACAAAGACTGAAAAAGCCCTGAGGGAAGCACTTAGTGGGGAAGATATGGAAATACTTGGCCCGGGGATGGAACAAAACTACAAGAACCTGCTGGTAGAAATAAACAAAAGCAAATTGACAGCCCTGGATACATACCAAAAGGAACTTCAAAAAACACTCGAAGATGAAATCATCAAGCGCTATTTCTACCGGGAAGGGCTTTATGATTATTATTTAACGCATGATGACGCTATTTTGGCCGGCACAGAACTACTGGCCAATGAATCAAGGTACCGGGGGATACTCAGGTAACCAGGCTTTATTCCGGTGATTAAACCAATTCTGCATATCCTCGCAATATTCGTACCGCAAGGTAGCAATTACTACTATGTCTGATATCACAATCCATACCGCAACCTTGCTATACAATACGGAAGATTCCCTTGGGGAGGGGCCGGTTTGGGACCATCAGGAACAGCTGCTCTATTGGGTAGATATCGAAGGTTGCAAGCTGCACTGCCATGATCCTGCTACCGGGAACAATTCGGAATGGAGCCTAGATGAAATGCCGGGCGCAGCAGCCCCGTGTAGCAATGGCAGGTTACTATTGGCACTCGAATCGGGATTGGCTACATTCAATACGGATGATGGAACCCTCATACGCCATAATGCCCTTGTTCAAACCGATCCGGAAATGAGGTGTAACGATGGCAAATGCGGGCCGGATGGAAATTTTTGGATCGGGACCATGCATAAGGACCTCAAGCCGGAGGCAGGCGGACTATACAGGGTGGACACCCGTTTCAATATAAGCTTGCAGATCCCTAAAACCACCGTTTCCAATGGGATGGCATGGTCCTTAGACCAAACGAAATTTTATTTTATAGATTCAGCTTCCCATGAAGTGGTATCCTACCGATTTAATAAGTCCGCCGGTACCATTTCCCATAAAAAGCTCCTCTTTAAAGTTCCCAATTCCTATGGCGACCCGGACGGTATGTGCATTGACTCGGAGGGGAGGCTATGGATCGCCCACTGGGGAGGGCATTGTGTCCGTAGATGGGATCCGGCCACCGGGAAGGTGCTTGAACGGATTGAGGTGCCGGCACCACAGGTAACTTCCTGTTGTTTTGGAGGGGAAAACCTGGATACTTTGTATATTACTACGGCAAGGGGGGGCCTTCCGGCAACAGAGCTCCATAAGTTCCCGTTGAGTGGCGGCCTCTTCATGCATCCATCAAAGGTAAAGGGAACCCATATTAATTATTTCAGGGAAGTGTAATGCAATACTCCGGCATTCAGGATAAAGTAACCATAATTACCGGTGCAGGTGAAGGGATAGGTTATGCAATTGCCGAGCTTTTATTACAGTCCGGAGCCCGGGTGGTGCTCAATGATATCAACAAAGAAGTGGCAGTGCATGCCGCCGGTACGCTGGGCAAAAGCTACCCCGGAAATTGTCTCCCGTTTGCAGGGGATGCAGCAGATGTTGCCGTGATCAACCAGTTGGTAGATTTTACCATTACCAAATTTGGCAAAGTGGATTTTGTAATCCCCAATGCCGGGATCACATTGTTCGGGGATTTCTTTGATTTTAAACCGGAAGATTTCGAACGGGTGGTCAATCTTAATTTAAGGGGGGCATTTTTCCTGGTACAAAGGGCCACCTCGGAAATGAAGGCTCAAGGTGGTGGGGGGCGTGTCATATTAATGTCCTCCATAACAGGGATTAAATGCTATCCTTCCCTTGCAGCATACGGGATGACAAAAGCTGCGCTCCAAATGCTTGCCCGGAGTCTGGTGCTCACCTTATCCCCCTTTCAGATCACGATCAATTCCATAGCTCCGGGGGCCACACTTACGGAGCGAACTGCTAAGGAAGAGCCGGATTATGCGGGGGCATGGGCCAGGCTCCTCCCCACAGCGAGTGTTGGGAAACCGGATGATATGGCCCATATGTGCCTTTTTCTCCTTTCCGATAAAGCCGCCCACATCACGGGCCAGACGCATGTGGTGGACGGTGGATGGACGGTTATTGGCCGCTACCCCGGAGACCTGGACTGACGTATTCCCCGTTGTCGGGTTCCTGTTGAAATGTTAAATTTAAAAGTAAACCAATTAAAAAAAGGTGCGCGGTCTCCTGATACTTTTACTCCTGTTCCCAGCCTGTAAGGAGCCTGGCCCATCAGTTGGGCCAACTGCAGTAGCGAATACTTCAGTGAATACCCCTGAAATCCGGGAGCCTTTTTTGATTGTCCTGGGAACCGTGCAAGACGCCGGCTCTCCACAACTGGGATGCGCCAAAGCTTGCTGCGCAACCCTTACGGCGGTATCGAAGGATCAGCGGAAAGTGGTTTCAATAGGGCTTGTGGATATTGACAAGAATTTCCTTTTTGAAGCCACCCCCGATATCAGGGACCAATTATCGCTCTTACAGGCCGAAAGCGGTTCCCCCCGGGTAGTACCTGATGGCATTTTGCTAACGCATGCCCATATCGGCCATTATACAGGCCTGATGTACCTGGGTATGGAATCGGCCAATATGGATAGCGTCCCCGTCTACACCATGCCACGGATGCATCGTTTCCTAACGCAGAACGGACCGTGGGACCAGCTCGTATCCCAGGGTAATATTGCGATAAAGGAACTGCAGCACGAGGAAGTTGTGCCGCTCACATCAGGTATTTCCGTGCAACCCATCAGGGTTCCCCACCGGGACGAATATTCTGAAACAGTGGGGTTCCTGATTCAAGGCCCCCATAAAAAGGTCCTGTTTATTCCGGATATCGACAAATGGGAGCAATGGGAAAAGAGCATCATAGAGCTGCTTTCAGAGGTTGACTATGCCTTGCTTGACGCCACATTTTACAATGGGGCAGAAGTGAAGAACCGCAATATGGCAGAAATCCCACACCCCTTTGTTATTGAAAGTATGGCTCTCTTTAAGGGCCTCACCGGGAAAGAAAGGGATAAGATATACTATATACATTTCAACCACACAAATCCTTTATTGGATTCGCTTAGCCCTGAATACAGGGATGTAATACAGCAGGGATACCACGTAGCCAGAATCCGTCAACGCTTTCCATTATAAACCCAATGATCCATTACCTGCAAACTCATCTGGCAGCAATCCTGGACCGGGATATAAAAAAAATAGTCCCCCTGTCAGGGGGTGATATAGCACAGGCCTATCTGGTATACACCAGCAGCGACCGGCTTTTTTGCAAAATACTCACTGGCCCCGATTCAACGAAAATGATCCAGGCTGAAAGGGAAGGACTGCAGGCTATTGCACAAACCAACACCATCAAGGTTCCGGAGGTCCTTGGGTGGGGGAGCCTGGAAAAAGGAGACTGCCTTTTGTTGGAATATATTGAGCCCGGCAGGGCGACTACAGATGCCATGGAAAAATTGGGCTATGACCTGGCCCGTATGCATTCGATTTCACAGGATGAATTTGGCTGGCATACCACAAACTTTATAGGCAGCCTGCCCCAAACCAACAAAAAGACGCAGCAATGGACCTCATTTTACCTGAAAGAGCGCCTCTTACCGCAATTGGTTCTCGCCCGGAAGAAAAACTTGTTGTCCGGCAAGGATATACCTGATGAGAAGGAGATGATGGAAAAGCTTCAGCAATACATCCCTGATGCATTGCCATCTTTGGTACATGGGGATCTATGGGGCGGCAATTATCTTATTTCCAGTCAGCATATCCCCTACCTGATAGATCCGGCAGTCTATATTGGCCATCATGAGGTGGACCTTGCCATGTCCCGCCTTTTTGGAGGTTTTGATCAGGCATTTTACAAGGCATATCACGAAATTATACCACAGGCTGAAGGGTACGGCCATCGGATGGGATTATATCAGCTGTATTACCTTCTTGTTCACCTGAATCTTTTTGGTAAAACCTATTACAAAAGCGTTAAAAATTTAGTAAGCGATTATTTCTGAATTTTTTGTTGTTTCCACTTCCCGGTAATTCCATATTCCTTCCGGACCGGAAGCCATACAAAGGATGGAAATAACCGTATAGGAAGCAACAAGGTTTGTGAAAGTCAGTACCATTGAATAGCTTTGGTATAATTGGAATTTGAAAATTTACATCGGAAAAACCATGGATAAAATCAGGGTATTGGTAGTGGGGTGCGGCAATATGGGTACCAGCCACGCCCGGGCATACCGTCAATTGGAGGCATTTGAGTTAGTGGGACTGGTCAGTCGTAACCCGGAGAGCCGGGACAGGCTGGCTCAGGAACTGGGGGGCCTGCCCACCTACCCTGATTTTGAGGGTGCCCTTGAAGCCACCCGGCCTGATGCGGTTTCTATCAACACCTATCCGGATACCCATGAAACCTACGTAAAGGCAAGCCTGGAAGCAGGAGCGCACGTATTTGTTGAAAAACCCCTTGCGCTAACTGTTCATGGGGCCCGGGAGCTTGTCCGGATCGCCAGGCGGGTAAACAAAAAAATGGTGGTTGGATATATCCTGAGGGTGCACCCGGCCTGGGACACTTTTGTTGGTATTGCAAAAACTTTGGGCAAGCCGTTGGTGATGCGGATGAATCTCAACCAGCAAAGCTTCGGGAGTAAATGGTACACGCATAAGCAATTAATGCATTCCATGTCTCCCATCGTTGATTGCGGAGTACATTACGTTGATATCATGTGCATGATGACCGGAGTGACCCCTATAAGTGTAAGTGCCATTGGGGCCAGGCTGACAGAGGAGATCGATTCTGATATGTATAATTACGGCCAGCTGCAAGTTCGCTTTTCAGATGGGTCTGTCGGATGGTATGAAGCCGGTTGGGGTCCTATGATGAGTGAAACCGCATTCTTTATAAAGGACGTTATTGGTCCAAAAGGATGTGTTTCAATCGTTGAAAGGGATAAAGGCGGCTCCGATGACATAGAAGGCCATACCAAAACCGCCGGTTTGCTCCTGCATCATTCAGAGCTGGATGCCGAAGGGAATTTTACTAAACGTGATGAGATTATCAGCACGCAGGAAGAGCCCGATCATGACGGGCTTTGCCTTTTGGAACAACAATTTTTTCTCAATGCCATCCAAAACGACCTGGATCTTAGCAATCATATGACTGATGCCGTACATAGCCTGCAGATAGTTCTGGCCGCCGATACGTCTTTCAGGACTGGAAAAACAGTAACCCTGTAATGCCCATAGGCACCATATCTGGTCAAGAAATTGAGCAAACAACCTGTTTATATCATAAAGTAGTGTTAATCAAGATGCCAAATTAGGATTTCTAATAATTTAGGTTAAATTGTAGGTTATGATAAAAGTTGAAAAAGCCGTTAACAGCGAATTTTTAGTAAAATCCATCAAATATCTGGAAGCACATGGATTTGAAAATATAAGGGCGGACATGGAAGGCTATGAGGTTCCTAAATCCTTTATTAAGAAGAGTAACGATTCCCGGATCACCCCGGATATCGTAGCCAATAAAAATGGAAGGAAGTATTTTTTTGATATCAGCCTTAAATCGGATAAACCCCAGTTATTGAAATCAAAATGGCTGTTTTTGGAGACCCTGAGCAGAATGAGGTCCAACAGATTCAGGATCATTACCACCAGGGGCCACTACAAATTTACAGATGATATGCTGAATGATATCAACTTATCTTCCAAAACGGCAATAAGGATATAAATGCATTGAAACAGGGAACAGGGAACCGCCTTAGTGTGGTTCTTTTTTCGTGTTTACCATCCGGATGTGTGGAATTTCATCTTCCAGGTAGGAATCGCCAACCTCCTGAAATCCCAGGGAATTGTAGAATTTTTTAAGATATAGCTGCGCAGAAAGTTCAATCTCTCCTGCCTTGAAAATTGTTTTTATGGCTTCAACCGAGGCGTCCATTATATCCTTCCCATAACCATACTTCCGTTCCGTTTGCCGTACCACTACCCTGCCGATACTGGCCATTTCAGCATAATCTCCGGGTCTGAATATACGGGTGTAGGCCACCAGGTCCGGCCCCTTATAGCCCATAATATGCAATGCGTTCCGGTCCTTACCATCCAAATCCTGATAGGGGCATTGTTGTTCCAGCACAAAAACTGCACTTCGAAGCTGAAGAATGGCATAGAGTTCTTCGGTTTGTAATTTTTCAAATTCTTTTACGCTGATTTTCATGGTATCAGTCTTGAACTATGACATTTTTATGGTCGCATTTGCCATATTCCGGCTGAATATTGACATGGCTGATACCAAAATCCTGGTATACTTCTTCCTCAATCTTTGTTAGAATAACATCAAATTCTGAAAGGTTGATATCCCTGTAAAAATCTATATGAGCCTCAAGGTGCACTTCATCCTCATTGAGCTGCCATATATGTACATGGTGTACATTTTTAACCGAGTCAATTTTGCCAATAGTATCAACAATCTTCTGTACCTCTATGGTATTCGGGGTAAACAACATCAACACCCGGGTGGAATCCCTCAACAGGTCATACCCCATATAGATCAGGTAGAGGGCTATAAAAATGGTCAGCAAAGGATCTACCCAGTACAATTCATAGAATTTCATAAGCAAACCCCCAATCAATACAGCGATGGAGGCCATCATATCCGTCAGCAAATGCAAATAGGCTGATTTCATATTCATATTGCTGTTAGCATCCTTCTTT
Organism: Zeaxanthinibacter sp.; assembly: GCA_041743975.1. Lineage (GTDB taxonomy): Bacteria > Bacteroidota > Bacteroidia > Flavobacteriales > Flavobacteriaceae > JTS-RE37. Next base: position 8,252 of record JBGTLT010000173.1, read on the forward strand.
AGTACCAGCACACTGAATCCGTTGGCGACAATACCCAACAAAGCCAACCAGATAACCAGGTCTGATTCTATTGCCATGGGATCAATAAACCTTATAACCGCTTCCTTGATGAGGATGACAGCTACTATGATCAGGGTCGCAGAATTAACAAATGCTGCAATGATTTCTGCCCTCTTATAGCCAAAGGTTTTAGTGGTAGAGGCCTCCTTTTTGGAAAGGATGTTCGCAATATAACTTACAATCAGGGAAAGGACATCGCTGAAATTATGGAGGGCATCGGAAAGCAGGGAAAGGCTGCCCGACAATATCCCGCCAATGGCCTGTGATATCGTAATAAGGGTGTTGAGAAATATGGATATAAAAAGGTTCCGGCCCTTTAAGTCCTTGTGTTGGTGATCATGCGTGTGTTTATGACCATGGTGCTGGTGAGAATGACCCATATTGCGCTTCTGTGCACAAATTTAACTAATATGCTGCTCTTTGATGAACTGAAATTGAAAGAAAGTAGTGCTATTCCAACCCATTTAAACCCTTAAGAACAAGGTATTTTTTCAACCCTCCGCTCATGGCGCCCGCCGGCAAACTTGGTTTCCAGGAAAGTTTTTACCATATCCAGGGCCTGAGGTAACGCAATATAGCGGGCCGGCAAACTAAGGATGTTGGCATCATTGTGTTCCCTTGCAAGAGCAACTATTTCATTGGTCCAGCAAAGAGCGGCCCTCACTTTTTGATGTTTGTTGGCGGTCATGGATGCGCCATTGCCGCTTCCGCAAATTATAATTCCCATGTCAACTGATCCATTATCCACCGCGCCGGCAACAGGGTGAACAAAATCTGGGAAGTCCACACTCTCCATAGTGTCACTGCCAAAATTCAACACCTCGAGATTCATCGATTTCAAAAGACCAACTATAGCCAGCTTATATTCCGTTCCGGCATGATCATTGCCTATTGCTATTTTCATTTTCATCAGTTTATGGTTATTAAAGGTACGAATACCTTTACAATTCTATAAATATCACAGTATCAACACAATTCTGAAAGCAAATCCCCAGGTGTTTCAGGGTGAAGGTGTTACCTTTTTTGAAATTTGTTGATAAAACACTCATAAAATGTGAGTAGTAATTTATTATATCCGGTAAAAAATCTGCTCTATAAAAACTCATGGACAAATACAAACGGACTTACTATTTTTTGCAAGCATGATATCCTTTAAAAGAACCACAAAATTAACAAATTGTTAAGTTATAGTTATCAAAAAATAATGTTGATAGGGGTTATGAATACCCGTTCACAACTAGTTTAATGTCATGATTTTTAATTATTTATACAACGTATACTCTGTGAACAATAATCTTTTTGTGTTCAAAAGAACATTTGGCACCACTTTTTATACCCGCTATTAACACTCCATCATATAGATACAATTTGTTTTAAATTAATTAAAGAAAATATAATATTAAAATAGATGTTAATAACCATTAGACCATATGATGAATGGGTTTCCATAAAGAAATGGTGGTATTGGAAAGGCAATGGATTATAATTCGTAATTTTCACCCCAAAATTAAAGTGAATGTCAAAAAGTAAAAAGCGAGTAAAAAGCCAGCGGAATAACGAAATTACCAAGGGCATATTTACTATTTTGGAAAAAGAACCCAAAAAAAGTTTCAATTATAAACAACTCGCTACCCAACTGGACATAACGGATACGGAAGGCAGGAATTTACTTATTAAAAAATTAGGTGAATTAAATGCCAGAAAAAGGATTCAGGAGGAGGATAAAGGCAAATATAAAGCTCTGTCAAACCATACGTATGCCACGGGACGGGTCGACGTTACCGGCAGGGGAAATGCCTACGTGGTGGTAGAGGACCAGGATGAGGATATATTTGTACAGGCTAATAAATTAAACAAGGCTTTCCATGGTGATATAGTGGAAGTTAAAATAGCTTCAAAAAGAAATTCACGAAAAGTTGAAGGGGAGGTTATACAGATCATCGAAAGGAAGAAAACTGCTTTTGTGGGGATTGTGGACCTGCAAAAAACCTTTGCCTTCGTGCGGACGACGGACTTTAAAATGTATACGGATATTTTTATACCAAAGGATAAAATCGGGAATGCCAAACAGGGAGAAAAGGTGGTTGTCAGGATACTTGACTGGCCGGACAAAGCAGATTCCCCATATGGAGAGGTCATAGAAATTTTGGGGATGCCGGGGGAACACGATACCGAGATCCATTCCATACTTGCGGAATACGGATTACCGTATGAATTTCCGGCAGATATTGCCGCCTTTGCCAAACAACTGGATACCTCTATAAAAAAAGAAGAAATAGCAAAAAGAAAGGACCTTCGGGACACCCTGACCTTTACGATCGATCCGAAGGATGCAAAGGATTTTGATGATGCCCTTTCCTTCCGGACCCTGCCCAACGGAAATTATGAAATAGGCATCCATATTGCGGATGTTTCACATTATCTGGTTCCTGGAACCGTATTGGATGATGAGGCTTATGACAGGGCGACATCCGTATATCTGGTAGACAGGGTGGTTCCTATGTTACCTGAAGTGTTGTCTAACAATGCCTGTTCTTTAAGGCCTGACGAGGAGAAATATACTTTTTCAGCAATTTTTGAGCTAGACAAACACGCAGGGGTAAAGAAGGAGTGGTTTGGCCGGACGGTAATAAATTCTAATGAACGCTTCGCGTATGAAGAAGCACAACATATCATTGATACCAAAAAAGGTGACATACCTGAATTGGTGTCCATACGGGGGAAAGGATATTCTGTATCAGATGAGGTAGTTGAAGCTACTCTTACTTTAAACAGGCTGGCGGTAATTATGCGGCAGGAACGCATGCGGGCAGGTGCCATTTCCTTTGATAAGGTAGAAGTGAAATTTCACCTCAACGAAGCCAGTGAACCACAGAGTGTTTATTTTAAAGAGGCAATGGATGCCAATAAGCTGATAGAAGAATTTATGCTATTAGCCAACCGCAAAGTGGCCGAGTTTATAGGGAAACAAACCCCTTCAAAAACTTTTGTGTATAGGGTGCATGATGATCCTGATGAAGAAAAATTGATTGCCTTAAACAATATTATTTCGCGATTTGGCCATCAGATAAATTTTAAAAGCAAAAAAACCATCAGCGACTCCTTAAACCAGCTTTTAGAAGATGTAAAAGGAAATAAAGAGCAAAATTTAGTGGACACCCTTACCATCAGGAGTATGAGTAAGGCAATTTATACAACAAAAAATATTGGCCACTATGGACTTGCATTTGATTATTATACCCATTTTACCTCTCCGATAAGGAGGTATCCGGATATCATGGTACACCGGCTTTTGCAGCATTACCTGGATGGAGGTAAGCCACCAAAAGAAATCCTCTACGAGGAAAAATGCAAGCATTCATCCGCTATGGAATACCTCGCATCGAGCGCGGAAAGGGATTCTATAAAATATATGCAGATAAAATTTATGCAGGACCACCAGGACCGGGAGTTTATTGGTGTGATATCCGGGGTAACGGAATGGGGTATCTATGTGGAGATTATTGAAAACAAATGCGAGGGTATGGTGAGGATACGGGATATAAAAGATGATTATTATACATTTGATGAAAAGCAATACGCCATTATAGGGGAACGAACTAAAAAAGTGTATCAATTGGGGGACGAGGTTCGGGTATGTGTAAAGGATTCAGATTTGATCAAAAGGCACCTGGATTTTTCCCTTTTGGGCAAATATGATTGATAGCCGTGCCGGGAAGCATAGTTGTGGATGCAACTATATGAATGGAATTTAAAACCAACATTATGAAACGTATGCTGATGGTAGTTTTCCTTATGTGGGGGGCGGGCACAAGTTGGTCACAGGATGAAGAGGTTACCCAGGAATTACAAAAATTCAAGGAAGTTAAGGTTTTTGACGGTATATCGGTAAAGCTCATCAGGTCTGATGTCAACAAAGTTGTCATTACGGGTTCCAATACCAAAAAGGTTGCCATTGTCAATAATGAAGGGGTATTGAGAATTCGGATGGAGATAGATAAGCTCTTCAGCGGCTACCGAACTTTTGTGGATCTGTATTACAAAGAGGACCTTATGGTTATTGATGTGAATGAAGACGCCCGTATCACTTCTGACCAGGTTATAAGGCAAGATGTACTGGAACTCAAGGCCCAGGAAGGAGGGGAAGTTGTCATCAGCGCGCAGGTAGAACAAATGTTGATAAAATCAGTTTCAGGAGGCGTGATCACTGTCTCCGGATCCTCAGACTTACAGGATGTTGCCATCAATACCGGAGGGATATATGAAGGGAAAGAATTCATAACCCGTTTTACAACCGTCAACGTAAATGCCGGTTCCAGGGCAGAGATCTTTGCAACAGATTATGTAAAGGCAGCAGTAAAAGCCGGCGGGGAGGTGCTTGTTTTTGGTAATCCCTCTAAAATGGATGAAAAAACGGTATTCGGGGGTAAGATAAAAAGGATGTAAAGTAGGACATAGATCTATGTTAGACGATATTCAGGCCGCAATACCACTTGGTTTTTTATTGAGCTTTATGATTGGGCCTGTTTTTTTTGTGCTTTTGGAAACAAGTGCAAGAAAAGGTTTCCGGGCTGGATTATGCTTTGACCTCGGAGTAATTCTTGCGGATATCCTCTTTCTTACCATTGCCTACTTCAGTAGCTTCCAGTTGCTCGAAAATCTCAGCAACCAACCAGGATTGTTTGTGTTTGGTGGCTTAATACTGTTGGTTTATGGCATCTACACCATCTTCAATAAAGAGATAAAAAAAAAGGAAATGGTCATCAAAACGCGGAAAAGTGACTATTTCAGTCTATTTATAAAAGGTTTCCTGTTGAATTTTATTAACATTGGTGTCCTGGCATTTTGGCTTGGCCTTATCATAATTGTTGGCCCAAGCCTGGACAATGAACCCAACCGTATCGTTGTCTTCTTTTCCTCTGTCCTCACTGCCTATCTGATAACGGATATTTTTAAAATACTGTTGGCTAAACAACTCCGAAGTAAATTGACGAGGCGAAGGATCCACCTGTTGAAAAAAGTGGTGGGAATTGTGCTGATCATATGCGGGCTGGTCCTGATTGTGAAAGGGTTCTTCCCCATGAAAGAACTCAACATGCAGGAACGCATAGAACTATTTAATGAACAAAATTCGGGACAATAGTTCCTTATCTAAACAACGCCTCCATAAAAATGTAAGATGGAAAGGGTGTTCTTTTTAACACTTTTCCGAATAAAAAAACCCCTCCGGTAGGAGAGGTTAAGGTTGAGGCATCGAGCGGATTCGAACCGCTGTACAAGCTTTTGCAGAGCTGCGCCTAGCCACTCGGCCACGATGCCAAATTAAGCCGCAAAGGTACTATTTTTTATTTCGGGGATATAAAAAGTCAGGGCCTCTTTTGTTTTAAAATGACAGTAACGGCTTCCACATCCCCGTTGATAGGTGGATTGAGCTTGGTAACGGCCACTGAAACTTTGGTTGCCATGGCTACCTCCCGGAAGATCCGATCCATAATTCTTTTAGCCGCATGTTCCAATAATTTTGATTTGAACCCCATTTCCTCCATAACTATATGGTTGATTCGGACATAATCCACAGTTTCTGACAATTTATCCGAAAGACCGGGTTTTGATAAGTCGGCATACACCATCACATCCACACTGTAATCACTACCCACCAGGGCTTCTTCCGCCAGGCAGCCATGGTAGGCAAACACGCGAATGTTCTTAAGGACTATCTTCCCATCATCATTGTTCCCCATAAAGTTGGAATCAGCTACAAATTTAATGGAAACCAAATAGAATATGGATTTTAAGCGTTCGATTTTGTGGAGCAGGCAGTGGCTTTTTTAAGTCACATAGATGGAAAAAAATGTAGTTTAGTAGGTACACCTGCAATTACTAAGGCCCTGGAAGAGGTCCACGCCAAGGGTTACCACATGGGTCCCGGTACTGAATCCCAATATTTCATTGAGGATGATCTGATAGGAGTACCCGAAATAAAAATTGTTTTTTTTCAGCCCCATAATAGGCGCTATGTAAAGGGGGTTCCCTACCTGGTCATTTAAAAAACGATAGGTAACGCCGGCATAATAATAATCTTCAAAATCATACCACCTGAATTTAGTGTTCAGGTCGGTAACAGACCTGCCATCGCTTTCAAACCATTGAAAGAATACAGAAGGTTCTATCTCCAGCCTGCTGTTCTTGTTTTTAGTATACCGGTAGCCGGTATATACATAGTAATTCCGAAGCCGGTTAGGTTCAAATACCGGGTTGAATTTGGCGAGGTCCTTGTTGATCAGGTTGGATGCATTCAAACTCAGATAGAACTTGTCTTTCCTGTAGAGGAAACCCACATCAAAATTGTGGTTTGTTGTTGCCCTGTCATCCGTAACGCTGGGATCCGGACTGTCAAAATTTTCAATGTCGATCCGGAATTGGTTGAAATTATAGGAGAGTCCAAATGATAAGAATTCATCGTCATACCTGTCCAGCGTAAGATGGTGGGCAAAAGAGACCCGGGCTCCCCGTTGTTTTGTTTCCCCGTTGCTGTCATTATACAGCAACATCCCCAAACCCGACTTGTTCCCGATACGGGCATCCGCTGCCAGGGACTGGGTATCCGGGGCATCTTTAATGCCAACCCATTGGGTTAGCCCATTGATCCTTACTTTTATATGGTCACCTATACCAGCGTAAGTGGGTGACATCACAAATGGGTTGTCTGCCAGATACTGGGAGTGCTGGGGAAGCGTCAACTCCTGCGCATTCAACACCATGGTGCCAAACAATATTACAAGTGTTAACAATCTATATCGCATAACTGGTTCGGTTAAGTTCTTTATCTGTACAGGGTAAAATGGCCCACGAATTCCCGGTCATCACTCTCGCCCTGGAGTTTAATAATATACCAGTAATCCCCTGTTGGGAGTTCAGTTCCGTGATAGGTTCCGTCCCAACCTTGTTCATTCACGGCAACACGGGCAACCTCCCTACCATAACGGTCAAATATTTTGATTAGTATCTGTGGGAACTGAGCAATATTTTTAGGTTTCCAGTAGTCATTCATACCGTCCCCGTCGGGGGTGAAGAAATTGGGTATTTCAATATCGATGAATTCCATATATATCTGGGCCGATACCTCACAACCATTCGCGTCCACCACGGTGACCGTATAATTACCGGTACGGCTTATGAAGTATATTGGGTTGCTGCCGTTATTATCATCATTGAAATAGAAGGTATAGGACTCCTTCCCACCACCGGCTATAGCCGTAATCTCATTGATATTGTTCTGCTCAAGGGTCAGGGTCAACGGCTCAAAAGCCTCAATTTCAAAGTTGAAGGTTTGCAAACATCCATTGGAATGGGAAATAGCGATATAATGGGTACCGGGGGGTATATTGCTGAAATCCGCACTCAATTGCATATCCGCAGGATCCGTTGAATCCAGGGCATAAAGCAGGTCACCGGCAACGGAAGGGTCTTCCATGGTAATTATGAGACTGTTGTCCGGGGTATCCCCGGTACATTCATACACCGGCTCAACCAATGCATTCAGGTTAACACCGGGCTCTATTTCCACCACGATGTTCGTAACACAATCCTGTGCATCCTTAACAAAGATCACATAAGTACCTGTGGCCAGATCCACGAATGAAGTTTGATTAAGGACATAATCTGCATCATTGCTGGAATTAAAGGCTGTTCTATAGGGGGGGGAACCTCCTGAAATAAAGACATCTATCGCTCCGTCCTCACTTCCCGCACACACTTCCGGTAATGCCGCAAAGGTAACATCAACAGGTGTTGGCTGTGCAATGGTAAATTGAAAGGTGATGAAGCAACCGTTCACATCCTGGGCTATTACATCATACACGCCAGATTCCAGTTCTGTGAATGTATTTACAGAATCAAATTTGTTGAGGTTAGGGGAAATTGCATACAATATGTTCCCTGTTCCGCCTGAAACGGATACCATAATGGTACCATCATTGTCACCGGCACAACTTACATTCGTAAATTGTTCCTGATCAATCTGTAGTGGAACAGGCTCCTCGATAATTATTTCTGAGGTAACAGCAACACAATCCATGCTGGTAACCCGGATATAATAACTGCCCGCAAACAAGGCATTGAATACCCTTGATGTCTGAGGCCCTGCAATTAAAGTGGTTAAGGCCGCGTCTGTATACAACTCATAGGAGTAATTACCCAACCCGCCGGAAGCAGTCGCAACCAAAGTTGCCGTAGCCTCCCCCGCACAATTTACGAAGGCGGCGCTGGTATCCAGGCTGATAGACAGAGGCACAATAGGCTCAACGGACACCTGGTTGGAAATGGTAGCTTCGCAGCCAAAGGAATCCCTTACATAATACTGGTATATACCTGAGGGAATGGTAAACACCTGTGTATTTCCACCAGACATAGGTGTAAATACAGTTCCATTGGTACTCCATTCGTAGGGAGCTGTACCGCCTGTGGCGGTAAGTTGTGTTTGCGCCTGATTCGTACAGCTCAGCGGGCTAAGTTGCAACAACGAACTCATTACATCGGATGGTTCGGTTATGGTCACCTGAATAGTTTCCACATCACAATTCCAACCGTCTGAAACGGTTATGCTGTATATACCAGCGCCGAGATTATTGAAGACCGGACTTAACTGCCCACCACTGCTAAACTCAATGGCAGCGCCAGTGATATCATAATAATGTAACTGGTACTGGTAGGTTCCCTGGCCCCCGGCAACATTAATTGCGGATACCGTTGCATTGGTATCTCCATAACAAACCACGGAAGCTGGAGCTGCAATTATATCTGCCGTAATGGGTGTGGGTTGAATCAAAGTTTCTGTATCATTAAGGATACAGCCGTTGCTATCTGTAATGACCACGGTATAATTGCCCGCTGAAAGGCCTGCAAATACCCGGACTCCAACATTATTTGCAGTGTATACCTGAGTTGTTGTGGTATTGGTCAGTACGATATCATAAGGCGCATATCCTCCGTTCGGATTCACAAGGATCTCGCCCTGGTCGTTCGTACAGGTGACATTGGCTATAGGGTTGACAATTGCGGTAAGCGGCATATTCGGAGAAAGGATGGTAAAGACATTGGAATCCTCCATACATTCCGGCGCTGCCGTTTCTGTTAGCCTCACATAGTAATTGCCTCCGCTGAGTCCGGAAATGTTCAATGGATTTATACTGGTATTTCCAATCCCGGTTATACCAGTGCTAACTCCTGCACCGGTGTAAATCTCGTAGGAATAAGCACCTGAATATCCTGAAACATCAATTGCCAGGGAGCCATTTGTATCCCCGAAACAGGTTACCGGTGTGGTTGCGATTGCTACTATATCCATGAGATCGTAAGGGGCAATGCCATAGGTTGTTGAAGTCACAAAACACCCTGTTGCGGTATCGGTTACCCTGAAGGTGTAGCTGCCAACCGCACTAAGGTCAAAGGTTGCCGTATTATAGGTGGGTGTCCCTGTTAGCACACCATTGGGGTTTCCAACGGGCAGCAATTCAAAAGTATAGGCATTCAGGGGATCTCCATTATCCGCTACTGCTATCTGTACCGTTTCCGGGTTAATACAGGAAATGGCGGCAGTTTGGGTTACGGATACCGTGAACTTATTGATAGGGTTGATGGTCACCGGGGTTGTATCGGTACACCCGTTGTCATCCCGAACGGTTACCGTGATGTTCTGTACGGCCCCTGTATCGTTTACGGTAAAGGTATTGGAGGGGAAGAAGTTCACCCCGTTGATGCTGTAGGCATAG
>JBGTLT010000174.1:0-4361 GCA_041743975.1 Zeaxanthinibacter sp.
GGGAAAACAAAAGAACAAACAAGTAAAAAACCGATTAAATGACATTTCGAGGTTTCTCTCGAAAGTCCCCGATGAAGCTGTGTTGTGTGCGGAACACACAGGGATTTATGGAGACTTATTGGTTTTTCTCTGTAATCAAAAAGGAATAAAGATAGCTTTGGTTCCAGGTTATACTATCAAACATAGTCTGGGGATGTCCAGTTAAATATAGTAAGTCCAAAAATTGATTTACTGCATAGTTCTATTGAAATTCAAGTGTTCACAGAGTTCTTGACAGTTAAAGGCCGCCCATTATGATACGAGTCTTATTCTCGGAATTTTAGACCGATTGATTATCCTGCATACAAAAATGACGCTATACTTGCCTAGGCAGGAATATGAGTAAATTCCACAAATCGCCGTAACTAATTCATTCATTTTAAAATATTTACTGGTAGATTTTTTAGGAAAATCGTCCATCCTTATGCGTTCATTCTCCATTTTAGAGTGACTATTATTGCTTCACCTTTACATTGTCAATAACGACATATAATTTAAAAAAGTAAGACAATGAAAAAATTTACAGTTCCCACGCGGGGAGAAGTAGCACCGAATAATCAAGTTATTTTTGACAACCTGAATAAAGCATTAGGATTTGTACCCAACCTGTATGCTACTATTGCCTATTCGACCAATGGTCTCGAAAGATACCTATCTTATCAAAATGCAACAACTACTTTGACCAATAAGGAAAAGGAAGCGGTGAATCTAATCGTGAGCCAAGTAAATGGCTGTACATATTGTCAAAGTGCCCATTTGGTAATTGGCAAAATGAATGGTTTTACCGAAGAGCAACTGGCTGGCATTCGCAGAGGTGGTGCGGAAAATCCAAAACTGAACGCCTTAGTGAGACTTGCAGGGGATATTACTAAAAATAGGGGAAATGTTGACGCCATATCAGTGGAAGACTTTTTTGCACAGGGTTATACCAATGAAAATTTGGTTGACCTTATTTTACAAGTAAGTGATAAAACGGCGATGAACTACTTACACAACCTTACCCAAATACCTGTAGATTTTCCAATTGCGCCATCAATTGAACTAGTGCCAACACCAATTAATAGTTAAAATGTCAACGAAAAAGCAAGGGCTCAGGGTCATTGATGCCGAAACATTTAATTCAGATGAGGAAAGGTACGAGTTACGTATCGATGACCCTTTAGCTCCGCTTTGTCCTTATGGTAACAGGAGGACCTTTATTGGTTTTGATAAGAAATCCAATGAGTTTGTTCGATTCACAAAGTCAATTCTAATAAGGCTTTTAAAAAATTAATCGTCCTTATGATCATGAATGTTCCCAATAAAACATCATTAGAATGCTGAAATAGGACAAAATCGTCAGGCTAACAGAAAGGATGAACTATGTCTTACCAATATGATTTGATGGCCGTACCTTTTAAACGATAGACGACAAAGCGAAACTTAAAAAGTACTTCCTCAATGAAGTTTAATAAATAAATTAATTAGAAAGGACCAATTATTTAATCAATTAAAATATAGACAATGAAGCGAATAGCTATAAATGGATTTGGAAGGATTGGCAGAGCCGCCATAAAAGTAATACTAGAAACCCCTGAATTGGAGTTGGTCGCGATAAACGACCTAATGTCGTTGGAAATTGCGGCCTACTTACTAAAATTTGATAGCGTGTATGGTAAATATGAAAATGATGTAACCGTTCACAACGACCATCTCCATGTGAATGGAAAAAAGATAGTTTATATCACTGAAAAAGACCCATCGAAACTCCCATGGAAAGAATTGAATATTGATGTGGCTATTGAAGGCACCGGATTTTTTACCAATAGGGAAGATGCTGAAAAACATATTAATTCTGGTGCAAAAACCTTTTTAATCTCAGGGCCTACAAAAAGCAAAGACACGCCTACAATAGTACACGGGGTAAATTCAAAAGACGGTAAAACTAGCATCTTTTCTTGTGGCAGCTGTACTACCAACAATATTGCTTCGCGTATAGAGATCTTGGATCGAAGGCTTGGTATTAAGAAAGCTATCCTCAACACCACTCATGCATTTACGGCTTCCCAATCATTGGTAGATGCACCATCTAAAAAAGAATTACGGATGGGCAGGGCCGAGGCGGTAAATTTAGCCCCTGCTGCAACAAGTGCAGCAATTGCCGTTACAAAAGCCTTACCTCAGTTTGAAGGAAAATTTGACGGCGTTGCCGTTCGCACCCCAGTTCCAATCGGATCCATTTCGGATATAACGTTTATTGCTTCAAGAAACACATCAATAGATGAAATTAACAATATTTTAAAGGAAGAATCAAAAACTGAACGATATAAATTAGTTTTAGATACAACCAATGAACCTGTAGTATCTACTGATATGATTAAAAATCCGTTTGCAGCAGTTGTAGATTTAGAAATGACTAGAGTTGTTGATGGTGATTTGGTAAAAATTATGGCCTGGTATGATAACGAATGGGGATTTACCAATCAAATGATCCGACAAATAAAGGAAATATAATAAGTATGTAGTATGGAATGTAAAAGAAATATTATGAGATGAGGGAGATACTTTTGAGACTTGGGGTTAATAGCGCAAATCCGAACCGTTATATTAAGATTCATTTGTTGTACACAATTATTCACAAAATAAAATTTTTATAAAATGGAAGAACAAAAATTACCGCTGCCACCATTTACATTGGAAACGGCCAAACAAAAAATTCAAATGGCGGAAGATGCCTGGAATAGTCAAGATCCAGTAAGGGTCTCAAAAGCCTACACAATTGACAGTGAATGGCGAAACAGAAATGTATTTGTTAACGGCAGAGATGAAATAGTTGCTTTTTTGTCTGGTAAATGGGAAAAAGAATTAAAATATCAACTCAAAAAAGAATATTGGGCCCACACAGACAACAGGATAGCGGTAAGGTTTGAATATGAGTATCAAAACATTGAAGGACAATGGTTCCGTGCCTATGGTAATGAAAATTGGGAGTTTGATGAAAATGGTTTGATGGCTAGAAGATTTGCGAGTATCAATGATCTGGCAATAGAAGAAAAAGACAGAAAGCTTAAATAGACAATATGGCAAAGAACTTCGCGTCGTTAGCTTTTACCGATACGGTTAAGGCGATACAGGAAAAGGTCGGCAGTAGGGCAAATTACGCAAGGATGGAAAGGGATACATATGTGGATGGCCTAACTGACAATGAAATTGATTTTATTGCACAACGGGATAGCTTTTATATGTCAAGTTTTGGCGAGAACAATTTCCCCTATATACAACACCGTGGTGGGCCAAAGGGATTTGTAAAGGTGCTGGATACGAAACGACTTGGTTTTATTGATTTCAGAGGTAATATGCAATATATTACTGTTGGTAATATCGGCACCAATAATAATGTAGCATTGATAATGGTTGATTACCCGGGGAGATCTAGGTTGAAAATTTTAGCAAAAGCTGAAATAATAGAACTGGAAGATGATCCTGCGTTGTATGATTTACTTGATTTAAGAGACTATAAATTCAGACCTGAGCGCATGATGGTATTGAATATAGAAGCATACGATTGGAACTGTCCCCAACATATCACACCTCGCTATACAGTTGAAGATATTGAAGAAGCCTTTACAGGTCAAAGAAATCATATTGCAAAAATGGAAGCGGAGATAAAAGAATTGAAGATCAAATTAAAAGGCACATGATAAGAGGTTTAAATAAGGTGGTGGTTACAGGAATGGGTGCTATTACTCCATTGGGAAATAATGTTACCGAATTTTGGAAAAATATTGTCGCCGGAAAAAGTGGGATTGAAAGGATTACAAAGTTTGACACAACTCATTTTAAAACCAAATTTGCCGCTGAAGTGAAAGGATTTAAGGCCGACAATTATTTTGAAAGAAATGAAGCAAGAAAATACGATTTGTTTACGCAGTATGCAATTGCCGCTTCTGAAGAAGCTATAAAAAATGCAGGACTTGACTTTAGTGCGCTAAATAAAAATAAAATTGGCGTTATCTGGGGTTCAGGAAATGGAGGTATCCAAACTTTTCAAGAACAGGTAGAAGAGTTTGTTTTCAATGGTAGAAAACCACGATTCAATCCTTATTTCATACCTAAGATAATTGCAGATATTCCATCAGGGGTTATTTCTATTCGCCATGGTCTTAGAGGACTTAATTTTTCTACAATTTCTGCTTGCGCCTCTTCCAACACGGCAATAATAGATGCATTCAATTATATTCGTTTGGGCAAAGCGGATATAATTATCACCGGCGGATCTGAAGCGGCAATAAATGAAAGCGGAATTGGAGGTTTTAATGCTTCCAAAGCTTTATCAACTTTTA
>JBGTLT010000175.1:0-10945 GCA_041743975.1 Zeaxanthinibacter sp.
GTCGTTAAGTTAGTAATTATCTGTCTTAGTGTATTCAGTATTTTGCTCATTATTTAAAGGTATCAATTTTCTTTACTTTACAGGATTACAGGCTGTATTCTTCCTAATTGATGCAACATTTTAATGTGATCCCAGGAAGCATCCGCCAATGTTTTTTTAGAATGATAGGGCATTCCGAATTCCCGTGCCGTCTCCGATACGATAGCCGATAGATCCTTATAATGTACATGACAGATATGGGGCAGTAAATGATATTCCATCTGGAAGTTCAAACCTCCGATCAGCCACGATAAAAGTCTGCTCCCTGGCGCAAAATTGGTTATGGTGGCCATCTGATGCATAGTCCAGTCACCTGTAATTTGATTATTTTCATTAGGCATAGGAAATTCTACAGCGGGCATTATATGCGCAATCTGGAATCCCGTGCTTATTAAAAAACCAGTTACCAGGTGCATACAGATAAAGGCGAGAATAATAATCCAGGGTGCAACAGGCACTATGATCAATGGCAGGGCCAATGCAAAGGTATAGTAGAGTAGCTTCCATAGGATCACACCGGCCACCTCCTTCCGGAACTCTTTTCCATTGTTTAAAAAGCCCATTTTCCTGTACCGGTTGATCCGGACAAAATCCTTAGTGGTGATCCACGAGATGGTTGACAGGCAATAAAAGAACCAGGCATACAGGAACTGAAACCGATGCAGCCGGTTTCTTTGGGCATTAGGGGAAAATCGCAGAAAAAAGGGAGCATTAATATCATCGTCCGCCCCTGTTATATTAGGATATGTATGATGCAACACATTGTGTTGTATCCTCCATACCGTTGCGTTGGCACCTACCAGGTTCATGGTGTATCCCATATACTTGTTCACGGTCTTATTCGGTGTATATGACCCATGTATAGCATCATGCATAATGCCCATCCCAATTCCGGCCATCCCAATTCCGGCAGTAAGGTACATTAGAAAAAGCAGCCAGGGACTGGTAATAATCCCCAGATTGATAATGGTCAGGGGTACAACAAACAGCGTAAGGATCAAAACCGACTTGGCAACCATGCTTTTGTTGGCATACTTGCTAATGCCTTTGACCATAAAATACTGGTTGACCAGTTGATTTAAAGTTTTTGAAAAGTCGGATCCTGTTCTTTTCGAAAATATTGGATTGTTGATACGGTAGCTGTTTATATTTTAAGGGTTTTCGGTACCGCAAATCAAATCAAACAGAATATATCCCGCTGAATCATCTGCTGCCCCTAATGGGGTTCAAGGGTGCCTAAAACAAAGGGAATGGTGAGAAATTAGGGGGATATCGATAATGAAGACTAATGCTTACATCAGGGATAACGTTTAAACCTAGTCGCTATTCCTTAAACTCGCTTAAATGGTTCAATGCACTATTGCTATGTAATTACTTTGCAAAAAAAGTAACTATCAATTGATATGGGCTTTTACTGAAAATTCTCAATCAGCTGACACTACAAAAGTAGGTTTAATTACTGTGGTTTCCGCAATTATTGTGTTAAAAAGTTAAATATAAGTGTTTTACAGCTACATAATTTTAACAATTATGCGGGTGGCATATCCTTTTGATTAAAATAGTTCAATATCGGGCATTCTTTTTCCACATATCCGGGAGTGGGGTAATCGCAGTTATAATGCCCCTTGGTTCTGCAGTTACTGCCAGGCTGATTTATCTATATTTTTTCGAACACCAGCCGGAAGCGGTCCATTATTTCCTTTTCAAAACAGACCTTGTTAGGGCTTATCCTGAAAACGGCTACTTGATGCCTGAATTCCTTATCCATTATATATTTGGGTATCAGGGATGCGTAAAGCCAATACTTTTGCAGGCCAAATTTCCGGAACTTTTTTCTCCATTGCCCTATCGTTTCTATATAATCCAACCTTCCGCTTTCCTGTGAAATTAATTTAAAGCCGGGTTGTGCATTTCTTATTACCATTTCAGGTCCGTAGGGAAGCCAGGATCCCGGAAATTCCTTTACCATTAGCGCCATAACATGCGGGGCAGATCCTTTTGCAGCATTGATATCCAGGTCCTCAAAATCGATCATATTTTTACTAAAAGTCATCGTTTGCATGTAAAATAGACCTCCTTTGGGCAATAGGTTGCTGAGGGTTTGAAAAAAATCGCTATATACTTCTTCCTGTTTTCCGTCTTTCCATTCTTCAACCGAACAGAAATGTTCGAGTCCACCAATGCAGGAAATGGCATCAAAAATTCCGAAATCTTCCGGTTTTATATAACGACAATCTTTGACCAGGACGTTCATACCATTTTTTTGGCATGCTTCAGCCTGACCTTCAGAGAGGGTCAACCCTTTACATGTAGCCCCCCTGTCCGGTATAGCAAAACGGCAAAAGGGTCCCCAGCCACAGGCCATATCGAGTACCTTACTCCCTTTTTCAATAGCAAGGCTGTCTGCTATGAATTTGTGCTTTGCCCTTTGGGCTTCCTCCAGGGTTTTTGAAAAATCACCATCATACTTTGCCCCACTATAATCGGCCGTTTCACCTATGCTCAAGCGGAAAATAGTGTCGATTGTGGTATACGTAAAATCCAAATCTTTTTTATCAGCCATTTTGAAGTTTTTAAAACCAACCCCGAACTTAATTACGGGAACCTATTCCCTTACAAATAGTACTGTTAGAACAAAAACGGTCCTGGTATCTGACATTCATGCCAAGCTTTTGTTCAGATAGTTGCTTGCATCGATCTATTTGAAACAGGGATTTAGCCCTCTTCCTGTGGTTCGAAAACCGGAGCCCCTCCTTTTGAATATTCTGGATCTCAGACCTGATTGCCGACGCTCTTATAAACCTTATGCAACCAAATATTTCAAAAGGTTACGCCTTGCTAATTTGGAAGCGGGAAGAAATCGACAACATATCCATAATGAAGAAAAAAACATCGTCATGGAAAATATACTATGGCTGGCATCCCTGAAAATTAGATGCTACCGGTTTCCTGCGCTATTGCCCTGTAAAATAGGGAATAAAACCAATATCAATTGCAATAAAATCGATTACCCAGGGATAACCTCATCTACTCATCTCACAAAATTTGGAATAGGTACCCTGACTTTCGCAATAAATTTGTTAAAGTGCTAAAAATAAATGTATTACATCCTGATGATTATCATAACTACACTTTTGACCGGTAGTAAAAAGCGATAAGAAGATTATCCCCGGCAATACTGAGGGAAGTCTCTTCGCTCCTTCATGTAAAGAAAACCCTCCGTTCTCCGGAGGGATTTTGTTTCGCAAAGGCAGACAAAGAGGAGGCGAGCCTGTATAGTTTTGAAATTAGTATTTTCCTAGGTTGACAATACCGTATCCAATCCTTCCATTGCACTGGTAAATCCTTCTTTAAAGCCCATTGCAATTATTTTTTCCAAATCCTCCAGGGTTTCGTGCTTTATACTGATGGAAACAAGGGTGGTGCCTTTTTTAGGGCTGAAGTCAACATCCCAGTCAGATTGCGGTAATTCAGGGGTTATGGTGCCGTTGCTATCACAAAATCCATCCCGGTGTTGGAAATTGGTTCTAGGTTCAATGGCGGTATATACGGCGAATGCCCAATGTTCTTCACCATCAGGGCTGCACATGGCATACAGCCTCCGGCCACCCACCTTAAACTCCATTAATTTTGTTTTGGATACCCATGGCTTTGGTGCCCACCATTTGTCTAGTATTTCAGGCTTGGTCCAGGCAGACCAAACCGTTTCAACAGGAGCATTGAACTCGCGTTTTACATGTACGGTGCTGTTTTCGGTATCCACCGTAAAATCCATTAGTAAGCTAGATTTCATTTTCTTTTGTTTTTAAATTAATTAATACCTTGTCAAGCTCATCAAACCGCGCTTCCCAAATCGTCCTGAATTGTTCCAGCCAGCGGTCGATTTCTTTTATTTTATCGATTTTAATCTGATAGGAAATCTCCCTGCCGTGTTGAGTTGCTTCAATAAGTTCACACTCATTAAGAATTTGGAGGTGTTTGGAAATCGTGGGGCGTGCCGTCTTAAAATTGGCAGCAATAGCTCCTGCAGTAAGTGTCTGGGTGGCAAGTATTGCCAGGATTGCCCTTCGCGTAGGGTCTGCAATGGCCTGAAATATATCCCTTCTTAATTTCATTATGAAGTTATTTGACTACAAATATATATGAAGTCATATAACTACGCAATTATTTTTTCCAAATTAGCCGATAATATATAAACCAGCTGTCTCCCATGCTTTTCTTATCTTTAATTTTGCCATTAGATCAAATACCAGGTTGGGAAATGGAAAAACCATTGACATACTCCGAATGAAATGATACATTTACCCGTCTACAACCATTGTTCAAACCCTTTTCCGTTAAATTGTTTAACCATGGCCTCTTTAAAATCACTTATTATCTGTTGCCTGATCCCTGGTGTTTGGTTTATCCCAATATCCGCAAACTGTTCGGTGGCCGATACCCTTCAGGTTTATTCCCCCTCGGGTAAGATTGGCATACAGGTATGGATGGAAGAACAATTAAAATATAGTGTTTCGTATGAGGGCAATATGATCATGGAACCATCGGCCATCGATTTAGTCCTGGAAAATAACCCTTCCATTTCGCAAAATAACAGGATCCGCTCCTCTTCCGTAAAAAATGTCAGGGAACAAATTAGGGCTCCAGTACCCGAGAAAAGGCGAATCATTCCGGATGTCTATACCAATCTCACCATTGACTTCAGGCATCCTTTCCAGGTGGAATTCAGGGTATATGATGACGGGGTTGCCTATCGCATCATAACCCGTTTTAAGCAGCCCATCACAGTCAGCAATGAAGTGGCACAGTTTAACTTCCCCGGAAGCCCGTCGGCTTATTATCCACAGGTTCAGAAAAAGCCGGATGCCGATATCTTCCACACCAGTTTCGAGGAAGAGTACCCGCTGAGAAAGCTGGATAGCATCCCGGATGGAATTATAGGGTATTCCCCCATTCTGGTAGTCCCCGGGACAGGCCCCAAAATCGGGATTACCGAATCAGACCTTTACGATTACCCCGGTATGTTCCTGGGTGGAACGGGATCATCAACACTTAAAGGGGTTTTTGCCGGCTATCCGCTGGAAGAAATAGAGACACAGGAATTGTATTCACAGATCAAGGTGGTACAGCGTTCGGATTTTATAGCCAAAACGCGCGGCACTAGGAGTTTCCCATGGAGGGTCCTGATTATCGCAGCAGAGGACAGGGAACTTCCCAATAATGATATGGTCTTTCGATTAGGCGCACCATCAATGATAACTGATTCTTCCTGGATACAACCGGGAAACCTGACCGATGAATGGATCATCGGGATCAATCTTTTCAATGTCCCATTCCGGGCTGGCATTAATACAGCTTCGTACATGTACTATATCGATTTTGCCAAAAGGTTCGGTTTCGACCGTATTATGATGGATGCCGGCTGGAGCGACAACAATGACCTGTTCAAGGTCAATCCGGATATTGATATGGAAGCCCTGGTCGCCTATGCCAGGGAAAAAGGGGTGAAGATCTGCATGTGGACACTTGCCATGACCCTCGATAAACAATTGGAAGCGGCGCTTGACCGGTTCAACCAATGGGGGATTGATTTTATCATGACCGATTTTATGGATCGGGATGATCAGAAAATGGTCAATTATTACCACCGTATTGCGAAAGCCTGTGCGGAACACAGGATTATGATCATGTTCCACGGTGCATTCCCCACAAAGGGGTTCAATCGCACCTATCCCAATGCCGTAGGCAGGGAAGGTGTTCTGGGCTCAGAGTATAATATGTGGAGTGATAGGGTCACCCCCGGACATGATGTTACGTTGCCTTTTACAAGGATGCTCGCCGGTGGATTCGATTACGAACCAGGCCTGCTCAACAATGCTACCCAAAATGGAACCAGACCGGTGGAAGGCGTTGTTACCAGTCCCGGCACCCGTTGCCATCAATTGTCGATGTTTGTGGTCTATGACAGCCCGATACAGATTTTTTCCGGCAATCCTTCGGAAGGATGGCGCGAACCCGAATTTATGGAGTTTTTAGGAAATCTTCCCACCACCTGGGACGAGACTATTATCCTTGATGCCAGGGTAGGGGAATTCATCGTAACTGCCCGGAAAAAAGGCCCCGATTGGTTTATCGGCGGGATGTGTGATTGGACCGAGAGGGATCAGACAGTTACTTTTGATTTTTTGGATGAGGGCAGGTACAGGGCCACCATCTGCAGGGATGGGCTTAATGCCGACCGGTACGCCGCGGATTATGTCTTTGAGGAAATTTTAGTCAAAAAAAATGACAAACTCAATATCCACCTGGCGCCGGGCGGAGGATTTGTGATCCGGTTGGATAAACAGTGATCAGGGAAGAAGTACTGAACTTCCCCGGGCATCCGCCAACGTTTCGTTTTGTTAAGAGGGGAATAGGCCTGAAATAGCCCGGCTGGGTCCATAATTCGGAACCCGACTCATTACGCCTGATTTTTGGTTGCAGGTTAACTAATTGGTATTTTCCAGATCGATTTCTTATTTATTTTGAAGTTCCATAGTATCTTCATTTAGCTAAAACATTTTAGTATGAGCAGAGGATTTGTTAAGGAGGATGATCAGGAAGAAATACCTCTGGTACCACCAAGGGCCTATTTGCCGGAAGGTATTACAAACTATGTCACAAAGGTTGGGATGACTGAATTACGCAGTGAAAAAAAAACACTGATTGCTCAAAAATCGCTTTTGGATAGTGATAATGAAAAGGAAAGGCGCATAGCACTGAACCTGATAGAAGCAAAATTACAAATGCTGACAGAAAGGATCGCTACAGCCAAAATCGTGGATTTAAAGGTTCAACCAGCTGATGAAATACGATTTGGGGCAACGGTTACCCTTCAAACCGGGGCAGCCAGGGAGAAGCTGAAGTACCAGATAGTTGGAGTTGATGAAGCGGATATTGCAAAAGGAAAGATTTCCTTTATTTCTCCGCTGGCAAGCATCCTGATCCAAAAAAAGGTCGGTGATAATGCCGTTCTGAAATTGGCGGCCGATAACAGGATTTTCGAAATCATGGACATAAAATATAAAGAATAGATCCGGGAAGCCCATGAGGAAAGCCTGGTTGTTTGCCACACTTACACTGTCAGCCACAAGTTGATGCACAATAAAGATTGCGGATAACATACTGGTGCATATGGAAAACCAGCAGCCAGCCCCGATCTGGTAAAAGTATAAATATGAAAAAACATGAAAAGCGCAATTAAAACAGGAATTTTGTCCTTCGGGATGTCCGGCAGGCTTTTTCATGCCCCGTTTGTCAATGCCCATAGTGGCTTTGAACTTACTGCGGTAGTGGAGCGCTCCCAAAAACAGGCGCATCTTGAATATCCTGCTATCATAAGCTATGGTTCGGTCGATGCACTTTTGGAGGATGATTCCATTGAGCTGGTCATTGTCAATACCCCCAATGCAACACATTTTGAATTTGCCCTGAAGGCACTCCAAAAGGGTCGGCACGTATTGGTGGAGAAACCATTTACCATCACCCCGGACCAGGCGAAGCAGCTCTTTGAGACAGCCAGGGAAAACAGCCGGCATGTCTTGCCATACCAAAACCGCCGGTACGACAGTGATTTCATATCGGTAAAAAAGGTGGTGGATTCCGGCAAACTGGGCAAATTAATCGAGGTCCATTTTCGATTTGACCGGTATAGGGTGGCCATTGGCCCGAAAGTTGCCAAGGAAACCCCGGGCGCAGGCGCAGGCCTTTTGTACGATCTGGGCCCCCACCTCCTCGATCAGGTAATTTCGGTTTTCGGGATTCCCCTGCGGTGGAGGAAGACCCTGGGGCATTTTCGCCCAAAAACACAGGTGGATGATTATGCGCATATGCATTTGACCTACCCCGATGAGATGCAGGTTTTTGTTACTGCCAGCCTGCTGGTGGCTAATGATATGCCTGCGTTTTCACTGAATGGACTAAATGGTTCCTATATAAAATACCGGACAGACATTCAGGAAAAGCAGTTACTGCATGGGGTGACACCCACTGATCCGGAATATGGCAAGGAAGATGATGGAGGGGAAGGAATACTTACCAGGATATCGGAAGATGGCAGCAGGAAAACTGAAATGATTCCGGGTATCCAATCCTCCTATTTGAATTTATTTGATGCAGTACATAAAACCATTCGGGATGGCATCCCATATCCCGTGACGCGGGACCAAGTCCTGGCACAACTGGAAATATTAAACGGGTAAAATTGCCTTTCCGGTTTCTTCCGTTTAGCTACATCAGGGTAAATCAAAAGAATTTCTCAGGGCTTTTGCCCCGGACCACCTCCTGTGGAGAGGTCGAAACCGCTTAAGCGGTTTCGGGTGAGGAGAAATTATTTATTGCAACAAGGTACCTGCAGTCAACCTGCGCATTTTCTCACTAATGGAAAACAGCCATTTCAACTGTTCCCAGACCAAATGGGCTTCCTGGGAATCGCGTTCCATTTGGGGGTCGATTTCCATTGTCTTTTGGTTTTCCGGCTGAAATTCAGGTAGATGTTGCTCAAAATCGAATTTCCCTGTAGTGGCTATGGATCCTGGATTCGCATTCCCATCGCCCAAAACCTGAATGACTTGTGCCAGGTTTTCGTCAATCATCCCCATAGCCCCTGTAAACGTATCCGAAGCGTCGGTGGTAGTGTTATACTGTATATAGGTGCTTAGGGAGGCCAATGATGATAAAAAGGTATGATTCAGCACTACCAGTTCATATATAGTATCCAGATTCTTTTGTTTGGAAGGGGGTTCCTGCGCCATTCGCTGAAAGGCTGAGCTTAAATTAGAGGTCTCCAGAAACGCTTCCATACGGGAAACTTTGTAGGCGGTTGGCACGACACCTTTCTTTTGGTAATAGCCTGTAATCTCGGCAAGATACGTCCTGTTGGCCGTGACGCTCTTCCCGATATGCTGTCTGATTTCCAAAAAACCCCAGGCAGGCCAGAGCCACAACATGGCAGCAAAAGACAAGGCAGCACCGATCAGGGTGTCCAGGATCCTGTACTGTATCACTGTCATAATATCAGGCCGCAAAATGGCATAGATAAACACAACGCTGAGGGTGATAAATGTTGCGGAAGCCTTATAGTTCTTTTGCACCATGGAAAAGGCGATGACCAGAGAAACTATGCCCAGTGCCCCGAATAAATAGGGGCTGTGAACAAGGAAAACCGTTCCGGATGCAATGGCACCACCAATTATTGTTCCGATGATCCTGTCTTTTGAGCGACTTTTTGTAAGTCCGTAACTGGGCCTCATGATCACAATGATCGTCAATAGGATCCAGTATGGGTTCTGAAAATGGAAAAAGCTTCCCAGTGCATAGCCAATCATTACAGTTACAGCTATGCGTAATGAATGTTTGAAAATAGTGGACTTAAAACTAAAGCTGCGCAGCAGCAGCCTGGGGTCATAATCCTGGGGTACGATAAACCGCCTGGAATCCTCCCTGTTTATAAAATCCAGGGCGTCCGTATCAGGATTCCCCAACAGCCATTTAATCCTCTTTAGTTTTTCGAATTGCTTTTCCTGATATTCGAACAGGTTTTGAAGCATCAGGTATCCTTCATAATCCTCTGTTCTATTGTGTTCCCTGAAGCCGGTGATAACCGCACCCAGGTTTTTAAAGGATTCCGTCAAAACGGAATTCCCAGGAAGTTTCCCCGGATTGCTCCCCGCGTCTGCGATCTCTCGGAGTTGCCCGGATATCTGGAATATAAGGTTCTGATAGTATTCCACGAATTCCGGATGCTGTTTAAACAGGGTGTCCATCTTATCATAATTCACCGGGTTGGCCATGGCAGTTTCAAGCATTTCGACCAATTGTACAAATACCAGCAATCGTTTGTCTTCGTAAATGGAATTGCCGGAACTTTTGCGGGTACGGATCAGAATTTCCCGTAAAGTCTCGTGATTCTCTGTCAACTTGCTCTGCAGGGTATACAATATGGATTGCTGTTTTTTCCGATCGGACTTGGGGCCGATTAAATTACCCCGGGCTTCCAGGTATTCAGCGGTAAGTACCAGTATTTCTGTCAGGATTTCTTCCGTTTGTGCCTTGGGGTTTATACGGTACCAGAGCATTGATAAAGTCAGGTACCAAAGCCCCCCGACTCCGACCAGCAAGGCATATTGATAGATTTCCAGTTCCTGGGCATCGTGTGCGAAGCTCAAAACCAGCGCGAGCAGGCCCGAAAAACTTATCAGGGAAGCCCGGAAACCGTAGACAGAAATCAGGGAAATGGCAAAAGTGAGCACTCCCAGCACCGGGAGCAGCAAGAGTGTTTGGATATGCAGGTATCCCCCGATAAAGCTTACCAACATGGCCAAAGCTGCGGAAAAAAGGATACCGATTTTCTTATGACGATAACTACCGTTCACATCACTGGGCGAACTCCAGAACGCCCCGAAGCAAATAGCGAGCCCAATTTCAAAGTGCCCCAGCTGCAAACCCACTATAATGGGCACGGTTACGGCGACCCCTATCAGGATGGATTTTGAGAAATTAGTACTTTTCAAAAATTGAAGGAACTCCTTGAAATTTTCGAAAATCCATTGCCTGGGTGGTATCAAATCATGCTTGTTAAGGGGCAAAGATAGTCCTTCTAACGCTGCCCCCTGCCCCCTGCCCCTAAAAGGGGTGCCCCCCCACACTGCCCCCTGCCCCTGAAGGGGGTCCGCCCTGCCTCAGCCACTAAAAGGGAGATCCCTTTTGAAATAACACAGAGAAAAAATCCACCCTTCAGGGCAGGGGCAAGGATTTTTTCCATATTCAGGGGTCGGGCCGGAGGCTAACACTTTAGGGCCAGGGAGATCACGGCAATTTCCGGAACCATTTTCGTATGGTCCCTTCAGCCAGTTTGTGGTTTGGGGTA
>JBGTLT010000176.1:0-69612 GCA_041743975.1 Zeaxanthinibacter sp.
CTTAAAGGTAGAATGGGTCTACAAACATAGCTATAGCCTTAGATCGGAAGCTGAGCTATCTGTCTTTCAATGGATAGAAACTTGGTACAACAGAAGAAGAATGCACTCCACTTTGGGGTATAAAACCATAGAGGAATTTGAAATAGAAATGTACAATCAAAAAGTAGCAGCATGACCCTTATCTAATTGTCCACTTTTTTGTTGCAAGTCCAATTAAGAACCTATGAGGCAAAGCGAAACTGAGCCTCCGGGCCCGTTATCTCACCGCCTGCCTCGACAGCAGTTTCCAATACGCATCCTGTTTGGTAAAAACGTACAGCACTTTCAGGCCGATGGGGGTATCTTTTCCGTCAGTATTCAATACGATGTCGATAGTGCCCCGTACCCAGGCGGCATCCCCTTTAAGTGTCATGTCGGGTTCGCTGAAATGGATGCTGATGTAATCGTCCCCGTTCATTACCTGATCAATAAAAATAGCCCGGTCTTCAATAATGCCCGAAGAATGTCCATAGGTTAGTTCTTCCATGGTCAGGTTACTCAGCTGTAGCGAATCTGCCGCTATCATGGCCTTGTGTAATTGTTCCATTGTAATTTCCAACGCTTGCCGGTCCAGTTCCATCGACCTTAGATAATTCAGGTGCATGGGGAGCTGGGAAGCCGCCCTGGACGACTCGTCTTCAATAAAATGGTATTTCACGCCCGTTTCCCTGGCTGCTTTTATGACGGCGGCGATATTTACATCGCCCGTCCCCAATACCACATTGCGTTCCGGGTCCTGCCTGCCTTTCAGGTTGTCCTGGGTTCCAGCCAACCGGTCCTTTAAATGTGTGATGGGGAAACGCCCCGGATACTTCCTCATCAGTGCTGCCGGGTCTTGCCCGGGGTTGCGCATCCAGAACACGTCCATTTCGATGTTCACATAACGGGGATCCAGATTTTCCATCATATAATCGTACATGGTGCCCGGGCCGGGATACGGCCGGAATTCATACCCATGGGCATGGTAAAGGAAGGAGATATCCGCCTGGGCGAATTGTTTCCCAGCCTTGTTAAAGACATCGATCCCTTTCTTCATGTCTTCGAAGGTAAAATCTTCATTTTCATGAGGGATCCAATAGCAAACCGCGTACTCCGCCCCGAAATACTTCAGGTTTTCGATGATGGCGGCTACACTGTCGGTATGCTGCAGATTTTCGAAGGAGGTGCCGCCGGCAACCACATCAAAGCCGTATTTATCAAGCAGTGCCTTGTATTCTTCCCTGGGCATGCTCCGGTGGCCAGTGGCTCCCTCCAGGTATTTTATACCGAGGGCTTGCAGTTTCCTGAAACCTTCTTCCACATGATCTCCTGTCAGGTGCCGGGCAGTGCCCGTTATGATGCCCACCTCCTGGGCATGGAACTGGATCGTACTAAAAAGAAAAATGGATGCAAGCAGTAGTTTTGCCATTTTGTTTGGTAATGGTTGCGGTCTTCTAATGTAATTAAAAAATCATGAATAAGCCTGTATCCATTAATTTACCCTGTGGTGGTGCCGAAAATGAGCCATGCCATCGAGGAGGATAAGAAAAGTAAGTTTATGCCTTTCCTTTAATTTCTCCAAAGCCAGTTCTTTTGGTTCCTTTACATCAATTAGCAATACGGCCACATTTTTTCCCGGTAGTCCTGGTACAATTTCTCCAGGCGGGGAGCTTCGGCATTGCAAAAAGGGCATCATGTAGTGGCGATATGCAGTACCACTATTTTGTCTTGGAAATCGCTCAAAGCCACAGAGGTGCTGTCAAGGGTCAACACGCTAAAATTCGGAGCTTGTCCATAAGCGCCCTCAGGATTGGCCATGCTTTGTAGCCGGTGCTGTATAAAGGAAAAACAGGATAAGGGAGCTCGGAGCAGAAAGTTTTAATAGAGAATTTTTCATGGTCGAAGGAGATTTTAATTCATATTCCGTAAGTTTATAAGCATAGGTAAGGATGGTAAGCCCTTCCATTTTACTGATAAAGTATAAATATTTTAGTTGTAATAATAGAACAAACAGCAGGAGGACAATCCGTAACAAGTAGCTTAAATCCTGTACCTGTGCCGGCTGGCCCTGCCGCAAAAAAGCATCGGTTATGAAAATACTGGTTTCCATGAATTTCCCCGAATCGGGGATCGAGATGCTCCGGAAAGAAGGGTTGCAGCTTACCTTATGGACCGATGACACACCTATGACCAGGGAACAATTGATTCTGGCGTGCAGGGAACACGATATCCTCTGGTCTTCCAGTATTTATACCATCGATGCGCCCTTCCTGGAAGCCAACAGCCACCTGAAACTTATTTCACAATTCGCAGCGGGGTATAATAATATTGATACCAATATGGCCAGGTCTCTTGGGATACTCGTGGCCAACACGCCCGATGCCATGGCCGATGCCACTGCAGATATAGCCTTCGGCCTGATGCTCGCTGTGTCAAGAAAGATGCTATTTATGCATAAACGGATTTTGAGCAATAACTGGGGGGCCTTTCGTCCGCGTGCCTATTTGGGGATGGAACTTAAAGGGAAGACCGTGGGGATAGTCGGGTTGGGTAGGATTGGAACCGAATTTGCGAAGCGCTGCGCGGGGGCATACGGAATGAAGGTGCTTTATCACAACCGCAGGCGGAATAGGGAAGCCGAGATAGCACTGGAGGCGGTCTATGTAACCCTGGATGAACTTTTGGACCAAAGTGATATTGTATCGGTTCATGCCGCCCTTACAGATGAAACCAGGGAGCTGATGAACCGGGACGCCTTCACCAAAATGAAGTCCACTGCTATCTTTATCAATACCGCCCGGGGTGGGATCCATGAGGAAACGGATCTTATTGAAGCCTTACAAAATGGAATCATTTGGGGGGCAGGGCTGGATGTTACCAACCCGGAGCCCATGAGTCCGGAAAACCCGCTTCTGGCTATGGAGAATGTGGCGGTAACACCCCATATAGGTTCCGCCACGGTTGAAGCCAGGAATGAAATGTCGCGCCTTGCAGCCACGAATATTCTTCAATTTATTCGCGGGGAAACCATCACAAACCGGGTGGTCTGAAGTTAGGGTCCCGGTGAATTTTACAAGAATCTGTTTATTCCAATTTAAATCAGAGATGAAAGGTGAACAGAAATTACAATTGTCACCGGGGCCGACCCGGGAATCGGGAGGGCGGTGTTTCTGGCCCTAATGCAATACGGTTGGTTTGTAGTCTGGCCGGGAATTTAATATTTGTTACGGGCAGATAGATATAGGCAATGTCGCCACCCAAATGGCCCCGAAAATGATTGATGGTATTCCTCAGGCAGAAGGCGATTAAGCCCGAAACCACCATGGTTTTGGACGATGCCGCAAAGGCCGTGGTTTACCTGGCCCCTTTCCCCTTAATACCCACGATCTATTTGGGAGCGTAATGGCTAACAAAAGGCCGTATATGGGCAGGGGATATCATTCAAAGTTCAAGGAAAGGAAGCTCAATAACATCATAAGTAGCACTGGCCGCTTTAATGGTTATTAACAGGCCCAGGGATCAGGGACTGTACAGTGATGCCGGTGGAACGTAAACAAAATTCACTCCAGGGACTTTAAAGCACAAGTGTACCGGCCGAAGCCGGCCAGGCAAATACGCAATAGAAATGGGTCAATCCAACTAAAGGGTTAATTTATTTTCTTTTGCTGTCCCGGCGCATAGGCTTTGGCCGATTTACTGCCAGTAATTTTTTTTGCCTGCCCCGGGGGCATATGCGTTCCGTTATAACTTTTACAGGAAGCCGCAAGGAATCCGACTATAACGAGAATGGCCAAAGCTTTTTTCATGGTATTTGGGGTTTTTTATAAACAAAAGATAATATCACCTTAATAACGTCCGAATATGTGAAATGTTATATAATCCATTTATTTGGCTGAATGCATATTCAGGCAAAAGCGGACAGGCCGATTTTTAAAATTGCAGGCAGAAAAATACCCACTAATCGGGAGCGTAACGAATACATCAAGTTGAAATCCGGCATACCAAAGTGCAATTGCCTCATCCTAATTCTTCAGGAAAGAAAGACCACTACCCCAACATAAACAGATGTTGCACAGTTCAAATCCACAAGTATCGCTAAAAGTCCTTTTGAATACCCGTAGGCCATTTGTGTATCTTGCTAATTTTATTGTTCTCCGGTTCGTTTTTCCTAATACAACACCTCCAGCTTCGGGACTGGTTTAATTGCCATTAGTTTCTTAAATTCCCAGTGTGGTACCCTAATGCAGGCCAGGGTGAACACCGGAAATGAACCGCACTATATTTGTGAAAGACAGATAAAAAATTACCTTTGAGATAGTGAACCGGGATTAGTTATCCGTTGTTGGACGCATAATTACAGGATCCTTTAACGAATTGGACAACAGCAATAAAATCAGATGGCAAACTTTAATATTGATGCACAAAAACAGCTGAACTACGATGCCATTGTAATAGGCTCCGGAATAAGTGGGGGATGGGCAGCCAAGGAACTCTGCGAGCAGGGATTGAAAACCCTGGTGCTTGAGCGTGGCAGGATCGTGGAACATGTAAATGACTATCCTACCATGAATGTGGACCCATGGGACATGGAACTAAGGGGATACCTCACCCCCGAGCTGAAGCAAAAGCATAACAAAGCCATACGATCCGGATTCGTCGGGATGGATACGGAACACTTCTTCGCCAATGATGCCGAAAATCCCTATACGGAAGTCAAGCCCTTTCTTTGGATCCGGGCCCACCAGATGGGGGGCAGGTCCCTGTTGTGGGGCAAACAGACCTATCGGTGGAGCGACCTTGATTTTGAGGCCAATGCCAAAGATGGCTATGGGGTTGACTGGCCCATACGATATAAAGATATTGAACCATGGTATACCTATGTCGAGAAATTTGCCGGGATAAGCGGGGAAGCCCTTGGGCTGCCGCAATTGCCGGATAGCCATTTCCTGCCACCCATGGAGCTGAATTGTGTTGAGAAACATGTAAAAAGCAGGATAGAGAAGGACTTTCCTGGGAGGCATATGATCATAGGGAGGGTTGCCCACCTGACCGAGCCCCTGAATGGCAGGGGAAAATGCCAGTACCGGAACCGATGTAGCCGGGGATGCCCCTACGGAGCATACTTTAGCAGCAATGCTGTGACCCTTCCTGCTGCCCATGCCACCGGAAATCTGACCATCCGGCCTTATTCCATTGTGCAGTCCATTACCTATGATGATCAAAAAGGAAAAGCTACCGGGGTAAGGATCATTGATGCTGAGACCAATGAAACTATTGACTTTAAGTCGAGGATTATTTTTTGCAACGCCTCTACCTTAAGTTCCACTCAGATCCTTTTGAACTCAACCTCCGGCAGATTTGAAAATGGGCTGGGAAATGATAGTGGGGAGCTTGGGCATAACCTCATGGACCATACCTATAGAATAGGCGCTATGGGCAGTATAGAGGGATTTGATGATCAATATTACAAAGGCAGGCGCCCAAATGGGATTTATATCCCCAGGTATGTCAATATTGATGAGCGAACAAGGTCGGACAAATTTCTGCGCGGATTCGGATATCAGGGTGGAGGCGGCCGTAGCGGCATTCAGGCAGCCGCCAATATGGAAGATTTCGGCCCTGGGTATAAAGACTCCATATTGAAACCCGGGCCATGGGAATTCTTTATCACCGGCTTTGCAGAATGCCTGCCCTATCATGAGAATAAAGTTACTCTGGATACGAATAGTCCGGACAAATGGGGCCAGCCAACGCTTGCCATCGACTGTGAGTATAAAGAAAATGAAAAAGCAATGAACAAACAGATTCGGGCAGACGCTGTTGAGATGCTGGAAAAAGCCGGGGCAAAAACTGTGGTCGGATTTGACAATGAGCACGAGCCTGGTTTTGGCGTTCATGAAATGGGAACGGCCAGAATGGGCCTTGATCCAAAAACTTCAGTGTTGAACGGATCCAATCAGGTGCATGCCGCCAAAAATGTGTTTGTTACGGATGGGGCCTGTATGACTTCCAGTTCCTGTGTGAATCCTTCACTTACGTATATGGCCCTTACAGCAAGGGCTGCGCACCATGCGGTTTCGGAAATGAAAAAAAATATTATTTGATGTTATGGACAGACGAAAAGCCTTGCAAAATACAGGATTGTTAGCGGGAGCCACCCTGGTGATACCCTCTTTTCTATCCTTGTTACAATCCTGCAAAACAGAACCGCGTTTAGACTGGCAGCCCTTGTTCTTTACAAAAGATGAGGCCCTGTTGGTTTCCTCACTGGTGGACACGATTTTACCCCGTACAGAGACTCCCGGGGCATTGGATGTTAAGGCGGATATGTTCCTGGATAAGGTATTTGCTAAGACCTATGACGAAAAGGCCCGGGAAAAGGTGCGATCGGATATGGCACAGTTCAATGCCGACTGTACGCAACAATTCGGTGATGCCTTTGCAGATCTGGGGGAAACGGATAAGGTGGCCATGCTGAAGGCAATGGAAGCCACATCCGGCAAGTTCAACGGTAGCGTATGGGGTACTTCCGTAGGCAAGCAGGAACCCGTGGGCTTTTACCGTTCCCTGAAATCAATGGCCATCTGGGCTTATTTTACCTCGGAAGAAATCGGGGAAAAGGTGCTTAGTTATGATCCGGTCCCCCAGGAATACGACGGATGCAAACCCGTGTCCGAGGTAGGCAACAGATGGAGTCTTTAACTCCTGATGGTCCCGGGATGTAAGGCGCCTCAATAATGTTGTAACAACCCATGGCCTGATTGAATGGTTTTTCTGGCTGTTACGCCTCCCTATTTTATGCTCAGTACATGACAAAAATTTCCATTTAATTGTGTATCTTATTGGGTACAATAATCAAACCGAGCTTTCCAAAGTACCATCATGCATCCATATGTAATTAACCGGTTTCTAATCCTCTTAACTGCATTGTCAGCACTGGCGACATTTGGGCAGGAATTAACGAATGAGATGGCGACAGCTATAAAATTTGGAAAAACTGAAAAGCTGGAACAATTTGCAGTTGCCGAATTAATAAATGAATGTTACGGGGTAGCAGATAGTAAGAAATATAATTACCTTGCCATCAGCATCAAATTAAAGTCCATGGAATCGCTTCGGTTTTTCGTCGAAAAAGGTGCCGATATAGAAGGGGTCTGTGCAGATAAGACACCGCTTATGTACGCTGCCAAATACGGGCCGTTAGAGATGGTTGAATACTTGGTGGAAAATGGCGCTGATATACATGTATCTGTGAAGGGCTACACGGCTTTGGATTATGCCCGGCAATACCATCATGAGGACATTAGAAAGTACATAAAAGCACAGAAAATACAATGAATATGAACGGGAACAAGGGTGTGGAATTACTATCGGGCCTGGATGTAAGAAGGGGATATCAATTACGGTAAACCAGGATTACAGAGGATGGTCATTCTCGATCCCTGCCGGCAATCCGCATTTTGCAAAAAAGTATCCGAATCCTGAAACCTCATTTAATTCCGGAATTGCGGTGGTAATTCGCGGTAATTACCTTAATTCGACGGCTGATTTAACAAATGGTGAAATTCGGGTGCGGCCCTGATTCTTTGATATTCATGGACAACATAAAAACACATCTACTTTTTCTGGTTTTTAGCATCACATGTGTGGTAAGGGGGCAAGAGCAGCCACCCATAATAGATATGCATGTCCATTCCTATACCTATGATAGTTTAACACGGGAGGAACTTAAATTCAAGGGCAACTTTGATTATTACGGTAACCCCGGAGCTGAAACGCGGGAAACGCATTTTCAGGAAACCTATGATCAGTTCCGGCAGTTCAATATCGTGAAAGCCATGGTCAGTGGTTCACGGGAAAGTGTGGATTATTGGAAAGAACGCGATGAAGATAACAGGATTATCAGGGGAATACTGATGTTTACTGCTGCAGACGGGGGCATGGACCCGGTACGGTTTGAAGAACTGGTCAAAAACGGCATAATTGAAGTTTTTGGTGAGATTGGAGCCTATTATTCCGGCAGTACACTAAGCGACCCCGAATGGGAGCTCTACCTGGAGATATGTCAGCGATACGATATCCCTGTGGCCATCCATACAGGGGGAGGGGAACCGGGTGGCACCTATACCTGGTCTCCAAAGGCACGGCTACGGTTGGGTGACCCTTATCTTATTGAGGATGCGCTGGTAAAATTTCCCAAATTACGGGTTTATATGATGCATGCGGGGGGAGAGGACTGGCCGGAACATGCCATCCGGTTGATGGCGTATTACCCCCAGCTCTATTCCGATCTCGGGGTAATGTTGTGGGTAGAGCCGAATACCCAGCGATACATCCGCGAATTCCTAAGAAATTGCAAGGATGCCGGGTATTTAAAGAAGGTGATGTTCGGATCGGACCAGATGTACTGGCCGGATGCCATCGGACGGTCCATTGATTTTTTGAACAGTATAGATTTTTTATCGGAACAGGACAAAAGGGATATTTTATATAATAATGCCGTCGAATTCCTGAAGTTGGAATAGTATCCGGTTTGATTTTCAGGCAGGAGATAGCAACGCTTCAGTAGGTGGATAACATCCGTGGCATACTTCGTGAAAAATGGTTTTATTATCTGAAAGTCCCAACTTATTATGTAGATTTATATATGAAAATGATTGGAGAACGTAAACGCCTGGAGAATTTATACAACTACGATATCCTGGATACCCCTCCGGATGGATATTTTGATGATATCACAGCCCTGGCGACCAAAATATTCGATGTCCCTATTGCCATAATTACGATGGTTGATACAGACAGGATCTGGTTCAAATCTTCTTTTGGAATGGAAGTGGATGAAATTCCACGGAGCCCCGGTCTTTGTAGTTCGGCCATCCTGTCTGATGATATCTATATAGTGGAAGATGCGCGTAAAGATCCCCGTACAATGTCCAATCCCCTGGTAGCAGCGGTGATGGGATTACAGTTTTATGCAGCGGCCCCTTTGCGCTCCTCAGGTGGTTATAATTTGGGGACCTTGTGCATAATAGACAAAACCCCACGGGCTTTAAATGCAAAGGAATCCGTGATGTTGTTACAGCTTGCCCGCATTGTTATGGGACAGATCGAATTAAAACTTCAGTCGAGATTGATGATCAAGGAAATCCATAACACTTTGAACAGGAATTAACACCCTTATAGTTGGTATCCTTTGGGGTGAATAATTTAGTCCTGCCGAACAAAAATTGCATTTCCTGGTTCCATACCAAAATAAGCCAATTTCACAGTAAGCTTGGCCATCCTTTTGGTTTTAAAGTCCTCTGCGTTTGGGTATGTAGCCCACCTTATCCTTTTATTTCAGCATTTTAACGGCTCCACTTGCAGCCCTTGCCTTCTCATGCTACATTTCGGGTTCAAACAATTTTAATCATTATGAAAATCATGCAAATGGCAGTACTGCCCATTATTGTTTTATTTTTTGGATTAACCGGACAATCTCAGGATTTTGAGGTGCCGGAAAACACTTCATTCACCTCCGCAACGGATTATAAAAATGCAGAAAATGATGTAATTAAGGCAATCAATTGGATCGAAAATACGCCCCTGAATGTTCAGGAAAACAAAAGGAAGGCGACCATTGCCTATTTAATGAAATGGATGACAGGAACTCCGCATGTCTCCATAGAGGTTATGCCTTATGTCGTGAATCTGACAAAAGTTAATCCGGAGCTATTGATGATTTTTCTAAATGGATGGACAAAATATGTGCTTGAAAATAATGATGGCAGGGATGACAAATTGGGACCTAATGTAGCCGGGATTCGGAGCCTTATCCGGGTGTATGTATCGAATAAGGACACCGGTATTAAGAAAGTCAGGCAAATTGAAATACTCCTCAGGATGGATGAGGAGCAACTTGAAGGATGGGTGCGGAATAATATTTAATCCAGAAATGAAAGCAAGGGTTTTCCGTGAATTGAATGTTCACAGAACCTTTGGCATGTCCGTATTGATACCGCCTAAACGTTTTTTCCTTGAAATTGAAACAGATCCCTAGGGCACCAGAAAAAGCTACCAACCCAGGCCGCACTCCCATGTCCAAAATCTTCCCTACCTTAGTGGGGTAAGATTTAGGAATGGATAAGAAAGAACCTAAAAACGTCTTTAAACAAGGAGCCATTTCCCCTGATTTCATCGCACAGGCCATTGCCGGGCACCAGGGAAAGACCGGGATAGGGGCGCATGATATTTTCCTGGGGCAGGTGCGTGCCGATACTATCGATGGCAAAGTGGTGGCAGCAATTGAATATACGGCCTACCAGGAAATGGCGAACCAAAAATTCCACGAGATCCGGGAAGCTGCTTTTGAAGGATTCAACCTGAGTTGCCTCCATATTTACCACAGTCTGGGAGCAGTACCCGTAGGGGGCATCTGTTTATTCGTTTTCATTTCTGCCCCGCACCGGAAGGAAGTTTTTGAGGCGTTGCACCAGGTGGTGGAAGAGATCAAAAAGGAAGTCCCGGTTTTTGGAAAGGAATTATTTGAAGACAATTCCTATCAGTGGAAAGTCAATACCTGAGGCATATTATGGTAGACATCACACATAAAATATCAACCTTACGGACTGCCATTGCCCAGGCCATAGTGCAGGTAAGTCTGCCGGAGACCATCCAGGCCATAGAAAACAATACCGTTCCCAAAGGAGATGTATTCACCATGAGCAAAGCCGCGGGATTACTGGGGGTAAAGAAAACGGCAGACCTGCTTCCGGACTGCCACCCGCTGCCTATAGAGTATACGGATATAACATACGAGATTTCAGGGCTCCGTATCATTATCCGGATCACGGTTAAAACGAATTACAAAACGGGGGTTGAAGTGGAGGCCATGCATGGCGCGAGTGTTGTGGCCCTCAATATGTATGATATGCTCAAACCCATTGACAAAGGTGTTGAGATATATCATATTAAGCTGTTGCAGAAGTCGGGTGGGAAATCGGATATTCACTCAGATCCGGCCGATTGATTGCGCCGGGTCCATATCTCGTACATCGGTTCCCCTTTGCTGTTTTCTCCGTTATGGTGCCAGTCAGTATCCTGAAGTTTATAGGTAAACTGTAACCGGGAACCCACCCGTGTATTGTCACGGGAGAAGAAGGCAATGTTCTCAGTATATGTTCCATTTTCTGCAGTAAACAGGCCGCCACCCGTACCAAAAAATTCCAAAGTTTCCGTATTGTATGCAATCCATTGAAAATTTCCATCGAGCAGGAACTTCAGTGTTTTTCTCGGATTGCTGTCGCCCCGTCGTTCCTGCCCGGTATCGGGCCCCCGGGTTGCAAAGAGCCAGATGCCATCCAACGGTTGTGCAAGCGCGGGGTGGGCCTTGAAGGTTTTATGGTCCAGGACCAGGTCTTTGCCCTCCATCCGGTATGCATAGTGCTTATAGGTAACCGGATCTGTATCATAGTCGGAATGGAATTCGAGGCGGAGGTTGAGGGTATCATTCTGTGCAGTATAGAACCCGCCGAGGGATTTTATGAATTTGGACGGGTCCGATTCATAGGCCGTATAGATCAGGTATCCATCCTTAAATCTGAGTTCATGGATGGTGGATTTTCCCTTGATTTGTTCTGTGTAGCTAAATATACCGGACGGGACTTGGGCGAAAAGCAACTGGATACCAATCGGGAATAACAGAATAAACCATATGATCGGACTTCGTGAAACCTTCATGCAAGCGGAATTTATATAACTAATATAAGCATAAAATGAGGGCCCGTCAAGTTCAGGTACCCGAATAGGAGCCTATATGTAGTACATCTGTGGAAGACTTTCAAAACAAGCGGTTAAATTTGGACAAAATGACGGCTATTTAATTATTTTTGTTTTCATTTACAATGTCAAATTATATCAAAATAGGTTATACCCTTTTGTTTTGAACCCAGATGATGTGTTGTATTGCCAAAACAGAGCCTTCGGGCAACCGAAAAGCTAATCCCGGAGGGGCATTTCTGATGAATGACCGGCAGCATCGGCTGGTTTTAGCTCCCGTTTTTTTTCTAACGATTCCCTGCCTGGAGACAGGTTGTTGTCCTAAATGAATAATCCTGGAAATCAGCTTCGAATGTGACCTTGCTTTGCTCCCAAGCATCAAATGCCATGAAATTTAAAGAACCTATTGTAATCACCTATAACTTTACTTGATGAATATAAAATATATTGATCTTATTGATCAGACCTATTATTTTCCACAGGAAGAATTCACACTGGATAATGATGAACTCCTTTTCCATGGGATTTCATTGAACGGCCTGATTGAAAAATACGGAAGCCCTCTGAAATTTACCTACCTCCCCCGTATCTCGGAAAATATCGGCCGTGCCAAAAAATGGTTCGCCAAGGGAATGAAGAAGCATGATTACAAGGGCAAATACTTTTATAGTTATTGCACCAAGAGTTCACACTTTCATTATGTATTGCAGGAAGCATTGAAGAATGATATCCATATAGAAACCTCCTCTGCAGTAGACATTAATATTGTGGAAAGATTGATGAAGGAGGGCCTTATCAAAGATTCAACCTATATTCTGTGCAATGGGTTTAAACGGGATGAATATATAGAAAATATTGCCCGCCTTATCAATAAGGGCCACCAGAACTGCATTCCCATCATCGATAATTATGAGGAAATAGACTTGCTGTCTGAGGCGATTGACGACAGCTATAAGATCGGGATCCGTATCGCATCCGAAGAGGAACCCAAATTCGAATTCTACACCTCGCGCCTGGGCATAGGGTACCGGAACATCGTCCCATTTTATGAGAACCAGATCAGGGACAATGATAAGATAGAACTGACGATGCTTCATTTCTTTATCAATACGGGGATCCGTGATAATGCTTATTATTGGAACGAGCTTCTGAAATGCCTTAAAGTCTATGTGAGGTTAAAAAAAATATGCCCCACCCTGGACAGCCTGAACATAGGAGGTGGATTCCCGATCAAAAATTCCCTGGCTTTCGAATACGACTACCAATATATGATAGATGAGATCATCAACCAGATCAACATTGCCTGCCTGGAAGCCGATATTCCGGTCCCCAATATTTTTACGGAATTCGGTAGTTTCACGGTAGGGGAAAGCGGCGGCGCCATTTATGAGGTACTCTACCAGAAACAACAGAACGACAGGGAAAAATGGAATATGATAGATTCCTCTTTTATTACTACTTTACCAGACTCGTGGGCTATTAACAAGCGGTTCATCATGCTGCCGGTAAACCGATGGCACGATGAATACGAACGGGTATTGTTAGGTGGGCTAACCTGCGACAGCGATGACTATTACAATAGCCAGCAAGATATGAATGCCATTTATTTGCCAAAATACAGGAGGGACAAACCGCTGTATATCGGCTTTTTTAATACAGGGGCTTACCAGGAGACCTTAGGGGGCTACGGGGGGCTGCAGCATTGCCTTATTCCCCACCCCAAACATATACTGATCTTTAAAGATCGGGAAGGAAATATTAAAACTGAACTTTTTAGCGAACAACAGAAGGCCAAAGACCTTCTGCAAATTTTAGGATATGGAAACATCGAAGAATTACGCCGGGATTCCGGACGAATTCGCACAACTGGAGAAAGCAAAGATAGTCTTGATCCCTGTACCTTATGACGGTACAAGCACCTGGGGCAAAGGGGCTGACAGGGGCCCCGGTGCCTTCCTCCGGGCATCGGAAAATATGGAACTCTATGATGTAGAGACCGAAACACAGGTCTTTGAACAGGGTATCTATTTATCTGAAGCCATAGAGGAAGACAGTTCCCCCGAAGCAATGGTTAAGGAAGTGCATAAGATTGCAAAGGATTTTATCAAACGGAATAAATTCGTTACCCTCGTTGGGGGGGAGCATTCTATTTCCATCGGGAGTATCCGGGCCTTTAATGAGTGCTTTGACAACCTTTCGGTACTGCACATAGATGCACATGCAGACCTTCGTAAATCCTACAATGGGAGTTCCTGCAATCATGCCTGTGCCGTGCATGAAGCAAGCCAGACCACCAACCTCGTCCAGGTAGGTATCCGGAGTATGGATGCCATTGAGAAGACATTCATGGATGCAGATAAGACCTTTTTTGCACATGATATGGTGAATGACGAGTTCTGGGCCGATAAAGTACTGGACCTGCTGACTGAAAACGTCTTTATTACATTCGACCTGGATGCCCTGGATCCTTCCATCATGCCTTCCACAGGGACTCCGGAGCCCGGGGGATTGTTCTGGTATGAAACGCTCGATTTCCTGAAGCAGGTATTTGAGGAGAAAAACGTGGTAGGGTTCGATATAACTGAGCTTTGCCCCACTTCCAATGACAAATCATCGGATTACCTGGCAGCGAAGCTCTATTACAAGATGCTAAGCTATAAATTTATGGGGGAAATGGTGGAAGATGATTATGATAACACCTACGATAAGGAATATAAATCCGGCAGCGGCCTTATCGGTAAATTTGAAGATGATGACTAAAGGACCCATATCCGATTTTATTTCAAAGTATTACCTGCATTTTAATGCTGCAGCTTTGGTAGATGCCGCCAAAGCCTATGAAGAACAACTGGAGAAAGGCGCCAGGATGCTGGTATCCCTTGCCGGGGCGATGAGTACGGCTGAACTGGGCAAGATATTTGCCGAGGTTATCCGGCAGGACAAGGTGCAGATCATTTCCTGTACCGGGGCCAACCTGGAAGAAGATATCATGAACCTGGTTGCCCATTCCCATTACAGGCGCATTCCCAATTACCGGGACCTTACACCCCAGGATGAATGGGACCTAATGGAAAAAGGGTTGAACAGGGTTACAGATACCTGCATCCCGGAGGAGGAGGCGTTCCGGCGTTTGCAGAAACATATTTATAAGATATGGAAGGATGCTGAAGATCAGGGAGAACGGTACTTCCCCCATGAGTTTATGTATAAAATGCTGTTATCCGGAGTCCTTGAGGAACATTATGAGATAGACCTTAAAGATTCGTGGATGTATGCTGCGGCATCCCAAAACCTTCCTATTATCTGCCCGGGGTGGGAAGACAGTACTATGGGGAATATTTTTGCATCCTATGTGCTCAAGGGGGAACTCAAGGCGAGTACCATGAAGTCAGGGATTGAGTATATGACCTATTTGGCAGACTGGTATACCAATAACTCTAAAAATGGTATCGGATTTTTCCAGATAGGGGGAGGGATTGCCGGTGATTTTCCGATCTGTGTGGTTCCCATGCTGTACCAGGATATGGAACGTACTGATACGCCTTTCTGGAGCTATTTTTGCCAGATAAGCGACAGTACCACCAGTTATGGATCGTATTCCGGCGCTGTGCCCAATGAAAAGATAACATGGGGAAAATTGGGCATGGATACCCCTAAATTTATTATTGAAAGTGATGCAACTATTGTTGCGCCATTAATTTTTGCTTATCTTTTGGACATGTAATTATGGATAATTTAAAAAGGGTCATAGTAGATTTTAAGAAGTTAACACCGGAGGTGTTAAAACTACTTGTGGAGCGATATCCCGAAGGATATGAAATGGAAAATATCATTACATTCAAGAATATCCATGGGGAACGGGTGGAAGCTGTTGAAGTAAATACGGAGGACACTAAATACCTTGTAAAAATAAGCGCCAAATTGGTGAAGACCATGGAGAATTATGATGAGGATGATTACGAGGAATTTGAGGACGATGATCCGGATGCTGTAACAGACCCTGATGTAATGCCGGATGAGAACGAAGACGGGGAAGAAGATTAGAAAAGCATAGCTCTCAATGAGACCCATGAAAAAAGCACCTTTTCACCTGTCCCTGCCCTGCACCAGTATTTCCAAAACAATGGATTTTTATGTGGATGTGATCGGTGCCGGAATGGGTAGGAATACTACCCGATGGGTCGATATTGATATGTTTGGCAACCAGATTACCTTTACACGGTCAGGCGACTTTAAGTTCGATTTTAAATCCTATAAATTTGAAGATACAGTACTGCCATCCTTTCATTATGGTGTAATTGTAGACGAGCAGCTCTGGGACCAATTGTATGTAAAGTTGCAGGCTTCAGAATATAGCCTTACCGCCAAAGCAACATTCCTTCAGGGGAAAAAGGGGCAGCATACTTCCTTTTTTGTAAAGGACCCCAACGGGCACACAGTTGAATTCAAATGTTTTAAAAACGCTAAGGAGATATTCTCCTAGGTTTTCAGATTCCGCAACATTTCGAAGGTTGTTTTGGCGAGATCGAATTCCGGTTTCCAACCCCAATCCTTCCTGGCCTGCGAATCATCAATGCTTTCAGGCCAGGAATCCGCAATGACCTGCCTGAAATCCGGGTTGTAATCTATTTTGAAATGCGGGATATGCCCCCGTATGCTTTCTGCGATTTCCCTGGGATCAAAACTCATGGCTGCCAGGTTATAGGAAGACCTTATCGTCAATTTTTTCGGATGGCATTGCATCAGGTCGATGGTAGCCCTGATGGCGTCATCCATAAACATCATGGGCAATTTCGTATCCTCCCGGAGGAAACTG
Source organism: Zeaxanthinibacter sp. (assembly GCA_041743975.1). Classification (GTDB taxonomy): domain Bacteria; phylum Bacteroidota; class Bacteroidia; order Flavobacteriales; family Flavobacteriaceae; genus JTS-RE37. The sequence goes on from JBGTLT010000176.1 coordinate 16,592, forward strand.
GTATAAGCTCCTTCCGTAAGTGCTTTCCCATAAATTTCAACAGCGTAATCCGTGGTGCCGCCGCCGGGGAGCGTTTTCCAGCTTATCAGCCCCGGATACCGCACACTGCGTACATCCACTCCAAATTTATGGTGGTAATACGCGCACCACCTTTCCCCTGATTGTTTGCTTATTCCATAGACGGTACTGGGCTCCATAATGGCGTGCTGAGGGGTATGCTCTTTAGGAGTAGTGGAACCAAAGACCGCAATGCTGGATGGCCAGAACACTTTTTCAATCTTCTTTTCCTTGGCAAGGTCCAACACATTGAAAAGCGAGTTCATGTTGAGATTCCAGGCCCTCATAGGGAATTTCTCGGCGGTAGCGCTGAGCATCGCTGCCATGAGGAACACCTCCTCTACTTCATAATGCATTACTACATCCTCCAATGCCTTGTAATTGGTCGCATCCAAAATTTCAAATGGCCCGGCAGACATAAGGCTGTCACTCCCATGCCGAATATCACTGGCAATTACCTTCTGACTCCCATATAGTTCCCGGAGCGCGAAGGTTAGCTCTGTTCCTATTTGTCCACAGGCGCCTAAAATCAGTATGGATCTTTGCATTGATTAAAGTTGGGTTAATTGCGTTCGCGGGCAAAGATAGCTTTTATTAAAATTTGTACATTCGCCCTATGGGAAAAATACTCTTTTTATGGGCCCTGGTTTCCTTGTTTATTTCCTGCCAGCGGCAGCAGACAGCACAATCATCCCCAACCGGGGCGGTAGAAGAATTCAATCTGGATACGGTACCCAAAAGTGTGGCTGTCAATGACAAGACAAGGGCCATTCTAAACGAATGGCCGGAATATAATACCATGGCAGCAAGTGTTGAATCCGTATACAGGGCAGAAAATGAAGAGGACCTGATCCTGGTAATTGAAGATATCATCGAACACCAGAAACTATTGGAAGAATCCGTATATCCCGAAACCTTTGACACCCCGCCCATAAAAAGCCGGCAAAGAGTGCTTAAAACATACATTTTAAAAGTGAAAGCAGCACTGGAGAACCGTACTGAGTTAACCGTTCCGGTCACGGATATGATCGTGGCCTATAATTCCATGCGCTTGCAGTTCAATGTAATTGTCAATAACAACCTGGATTCCCTGCTAATCCTCAATCAATAAACACCGGACCCTATGGGAATAGAAGAAAGGAAGCTATGAGATTAGTTCTTTGCCTCTTCGGGCTGGGCCTTTCTTGACTCCAATGCCTGTTTGCTAAGGCTGGCCAGGTTAAAATTAGGATCTATTTTCAAAGCTTCATCTATGCTTGCAATGGCGGCTTCGATCGCGTTTTTGTCCATGTTGTATTGCACCAACCCCTTTAAGTGGAGAAAAGCGGCCTTCAGGGGAACCTCATAGGGTTGCTGCCGCTCATAGAAGGCATATTTCATATCATCACCCGCATTTGCAATCCCGTATGCTATGTCTTTTTCGGCTCCTGAATTATCTCCGGTTTGTATTTTCAGGTCTGCGAGTTCATAGGCGAGATAAGCACTGGGGGATCTCTTGAACAATATTTCAAACTGTTCAAGGGCCCGCTTTGGTTGATTCAAAGCCTTTAAAGATATGGCCTTTACCTGCACCGCAAGGTCCGAATCGTTTTCTTCTTTTTCAATTCCGATCGTATTCAATGCCTGCATGTGCTGGTTATTGTTGGCATACACGTAAGCAAGAGTGTCCCTTCGTTCCTTGGAAGGTGACAATACATTCAAATGGGTGAGGGCATTGATTACCCCATTGATATCCCCCTGCAATTGCATTTCTTTATAAAATGCCGCATAATGTTTCTGGAGTTCAGCGGTGGTCTGGGCAGCAGCAGTAAAACCTATTGTACATAGTACTGCCATTAGTAGCGTTCTCATCTTCATTTATTTAAGTGCGGCAAAATTACTACATTTTTTTGGGATGGGCCCGGGCTAAAATCAAAAAAGGATGCCGTGGGCATCCTTTTTCTATGGTGGTTGAATTTGGCAGGTATTTAAACCATCGTCAATGTGATGTCTTTCCTGGTGTAGGACTGCAGGACACCGGAGTAGAAAGCAAGGCTTTTTTTGTCGGTTTCCAGGCACGATTTCAGAAAATCACAAAGATTTTGAAACAAAAGATTGACATGCAATGTGGGAACATCCGTGTTCACCTTTTGTGGATCATAGCACGTATCATCCATGACGATATCCATGGCTATCCTCTTTCGGTGATAGTCTATAGACACATCAGCTGCATTGTAGTGCTTTTTTACAATTACCTCGTGCAATTTCTGCGATTTTTTGCTGATCTTACCTTTGGTACAACTTCGGGATATCAAGCTCTCTATTTCCATTAATATCCTCCCACTTAAATTTGATTTTTCCATGACGTTATGGGATTTATCATTTATATAAAGATACATCAAAACTATAAAATACTGAAAATCAACGATATAATTTAACCGTTTATCGGTGTTTTTGTTGTGAACGATTATTTTTCCGTGGTGAATTCATCGGAAATCGGGGTCAAAAAGCAATAATATTTACTAATAATATTCCTGCTTTTGATGATTTTGCCAGCTATTTCCTTGTTATTTGCCACATATTCGGGTACCGGCAAGCCCCTTTTAAGCGCTTCGGAAATATAATATTCCTGTTTTGCAGGGTGCATGGGATAGACCCCGTTAAAGGTCTCATTCCAGTAGGAATTTTCCAGGATGGCACGAATAATTCCAATGCAATCGTCGAGATGGATAAGGTTCACTGGTTCCCTCCCATTTTTAAGCCCCGTCCGGCCAGCTAAATGGGTAACCGGATGCCGGTAGGGGCCGATCAGTCCGCCGAACCGGATAACGCTACAGTCCAGATCAGGTGAATTCCGGAAAAGCAATTCTGCCTCCAATACCTGTTTCCCCGATTCCGTAACCGGCTTCGGTTCGCTGTCCTCGGTTAATTCCCCTTCCAATTCCCCATAGACCGAAGTACTGCTTATAAATAAAAGGTTGCGAACTCCGGAATTGTTTATGGCTTCCAATAGCCGGCGCATTTTTTGAATATACTTGCCCCAATGCTTTGTGCCCCGCAACCCCGGGGGTACATTGACCACCATTGTCTGGACATCCTGCAAAAAACCGGAGATGTCCCCTGAAATTGCCCCTTCCTCCAATGAAATAAGAAATGGCGTTATCCCTGAATTTTGAAGTTGTTCCATTTTCCCCGGGGAGGTGGTACTCCCATGGATGTTATATCCTGCTGCGATCAGGTTCCGGGCAAGCGGGAAACCCAGCCATCCACACCCTATTATTGCAATTGTTTCTTTCAATAGTGCAGTGTTTTAACCAATAAAATGGCATCGTTAAGAACGAAAGGCATCGGGATGGCATCCTCAGGCCTTTTGGGTATTGAAAAAAGAGGGTTGCGCAACAGGTCATTGGATGCTTCATAAAGAGTGAGTTCCAAAGCAAGGTCAGGAGGCAACTTAAGCGCCAACTCCGTAAACTCATTGTCGCTGATGTAATGGGTGACCAGTTTGCCTCCATTTCGCGTTTGCAAAAATAAAGGTGAAAGGGGAATACCATTGATTTTTGCATCCAAAATGGCGATCTCATTAGTGTACACTTCGAGTCGGTTCACATCGCGTTGCGGGGTAATGCGAATGGTGAGAAATCGATCCCCGGCAATAAGTGTATCCCTTATTTTTTCGATAACAGGAGCCGGAATATCCTTCTGTGGGGCATCCGAAAGAAAGGAAAACCCGGTGCCATATTTACTGCTGATCTTTTTGTCTCCCAATAATCCCGGGATTTCCGGGGTAGCGCCTAAATATACTTTGGCCCAGTCTGATACCTTTTGTTCATACGTGACCCATTTCGCGGATCCCGTATCGGAATCCAGCATATACAACAAACTGGTGGGTTTGGGGTTATGGACACTGAAACCCGAATTAAAATGGGCCGCGGTCAGGCAAGCAATAAAACAAAACATACTTACATACGCCCATCTTGATTTTCTTTGGTAATAGCTGAAGACCGGTAAGAGCAACACAAAGACAAGGGTGGTCAGTACACTGGCTGCGACCATCATTGTCAAACCCAGCCCCACCGGGAACATTTTTATGAATGGCGTATAGATCCAGAGGGCGGGGAGGGCGAGGATGACCATCAGAAATGGACTGGGAGTTTCCTGGTTGAGGAAAACGAGGTAGGAGGCCAGCAGTCCGTACACAGGAATGATAAAGAATCCCGCGCCCGGCAAATACAGGTTGACCAGGGCGCAAATTACCAGCCATAACAGAATTACAGGGACCAGTAAATTAGGGGTGCTTACCTTTTGGAATTTTTGATATGTCCAAAAACATAAACCAATGGAAAAAAATACGAAAGCAGCAATATAAGCATGGCCATTGTAAGTAAACCCATGTAGGATATCCTTGTATTGGGGATATACAGATTTCAGGAGAGGCCAGCTAAAATAACCCATTATCCCTGTTAAGAGCAAGGACATCAAAAGCGGCAAAAAACCTTTTCCCACTTCCCTTATTAGCAACACATTCTTCCGGAACCCCTGTACAGTTAAAATGAGAAAGAGCAGCAGCGCCATCCCAAACATAGGCCATATCCAGTTAAATGGATAGGAAAGCAGTTTAAAGAAAGGCAGGTTAAAATAGACATAGTCATCCGTACTCTTCAGGCTATCCAGATCCGAATTCCCGAAATAGTGCAGCAGGGGCATAAGGTAACTGCCCTGGTGTGCCAGCGAATTCCTGTCCAGCCGCTCATAATTGTCCAGTTGGCTATGGTAATCAAAATGATCATCGATAAAAGCAAAGTTAAAACCCTCAATATCCTTGTCCTCCCGGAAGACCGTAAGGTCTGTATCATTGGGCAACATTTTATAAATGCTGTAGACCAGCGAATTGGCTACCGGATATTCGGGGCTGGCCCTGGTAAATTCACGGATCATATTAGCATTTCCCCCATTGGTCTCAATCAGCATATAGGAAGGTCCGCCACTGCCCCTGGCTTCAAAGTTCAATACCAACCCCACCTTGTTGGCCCATGGATGCTCATTTACGAACAGATCGGCCCCGTTGAGCCCTAATTCCTCCGCATCCGTAAACAAGATTATGATGTCATTAGCCGGGATGGTATTTTCCGAAAGGAAAGCGCGGATCCCCTCGAGGATGGTGGCCACCCCACTCCCTGCATCACTGGCCCCCAGGGAGGAATGCGGACTGCTGTCATAGTGCGATAGCAACACCAGGGCCTTGCCGGCACTGCTTCCTTTAATCCTTGCCATTATGTTTACCGCTTTGCTGAAATTGGCCCAGTCGCCACCGGAATATCCCTTCTGTAAGCTGGTTTCCAATCCCATTTCAGACAGTTCCCACAGGATATAGTCCTGTACGGTCTGGTGAGCCGGGAATCCAACGGCATGGGGAGCTTTGGAAATTGCCTTGACCCTGGCAAGGGCCTTGTCTGTTGAAAAGGACGAAATGGCAATCTTTGTATTTTCATGGTATTCAGGCATCATGGAATGAAAGACCCAATAAATGGCAAGGAGGATCAGTAAAAATGATAGAATCGATGTGCTTTTGCGCATTTCAAAGGGTTGAGGCATAAATGTATAAAATTCCCGGTGGCTGAAAAATTAAACGATTTAATTTACGAGTAGGTGCGAAATAGCCTATATTTAAGGTTAACCTAAAAACCAAACCATATGGGAATCAAGAGTTTTATCGGCCGCAGGGCCAAATTAGGTTCAAAGAAGGAATATGATGCACCCATATTGGTAGCAGATTATATGACCCGGAAGTTGACCACTTTCAGCCCGGATCAGTCCATCCTTGAAGTCATGGAATCCTTTGCGAAAAACCGGATCTCGGGAGGGCCTGTCATGGATGATAACGGCTTTTTAGTAGGCATAATCTCCGAAGCCGACTGTATGAAACAAATTTCTGAAAGCAGGTATTTTAACCAGCCAATCCTGGATAAGAGTGTAGAACGGTTCATGACCAAGGATGTAGAGACCATCCCACATGATATGAGCATTTTTGATGCTGCCGGCGTATTCGATAAGCACAAAAGGCGGAGGTTACCCGTCATGGAAAACGGCATATTGGTGGGGCAGATCAGCCGCAAGGATATTGTCATTGCCGCCCTGAAACTCACCGGTCACAATTGGAAATAAGCCGGAAATCCTTGGCCCCGGTAACTACTCCTTTTTTTAACATTTAACCGACCTCCTGTACGGTTTCCAGAGACACACAGGCCCCTACTCCCTCTTAACGATCATATAGTAATCATGTTTTAGCGGGAGGTAGCCCAGGTCATATACAAAATAGTATGTACTACCTTTTTTGGTGGTATACAGGTTGGTGATATAATCAAAATCAAAACCCCTATCCATCAACCGGGTTTTAGTTGTCCGCGTCTTCCCCTCATTGAGCTTAAAACTATCCAGGATACGATAGTTCTTGCGCAGGCGGTTGTTGATATTGCGCACCAGGTTCTTACTGTCCTTGTTCAACTGATTGTTATACGCATTGCGACAGTAGTCAGAACAGTATTTTTTGTCCACCCTGCCTTTTATTTCTGCTCCGCAATCCAAACACTTTTTCTCCAACCTATTACTGCCTTTTATAGTTGAATTTTACTTCTTCCTTCCGGCCATCTTCCTGTTCAATTACTACGTAATCAGCAAGTTCGTCCTGACTTACCCTTTCAAAGGTAAATTCATCAAAATATAACCGTTCCCCTTCCACCCGGACCAGTTTAAAGTCCACCGTTTCATCCTGGGCTTCCCATCCCTTCAGGTTGCTGTTAAAATGTTTCAACTGCAACAGCAGGGTTTTCCCGGATTCCTGAATATGGCCTATCTCGTATACACTTGCTTTTCCATCCACCACTAATTTGAATACAAACATCATAGACCCTCCCAGCGGAGGACTCCAGATCTCCTCGGCAATGCCCCCTAATGCTTCACCTTTCCAATGGCCTGCGATCCATGCAGCATCCTCCAAAGTCGCTTTTGGTGCAATATTGTCCGAATTAAAAGCCTCTGTATTTTGTGCCAGCGCACCGGCTGAAAAAAATATAAAAAAAATACACAACCATTTCATATTATGCTATTTTACACTTAAAAGATACGAATTATACCCTGCAAACATCTTGCACAGGACCCCCGGACCACACCTTGTATTCCTGGCCGCTTATAAATGGTTTTTCCATTATTCCTGCAATAGTATAGCCGCAATGCCCAAATCAGCATATAACTTGTTGTATGCCGCCATTTCAGAACCTACAATCCGGACTTTTTCCTGTTCAAATCGTTGCCAGCTGCCCAAAAGATCCGCTAACCGCTCTTTGGCACCCTGTGTAACGGCAGGATCAGCTGCATCCACGTACTCCTTTAAATTCATTAGTTCCGCATTCAACTGGTTGTTATAATTGATGACATCCTGGAAGGTTTTCTGTTGGGGTTGAATGAGCTTTTGTTCCCAATTTTCTATCCGTTCTACAAGGGCTTTTCCTTTTTCGAGCAGTTCGGTCGCTTTTTCATTGTCCTTTAAAAGTGCGGCATAACTATCAAGCTGGGATTTGGCAGAACGCATGGAGTTTACGGCATCATGTATAGTCCGTAGGGTTGATTCTATTTGTCCGAGCATCGCCTGCTGCTCTTCATAGCCGGATGAGGGAACGGCTATGTTGGGATTAGGCATTATAGTAACCTCTGCCTCTGAGGTCAGTCCTTCCAGGGACAAGCGCAACAAATAGGTTCCCGGCCCCACCCGCGACCCCTCGTAATTGCCGTAAACAAAGACCTTGTCTATTCCCGGAATGGATTCTTTCCGGAAATCCCAGGTAAATCGGTTGAATCCTTTTTTGGAAGGCAATACTTCGGGTTTGGAGGGCCCACCGGGCCAGGATTTAAAATCTTTTTGCGACTTATTGGAATAGGTACGAAGCAATTTGTCCTGGTGAAACACTTGTATTAGCAGGTCCAGGCTATCGGCGTCCTTGTGAAGATAATAATCGAGCGTTACCCCTTGTTTGGGGTTCTGTCCCAGCCCGGGCATGGGTTTCTCCGAACTACCCCCGAACAGGAGGTAAGTGTCTTTTGGTTTGATAAGTGCCACGGATTGCGCAGGAGGTGGTCCCTGCTGAAGTACGCCCACATCGTCCAGGATCCAGAAGGAGCGCCCGGCGGTGGCAGCAACCAGGTCATTATCCTTTATAATAAGGTCATTGATAGGTACTACCGGAAGGTTTAGCTGAAGAGGTTGCCAGTAAGCACCGTCATCAAATGAAATATACAGTCCTGTTTCCGTTCCGGCGTACAGAAGCCCCTTTTTAGCTGGGTCTTCCCGTACCACCCGGACAAAGGTATGCTCCCCGTCAATACCATTCACGATTTTAGACCAGGTCTTGCCGTAATCTGTTGTTTTGAAAACATAGGGGGAGAGATCCATAAATTTGTACCGCATCACAACCGCATAGGCTGTGGCGGCATCATGGGGGGATACCTCAATACTGTTTACGATTCCTTCGGGCAGGTCGGCAGGGGTTACATTTTCCCAGGAATTTCCCCCGTTTTTGGTAAGATGGATCAGGCCGTCATCACTGCCAGCCCACAACACCCCTTCTAGGTGGGGGGATTCCACGAGGTACATAATCGTATTGTAATTTTCCCCACCGGCTGCTTCATTCGTATAGGGTCCACCACCAGGCCCTTGCCGCGCTTTGTCATTCCGGGTCAGGTCCGGACTTACAACATCCCAGTTGAGTCCCCCGTCCGTAGTTTTAAACACCACATTCCCGGCATGGTAAATGGTATTGCGGTCATGGGGGGAACTGATGATGGGGGCATTCCAGTTATACCGGTACTTAAATCCTTCCGGCGCATTGCCCAGGGAAAGTTCCGGATACTCCTTGATGGATTTCCCTTCCCGGGAGGATCGCACCCATTTTTCTATAATACCCTGGTAACAGCCTCCGTAAATGACGTCGGGGTCTTCCGGGTTAAAGGCAAGGTAGGCGCTTTCACAACCCGCTACGGAGTACCAGTCTTTCCAATCGATTCCCTGCCCGTTGGTCCTGCTCGCGATGGCAATAGCTGAGTTGTCCTGCTGTCCGCCGTATACGTTGTAGGGCACCAGGTTGTCTGTGATGACACGATAGAATTGGGCCGTGGGCTGATTTTCCTGTGTACTCCAGCTCTCGCCGGAATTGTTGGAAATATTGGCCCCTCCATCATTGGAATTGATCATTTTTGTATTATCGCCTGGATTGATCCACAGGTCGTGGTTGTCAACATGAGGGGTGGACAAAGCAGAGAAGTTTTTTCCCCCGTCTATGGACCTGGTGACCGGGGAATTCAACACATATACGATATTTTCATTCCGGGGATCTGCAAAAATCTCCATGTAATACCAGGAACGGGTAATGTTGATCCGGTCTTTGTTAACCTGAGTCCATTTTTTCCCGGCATCATCGGAGCGATATACACCGCCTTTTTCGCCTTCCGCCTCCACCACTGCAAATACCCGTTCCGGGTTGGCTCTTGATACCGAAATCCCGGCTTTCCCGAAATCCTCCGGTAATCCTTCCTTCAGTTTTTCCCAGGTGGTACCACCGTCTGTGGACTTATACAATCCTGAATTCTTTCCGCCCGATTCTATTGTCCAGGCATACCGGCGGTGCTGCCACATAGCCGCATATAAAATCAAGGGATTCTTCATATCCATAGATAAGGATGAGGGCCCTGTTGTACTGTCCACATACAAAACCTTTTCCCAATTGACGCCACCGTCGGAGGACCGGTAAATGCCGCGATCCTCAGATGGGCCGTATTGCGCCCCCTGGGCGGCGACGAAAACAATATCGGGATTGGCAGGATGGATGATGACATCCGAAATGTGCCGGGTATGATCCAGGCCCATGTGTTTCCAGGTCTTCCCCGCGTCGGTGGACTTATAGACACCGTCCCCCATGGAGGTCATGACGCCCCGGGCCGCATGTTCTCCCATCCCCGCTACCACGATGTTCGGGTTGCTTTCGGAAACGGCCAATGCCCCCACGGTTCCAGTTTTCAGGAATGTATCCGATACGTTTTTCCAGGTTATGCCATCGTCCGTGGTCTTCCAGATCCCACCGCCTGTGCCGCCCATATAATAGGTCATGGGCTGCCCGACAACCCCGGTTGCGGCGACACTCCGGCCACCCCTGAAAGGGCCGATATTGCGCCATTTAAGGCCGTGGAATGTGGAATCCTGTATAAGGTACTCCGGCACAGCCGGTTTCTTATTTCGTTTTTGGGCCTGGCTGGTGAAGGGAACAAATAGCAGGCAGATACAAATTAGCTGGATGGTTTTCATAAACTTTGGTAGTTGATTTATTCATTAATATCCCCTAACCGGGGAAGATTCAAAAGTGGTTCTTATATTTTTATACAGAGGTGTAGCATTATATGGTATAGATACCACGATGCTGAACTGCATCAACACAGGGAAGGACCCGGCAAAAAAAGGCCTGTTGGCAGGATATAATTCACCATAATTCGAGTTAGGAATCCTCAATTATATTTCACCTTAATCATCTACAGCCGCAAAAACCATCTGCCGGAATTTCCAGCCGGTAGTATCAGTGAATTCTCCCTGTACCTGTTTGAACAACAATCCTATGATCTGCTCCTTAGGATCGGCAAAATATTGGGTGTTGAAATATCCGCCCCAGTCAAACGTACCCAGGCTTCCTTCCCCGCCGAGATCCTGCCCCTTCAGATTGACAACCCCGAAGGCGAGCCCGTAATGCTTCGGACCCCCATCCCAGATTTCCCCTATCTGGTTGCCCATGATACTTTGCACCGTGGTCCGACTCAATAAACGAACGCCGTTCAATTCCCCCATATTCAGGTACATCTGTAAAAAGGAGGCGTAGTCCCCTACGGTGCTTGAAAGCCCTGCACCCCCTGAAAAAAACCTCCGGGCGCCTTTGATGGGATAATCTGTATCGTAGAAGGTTTCCGGATATTTGGCCCACTTCCCATCTTTTTTATGCTGAACGGCCACCAACCTTTCGTGTTTTTCCTCTGGCAGGTAAAACCATGTATCTTCCATGCCAAGGGGCTCAAAAATACGCGATTGAAGAAATTGATCAAAGGGCATCCCGGAAACCACCTCTATAAAATACCCGAGCACATCCAGGCCTTCGCTATAGGTATATTCTTCACCCGGGGTGTGGTGCAGAGGCAGTTTGGCCAGTTTTTTGACACTCTCTCCAATTGTAATATCTTCTGTGGTGAAGAGGTCCGTGATGCCGGCCTTGTGGTAGATCTTTTTAAAGCGGTCGTCCCCGTCAATCACCCCATACCCAATTCCGGAGGTATGCGTAAGCAAATGCCGGATTGTAATTTCCTTTTCGGATGCACTGGTGGTATAGCTGCTATCCGCTTCATTGAAGCTATCGAGTATCAGTGCATCCTTGAATTCCGGGATATACATGGAAACAGGATGGTCTAATTGGAATTTCCCTTCTTCCCATAACATCATGACAGCAGTGGAGGTAATGGCTTTGGTCTGGGAAGCGATCCGGAAAATAGCATCTTTCTGCATGGATTTTCCTTCCGCATTGTTTGCCATTCCGTAGGCCTTATGCAATACAATTTTGCCGTTCCTTGCAATGAGTGCCACAATGCCCGGAATATCATCATCGGATACAGCTTGTTGCAGCATATTGTCAATAAGGGCAATCCTCGCAGCAGACATGCCCTCCTCCCCGGCTGAGGTTTCAGTAAGCGGGGGTGACTTTTGAAGGGAAGGCGTTTGGGAAATTCCTGAAAAAGTGCATACAACAAATACGGCAAGCAATATTGTTTTCATCTGAATTAGGATTTAATTAGTACCACCATTGCGTTCCGGTGACCGGGGCTCCGGCCAGACCTGTTGTTCCCCGGTTCTGGAATCCATTGGCAAAACCGCCTTTTCCCGCGATGTTTTTTCTGCATCTTCACTGGCCATGTAGGCCAGGATCGCGGTCAGGATCGCATTGTTCCTGACATCATCAAAAACGATCTTATCATAGGTATCCAGGTTGGTATGCCAGGTGTAATTCCAGTAGCTCCAACTAAGGGAACTTAACGAAAAGGCAGGCACCCCTACGGCAAGAAAAGAGGCATAATCAGATCCTCCACTCCCCGGTGTCCCCGGAAAAGTGGTTTCAATATGTTGGGTAATATCCTCCGGAACCATCTGCAGCCAGCTGCCCAGATAGTCGTAGGAATTCAGGAAACCCTGCCCTGATATCTGAATAACCCTTCCGGTCCCGTTATCCTGGTTAAAAAGGGCCTGCAGGCCTTCTACAACTTCGGGATGGTCCTGCACAAAGGCGCTGGAACCATTCAAACCCTGTTCTTCACTGCCCCAGTGGCCGATCAGGATGGTGCGTTTAGGGTTGGGGTATACCTTCTTAAGGATACGGGCCGCCTCAAGCATGGTAAGGGTCCCGGTACCATTATCCGTGGCGCCGGTACCGCCATCCCAGGAATCGAAATGGGCGGACAGGACGATATACTCATCGGGAAGTTCAGTTCCGGGAATGGTTGCAATGGTATTGAAGGTAGGTACCGTTCCCAGGTCTTTGGAGGAGGCGACCACCCTGATCTTTGGGTCCTTCCCGTTTTCCACCAGACGGTAGACCATCCCATAATCTTCAAGGGACAGGTCTATAACCGGGATTTTTTTGGTGTTGGCACCAAAAATTTTATTGGCGCCGAACCCATCGGACCAGCGTGATTGCACAATCCCGACTGCGCCTGCATTTTCGAGTGCCTCGTTTAAATTCCTGCTGCTATATCCAATGTTGCGGATCCGCTGATCCCATTCGGCTGTTTGTTCCTCCCGTAGCTTCTTCATTTTTTCAAAGGAATCGGGGGTCGCAAATTCTTCCCAGTTATCATCAGGCCTGCCCGTAGGCTGGTTCATGGATACCAGTACAAATTCACCCTTAACGGAAGGCAGCCATTTTACAAAGGCAAGGGAGTCGGGCAACATGGGAATGATGACCAGTCCGGCAGTAATCCCGTCTTTGGGTGTAGCCGGACTCCAGGCTAGTTGTGTTCCCCGCAGGCTTACCAGTCGGGGGGAAAGTAAATCGATGTGGGTGATGCCGCGTTCCCAGCCCCGCCATTTACCCCACTCTTCATTTTTGGCCTCAATGCCCCATTTTTTATAGTTGGCAACAGCCCAGTCATTGGCCTGTTTCATTTGGGGGGTCCCCACCAGCCGGGGGCCGATAACATCCATCAGTTCAAAGGCGAGTTGTTCCAAATGTGAATTCTCAGTAGCCTCTTTTACGATATCAGCTACCATTACCTGGGGGTCCTGGGCAGTTAGGGTCAGGCTTCCCAGAAAAAGCAACGCTATGAGGAATTTACAACCTTGTTTGATCATTTTGTATTTGATTTGATTTGTACTGTGCAATATAGAAATTTAAAGGAGAAATTGGGTTGTTGAAAACGATATGCCGGCCGGGAATGTCAGAAGAATTGCCGGATACATTTAATTCGGGCAACAACATCGGCATTCCTTCCATTTTTGCTATTTTACCAGATGGCTGATATCGCTGCATCCGGCTCCCGGAAATTCGGCACTTTTTCAGGTGTATCTGTTCCCAGTGTACTCACTATATTGGGTTTGATCATATACCTCCGTTTTGGCCGGATTGTCGGGAATGTGGGTTTGGGATAGACCCTTGCCATCGCGGTCCTTTCCGATTCAATCACTTTCACAACGGGCCTGAGTGCATCTGCCATGGCGATCAATATCAATGTGTGTGTTTTGGGGAATATTTTCTAAACCCCGGGCGCCCTGGTAGGGAAACCGGGGGCCATAGAAATCCCATTGAATTTCTGCCGGACTTTGAGTGTTACCATTTCCTGCTTTAGAATCTATGCTTATTTTCCGGCCAAAACATAAGTGAGTATTGCCGGGACATTCAAAATCAACATTTCTTTCTTAGTTAAAAGACGTATAGTGGTTAATAAAGGAATTTAAATGTAAACGACAACAAACGTTTACAAACGAAAATAATTAATTCCTAACCGAGTAACCCTGCCCGTGGTGCTTAGGTTTGTGGTGTCGGATGGCAGAATGCTTTCGATAGTATCAATTGTTTAACCTTAATATCAGTTAAAATGAATGCACTTAGAAACAAAGTACAGTTGATTGGACACCTGGGGCAAGACCCGGAGATTGTGAACCTGGAAAGCGGAAGCAAGCTGGCGAAATTTTCCATTGCCACCAATGAAAGCTACCGCAATGCCAAAGGTGAAAAAGTGGAAGATACACAGTGGCACAATGTGGTTGCCTGGGGCAAGACCGCTGAGATCGTGGAAAGCTATCTTACCAAAGGCAAGGAAGTGGCTGTGGAAGGGAAACTCATCCACCGATCCTATGAAACGAAAGAAGGGGAAAAACGCTACGTCACCGAAGTCAAATGCAATGAACTGCTAATGCTTGGGAAATAGGAGCAATTATGCGCTTATTTCAGTAATGAACAAAAGCCTTCGGTATGAAGGCTTTTTTTGTGGGATGCCACAAAAAGGCACATTGATAGTTGATATGTCTGGTACCCATCCTTTGGTAGACGGTATGCCGGCATCCATGTTGAATAGCCGGCCAGGAGCCACAGCTCATAATGCCACCCGAATCTTCAGCATCCAATAAAGTTTACCATCGTGTTATTATTTATGAATAATCCCTGGCATAATATGGATGATAACGGCAGTACCTGCCTGGACATAAGACACCCAAAGCAAAGGAAATTACCGCAAGATTCGGAGACACCCAGCAGGGCCGTTATGGAGTGGCGCATTCCAATTTGTTCACCCTGACATTTGGGATGCAGAACGATTTTTCCGCTGGAAATAAACGCTGGCAAATACAACTCGAAGGCGTAACTGCCCAGGAATGCGGTTTCTAATAACATAAATCCGGGATTTAATAATTAGGGCAGGAAATAAGGCAACAGGTTTCCCGAGGTATCGCTATTGAACTACAAATAAGGGCGGTAGGATACCAAATGCCGGGCTACTATTCGTAACTTTACGTCATGTCGAGGAAGTTAGTAATTGGACTGGTTTTATTTGTAATAGTGGCATTATTCCCTAATTTTAGGATAAGAATTTCCCCCTCGATCCCCCATTTATTTTTATTACACAATAGGATTATCCGTGTTATGGCCTGAAATTGTGCCGAGCGCCCTGCTTATTGCTCGATTAGCAATCGGGACAGCAGTCGAATGACAGCCATTAAGGCATTAGCAGCAATTAAAAAAAGAAAAAATGAAATGGTTAAAATTTATGGGTGGATTCCTGATAGGGGTATTGCTTTGCTGTCCGCTTATGCTACAGGCACAGCAGGCAGTTTCTGAAGGAGAAGAATCCAGGTTCTTTGAAGAACTGGCCCGGGGAGATGCTTTGCAGGAGCAATACCTTCGATGGACAGATGAAGAGGACCAGCAGGATTACTGGAACGATCAGAAGAGTTTTGAAGTCGATTTAAAGAAATATAAATATAAAACGTACCTCAGCTACCTGAAGGGTAAATGCGAGGCCTATTCCTCCCATCAATCCGAATGTTCTGTACGCTGCGGCCACGGGAGTTATTATTACCTCCAGGCGGCATTTTACGGACAGTTCAACACAGATGATCTTACCCAGCAGCTCTCTTCTGTTGACGATAAAACCAATACCGTCAAGCTTGGTCTGGTTAAAAATGAGGATCCGCACTAAAAGGTGTAGCTGTATTGTAGTATAGTCATCCAGTTAGACTGGAGCCTGGTTGTTTTTGAGCTTCAGGAATTCTCCTTCATAATGCTTTAAAGCCAGCACCTGTTACATTGGTTTTAACATGAAATTGCGCGATTTCAGCTAATTGGCGTACCATTGCCCACACCATCTCCATCAGGATTCAGGAATGCCAGTTTCCCATTCTCATCCTCCGTCATCAGGATCATCCCCTCGCTGCTTACCCCACGAAGCTCCCTGGGAGCAAGGTTCAGCAGAACCGTGACTTTCCTTCCTACTATTTCTTCAGGCGTAAAACTTTCCGCTATTCCGGAGACTATGGTACGCGTATCGAGGCCGGTATCAATTTTCAGCACCAGCAATTTATTTGCCTTCGGCATTTTTTCTGCCTCCACAATGGTCCCTACACGCATATCCAGTTTGGCAAAGTCATCAAAACTGATGGTTTCCTTCTGTGGCATGATTTTCTTATTATCTGATTCATTACTTTTTTTGGTAGCCTCCAGTTTCTGTAATTGGGCTTCAATTTCGCTATCCTCTATCTTTCGGAACAGCAACTCGGCCTCCCCGATCTTATGGCCTGCAGGAAGAAGGTTTTCAGGCTTCCGAATGCTTTCCCATGTTAAGCCATCACTTGTTTCCAGACCCAGGATCTTCTTTAATTTGGCTGAAGTAAAAGGTAAGAACGGCTCACTGGTAACAGCCAGTCCGGCCGCGATCTGCAGGGCAACAAAAAGGATGGTTTGTACCCTTTTTTCGTCTACTTTCACCACTTTCCAGGGTTCGGCATCGGCAAGGTATTTATTCCCCAACCTTGCCAGGTTCATTACTTCCTGCCCGGCTTCCCGGAATCGGTACCGTTCAATGGAATCCGCAATAAGGTCCGGGAATTTACCCATAGCTTCCAGCGTTTCCAGATCCACCGGGGAAAAATCCAGGGGTTTGGGGACATTACCGTCAAAATACTTGTTCGTCAGCACGACCACCCGGTTGATAAAATTCCCGAAGATGGCCACCAGTTCATTGTTGTTCCTGGCCTGAAAGTCCTTCCAGGTAAAATCATTGTCCTTCGTCTCGGGGGCATTGGCCGTAAGGGTATAACGCAAAACATCCTGCATATCAGGGAATTCCAGCAGGTATTCATGCAACCAAACCGCCCAATTCTTCGAAGTTGACAATTTATTGCCTTCCAGGTTGAGGAACTCATTCGCAGGAACATTGGTAGGGAGGATATACTCACCATGTGCCTTTAACATACACGGGAATATGATGCAATGGAATACGATATTGTCCTTGCCAATAAAATGCAGCAATTTGGTATCCTTGTCCTTCCAATAGGGTTCCCAGTCTTTTCCCTCCCTTGCTGCCCATTCCCGTGTGGAGGAAATATACCCAATAGGCGCATCGAACCATACGTACAACACCTTCCCTTCACCGCCTTTTACGGGCACGGGGATACCCCAATCCAGGTCACGGGTCACGGCCCGTGGTTTTAACCCATCGTCGATCCAGGATTTGCATTGACCGTATACATTGGGTTTCCAGTCGTTTTTGTGCCCAACAAGGATCCACTCCTTCAGAAAATCCTCATAAAGATCCAGGGGCAAAAACCAATGTTTGGTTTCCTTGAGGGTTGGAATCGCGCCGGTGAGCGCCGACTTTGGGTTGATCAGATCCGTAGCATTCAGGGAGGAACCACAATTCTCGCATTGGTCACCGTAGGCCTCCTCATTGCCACATTTGGGGCAGGTTCCGGTCACAAAACGGTCTGCAAGGAACTGGTTGGCCTTCTCGTCATAGAGCTGGGCAGTGGTTTCCTCCAGGAAATCTCCCTGTTGATACAATTTTTTGAAAAAATCGGATGCTGTCTCGTGGTGGATCTGAGCGGAGGTCCTGGAATAATTGTCGAAGGATATGCCGAAATCCGCAAAAGATTGCCGGATAATAGCATGGTACTTATCTATGAGTTGGCCGGGGGAAATTCCTTCTTTTTGCGCCTTCATGGGGATTGCCACACCATGTTCATCGCTGCCACTTATAAAGGCAACATCGTTCCCGGTAAGCCGTAAGTACCTTACATAGATGTCTGCAGGGACGTATACCCCGGCCAGATGTCCTATATGTATAGGGCCATTGGTATAGGGAAGTGCGGCCGTGACGGTATACCTGCCCGGCTTGACCCGGGTCTTTTTGTGCGGATTTTGCGACATCAAAAGTAAAATTAAGGCACAAAAATAACCATTTTTTCAGGCCTTGCACTACCATACGCTTAAAAAGGCCGGAACACTTGAAAACAGACATCTCCATGATTTCCCCAAGCCGTTTGCAGAGCTATGGAACCACGCCCGAAGTGGCTTTGTCAGGCGACCATGACCGATTTGGACATTTTCTTGTCCGAAACCTGGATCCTGTAGATATATTTTCCGGCTGACAAGGGCATCTGGATCCGCTCCCTGATATTGAGTTCCGCGGAACCTTCGCCCATGATTTCATTGTAGACCGTACCGACTTTCTGTCCCAGGATATTGAACAGTTGGATATCCACATGGGCCGTAAATGGCATTTCCAGGTAAATATGTGGTGTTCCTTTCGTTGGGTAGAAGGGATTATGTAATATGGCTTCCAGCAATTCCGGGGTAGGATTTTCCGCGACCGGGTCTTCGGGTGTCGGTAGTGTTGGCGAGTCACTGTTATAAGCGATCTCCGGGAATGTTACCCCACTGCAATTAAAACCAAGGTTGACCGGGGAATAGGGGTGAACCAGCAAATGTTGTTCCACCAGTGGAATCGGTACGCAGAGCCATTCTGCAAGGACGGTTGCATACAGGTCCCTGAAATCCATGGTATATTCCAGGTTACCCCGCCCATTTGGGTTTTCCAGGGAAGGGTGCTCCCCTACAAAGGCACTTCCATTGAGCCCGGAACCAAAGAACAGGGTAGGGGCTGCTTTACCATGATCGGTGCCATAGGAGCCATTCTCAAAGATCCGTCTTCCAAATTCGGAAAAGGTCATACTCAGGACTTTTTCATCCTGCTGGGTAAAGGCAACATCCTCATAGAAATTATTGATGGCAATGGAAAGGTTAGACATCAGTTGCTCATGGGCCAGGGGTTGATTACCATGGGTATCAAAACCTCCCATGGAAATCATATATACCTTGGTTCCCAGGTTGCCTTTTATGAGTCGCGCCAGCAGGGCCATTTGCCTCGCAAAATAATTATCCTGGTATTGTACCTGGTTCTGGCCCCTTTCATAGGCTTCATGGATCAGCCCGGAATATTCATAGGTTGTATTAGCCACGCCACGGAGGAATTTTAACTGGTCACCGTACATGCAATTATTGAACAGGCTGTCATTCAGGCTGTACCGGACGCCTGTTTCGGCTATCTCTTCCAGCTGGTCAATATTGGATGTTACAAAGGCATAATTGGTTTCTTCTCCCTGGAACACCAGGCTCCCAAAGTTTCCGATCTGTATGGCGGCAGGGGAAGCAGGTGGATTCACAAGGTAGTCAGGGTAAATATCTTCAAAGTACCTGCCCATCCAGCCGGTATTCAGTCCCCGGAAACCGGTTGTTGCCAGATCGGTGTTTGCAAAGATATCGGAACCTGTAAAGTGGGAAAGGCTTTGGTTTTCATAGCCTACGCCATGTACAGCTTTAAACTGCCCGTTCCCCCACATGGGTTCCAGCGCTTTCATATAGGAAGGGACCCCAAACACATCGGTCAGTTTCAGGATCTTGCTTTCAGGGATGTAAATGTTAGGCCTGGCATTGGCATAGGTATCATACTGACTTATGGGAATGACCGTACTTAAACCATCATTGCCCCCGGAAAGCCTGATGAGTATCAGGATGGAATCTGATTCGGCATTGGCGATCGCTGCCGTCAGCGGGGAGGGTGCAGATGCGGTTAACATGTTGCTCCCCAGCATCATGGATCCGGAGCCCGCGATGCCGAGTGCCTGTAAAAAGGAACGCCTGCTCCATACTTTATGTTCCTCATCATGACCCATAGGTCGCTTATTATGTAGTGGGATATGGTTGTTGCACATAGGTGTAGGTATTATTTTAGTTGAAATTCTGGTTGCCTGGAGAGGTGCATGAGCAGTAAAAACAGCTGTTGGGGTACTTCCGGACTCACGGCAAGCATCCATAACCCCAGTCCTCCCTGGGTATAATCTGAACTGTAATAGTTTTCCGGTATATCTTCGATCTTAAAAACCGACATGGCATTGTCAAAATCCTGCACGGTTAGCAGCCCTTTCGGTAAAAATTTATTAACGATCGCTGTAACTACCTTTTCCGGGTTGCTGGTATTGCTATCCGCAATCCCAACCACATCCATGGCCAGGGTCCGGAATTCTTCCGGGGCGTTCTGGTAAAAGGTTTCCAGGAAGACCTCTGTTGTCAGCCAACGTCCAATGATGAAATTGGTATTGATCCATGTTCGGTTCCGCTGCCATCCCGCGACGTCAACGGGATCAAAGAGCGACTGTCCCAAAAGGGTGCTCGTACTGGTTAAAAAACGGAGGGTATCATCGTCATAGGAGAATCCGGTTTCCCTGATCAGGTTTATATACAGGTCCATGGGGCTTTTGATGATCACACCGATAGCCTCATCATCAAAAAAATGCTGACTCTTAAAAAGCTGGGACAAGACTGGGGCAATCTCAAAATTGCTGTCGACAAAGGTGGCAGCCATACCCGAAATAATGGCCTGCGCATTACCTGCAGCATCGTTCGCATCAGGATGCACAAAAAACTCGTATAATTTTGTGCAAATAAATCCGGCGATTTCTGTTGGCCTTTGTTGAAACAGGATATCGATTACATCATCGTAACCCCAATTGCCGGTCTGCCCTAAGATGGTCTTGCTTCCCGGGTCATGGTATGTGGGGTCAAAGGAGACGGGCTCGCATCCCAGATCGCCACGTTCCACATAGCCCGAGAGTGCACGGGCAGTCTCTATGATGTCCTGTTCCGTATAACCGTTGCCTTCGCCAAGTGAAAAGAGTTCATATAGTTCCCGGGCATAATTTTCATTGGGGTTGTTACCATTGTTATAGACCCCATCCAGGTAGTATAACATAGCGCTGGTAAGTCCAATTTCACTCAGCAAGGTCTTGAAATTGCCAATGGCATTCCGTTGCAGGCAAACCGTATAGTAATACAGGAAAGAATTACACTCATAAATTTCAAGCTGGGTTACGAGGTGGTTACTCCAGAAAAAACTTAATCGGTCCCTTAAATTGTTGTTTATAAGGCTATTGGTATAGGACAGTCGCCATTCTTCCCGTTGCATATTGATAATCTGGCGCGCCTGGTCATCATCTTCCGGGTAATTGCTGCCATTCCAGTCTGCCCAGGCAGGGGGAGATAGCGGAGGGAGGGATATTGCCTCATTGATCAGATTATCCACAAGGGCTGCGGCAGATTGGCCCTCGGCCTGATCGATAGCCTGTACAGGAGCGCTAAACCCAAGCCTTCTGTACAAATGTGCCGCCCTGAGTTTGTCCAGGGGAGTCGTATAAGGAGCCAGGAAGGACGTATTACAATTAACAAAGTAATCCATAGGTTATTTGGCTTTAAGACGTCCATGTGTCTAAGGGGCAGATTCTTAACGCATAAAAAAATAGGTTAGTATTACATGTCGGATATTTTCGTTATACTGCTGTACCTTGTATTATGGAATAGACAATTAATCGATGAAGCGGTTATATTATACGTTGAAGTGCATAAATATCCAAAAATCCCGGGTTAGATGGGCGATCATAATGATTTAGGAAAGGAAGGGGAGGAATTGGCAGTTGCGTTCCTCCTCGGGAAAGGCTATACCATCTGCGCACAAAATTTCAGGTACCTGAAGGCTGAGGTAGATATCATTGCCCGGAAAGGAAATATCCTGGCTATTGTGGAAGTGAAATGCAGGACGTCCACTTTTCTTGAAAATATAGCGGATACGATTACCAAAAAGAAAATTAAGTTGTTGGTCCTTGCTGCGGACCAGTATGTTACCCGGCGGGATCTCGATGTGGAGGTGCGTTTTGACATTATAACCTTACTGCGCAACCGGGAGGAAACGACCATTGAACATTTGGAAAGTGCCTTTTATCATTTTTAAATCCCGGGCCGTAACGGGTGTTTGCTGAAAATGAAATTTGAATTTGTTTTATTTGTAACATTTTGTTAGGTTTGTAAATCAATCAACCCAAATGAAAACAATTTCATCCGTAGTAGAACAGTACATCAAAAAAAAGCCCTTTTTGCAAAGTGCGCTGGCTCAGGGCATTATTAACCTCACTTCCCTATCCCGTATTGTCAAACCCGAAATTGAGGAGGAACTCGGGAAGGACATCCGCAATGGGGCTATTGTAATGGCACTGAAACGGTTGTCTGATGACATGGAATTCCGGGCCACCCACAGGATACTAAAAGTACTGAAGAATATCGGGGAAATTACGGTGCGGTCTTCGCTGACGGATTTTACCTTTCTGGTATCGGATACGATCCTGGAAAACCAGACCCTGTTGATGGAGGAGGTCAACAAGAACAAGGAAGTATTCTATACCTCCTCACGGGGTGTCAATGAATTGAATATCGTAGTCAGCAATAGCCTGGATGCAATTGTGGAAACGTTGTTCAAAGCCGAAAAATGCACCCAAAAGGCACGTAACCTGGCTTCTATAACCGTTAAGCTGCCTGCGGAAAATGTATCGGTGCCGGGAATCTATTATTTTATATTCCAGCGGCTTGCCTGGGAGGGGATCGTCCTGTACGAAGTCATTTCCACCACCAATGAATTTACGATCCTGGTCAATGATGAACAGGTAGATACGGCATTTAAGACCATCAAGGACCTCAAGACTCTTTAGCACATCGGTTTCTGCCACAATCGAGGATGCAGGTGGTTCACATCCTGGCATTTTCCTTGAGCCACTGCATCAGGCCCTGATAATCTTCCGGTCTGGCAATAATATGTTTATCCTGATCCAAAACAAAATAGGTTGGGGTCTTTTCAATGGCATAGAGGTCAGCGTAGTCACTTTCCCATTTACCCAGGCCCAGGGCATGTTCGAAGGAGGGTAACTTTGAAGATTCGCGCGTCCAGTTTTCCGTATCGACTTCCAGGCCTACGGCCAGGACCTGTATCCCGGTTTTACCAAGCAATGCGGTTTGTAATTGAGGTAATTCATGAAGGCAATGCGGGCACTCACTGCTCCAGAATAAGAGGATATAAGTTGTCGCCCCTGATAAGTCGCCCATTTTTTTAGTTCCCTGGGCTGTTTGCCAGCTGATATCTGGAGCACGCTGGCCAATCCGCAAACGGTTAAAGGTTTCTATTTTTTCAACAAGTCCCAAATTTCCTGCCCGGAGGGCAGGCTCCTTCAGGTAGTCGGTATAAACCCAGTCGGAAAGCCTATAGTTGCCGGCCTTCTCCCATCGGGACCAGAAGGAGTCATATACCTGTATTTTAAGAGCCTCTTTATTATCTCCGATCTTAGCATCTATTTCCCTGATATTTTCTTGTATCCACTGCAGGCTGTCAGGGGTGGCAGTATAGGATTCCGGGCTTGCAGTATAGACGTACTTGAGCAGTTTGTCTGTCAGGTAGCCGGATGCCAGCAACAGGGAATCGCCAAAATCGAGGTGGTCAAAATAATGTGCTTTCCTGTGCTTCAAATAATCATTTATAGTTTCGGAGGTTACAGGGATATAGGGTTGATTGGAAGTGATAAAGCGGTGTACCATCAGCCTCCTGGAACTGGCTTTGTATTTCTCCTGAATTTTCAACAACCGTTTGGCAAATTCCGGTAGTTCCGCGTGCAGTGAGTTATCGGCATAGGCCAACCTGATTTCTTCCTCAACTGCGGTTATATCCTTAAAATATGCCTGGAATTGCTTGTTTTCTTCGGACAGGATAAAGGCCACTCCGGTTCTGCTGTCAAAATCAAGTTCCACATCTTCTTTCCCATTATAGAGGACATCAAAATAATTGGAATCCTGAGGAATGCCATACACCAGTCGATAGATTCCCGGGGGTGTATTCTCCGGGAGCAAGATCGTAAACCTTCCTGCCGTAATGCGGCATTCTGAAGTATACTCCTGCCCCCCGGGCTGCAGGGAGTAGGCAAGTAGCCAGGTATAATCGCCTGCGGGGGAAAAAGTGCCTGAAATGGTATGCTGGGCAGTAGCGTACAGCATTACAAGGGATAAGAGCCAAGTAAGGAATTTTTTCATGTGTCAGGTGCTAAGGCCAAGGGTATAAGTACGCCACCCGCAGTGCATACTGTCTAACATTCCGGTTTGACAACAGCTGAACAGGCATTTTCTAGGGAGAGATTGCCTCCAGGGGCCCATAGACCGCATCCCTGAAATTTTTATGCAATTTAATGGGGTCATAGGGAAATAATTGCACAAAAAGCACAGCGGTAAGGTTATTCACCGGATCTACCCAAAAAAGGGTACTGGCAGCGCCGTCCCAGAAAAATTCCCCTACAGCACCATTGTTTTCCTCAGGGGTGACGGGTGGTTCCAGGCGGACCGCAAAATTGATCCCAAAGCCTACCTTCCCTTTACTTGGCAAAAAGGATCGTTCCGTGATACTGTCTGCGAGTTGGTTGGTGGCCATCAGCTCTACTGTTTCAGGTTTTAAGACAGTTACCGAATCCAGCGTTCCGCCATGAACCAGCATACGGGCAAAACGCATATAATTATCCAGGGTGGAGGTAAGGCCGGACCCACCCCTGGTAAGCGGCCAATGCTGAAGGTAATCTGATTTAGCCTCCTCATCCGGTAATTGGGCAAGTTCCCCTCCTTCGCCCAGCCTGTACATGGCGGAGAACCTCGCCCTGTCTGGTTCCGGCACAAAATAGCGGGTGTCATCCATTTTTAAAGGCCCCAAAACATGCTCCCTTACGTATTCCGCATAAGGCTGCCCCGAGATCCGTTCCACCATAAAGGCTTGTACATCTACGCTTGGGCCATATTCCCATTGATCACCCGGATGGAAATAAAGGGGCGTATCCCCCATTTTCTGTGCCATTTGAACCAGCGTATGTTCCCGGTTCATGGCATCCGCCTCCGCAATATATTTTCCCAGGCCCTGGATATCCTGGTTCCTTCCAAAGCCAGCTGTGTGACGGGTAAGGTCACGGATGGTCATTGGGCGGTTCGGTTCTTCCAGGATGGGATTCCCGGCAGCATCTTCCCCAGAATAGACCTTCATGTTTTCAAATTCCGGCGCGAACTGCGCAACCGGGTCATCAAGGGTAAAGGCCCCTTTTTCATACAGTGTCATCAGGGCAGTTCCTGTTATCGGTTTTGTCATGGAATAGATCTGCACAATGGTATTGCGGCTCATGGGTATTCCGGCATTACGGTCTGCAAATCCAAATGCCCCGAAGTACACCTCTTTGTCTTTTTCATAAATGAGGGCGGAAATGCCCGCCACCTTGCCCAGATCCACGTAACTTTTCAGGGTGGAGTCTATCCGGGTTACCGCAGTGTCATTAATAACCCATTCCTTCAGTGTAGTATCCCTGGAAACGACGGTTGGTTTTTCTTTACATGCACCTAAAACCAAAAGCAGCACAACAAAAATTGTGATCAAGGGCTTTTTCATGGTATTAAATTTTGGTCTGTGTTTACATTGAAATACATGGTATCCGGGGGCACTGTGTCCATCAAATATAGCGCATATATTGTAAAGTGAAAGCAATATGCGCACCCAAATACAGCTGGCATGGAAGGGCTATCATATCATCGTGGTTCAGGCAACGGTTTCCCGGGAAACGGCAAAGGGTTGAAGGGCTTCCAATGCAATGTCCACGGATTTGATGTTATCAAATATCAGGAGCAACCGCAATCCGTTCCTGGTGTTTTTTTCTTTGATCTTACAGTGCTCCGGATGGGCCTGGACAAATTGAAGCAACCTTGTAAACCCCGGGCTTTGATAGTGATCAGATTCTTGATCCGCCAGAAAGTAGCCCAGGAGTTTCCCCTTTTTCATTACCACTTTTTCCAGCCCCATGCTATTGGCGATCCATTTGATCCGTACGGAATTCAGCAGATCTTCTACCTGTATGGGGAGTTCGCCGAACCGGTCAATAAGGCGGGCTTCATATTTTTGCAGACCCTCCTCCTCCCTGATGGTATTAAGTTCGGTGTACTGATTGAGTCGCTCTGTGATATTATTGATGTAGTCGTCCGGGAAAAGCAATTCAAAATCAGCGTCTATCTGTGTGTCTCTCACATAGTGTTTATGCCTGTGGCCTTCAACTTGTTCGTATAATTCCCTGAATTCATTGTCCTTTAACTCATCAATCGCCTCAGACAGGATTTTCTGGTACGCTTCAAAACCAATCTCATTGATAAACCCGCTTTGCTCCCCTCCCAGCAGGTCGCCGGCTCCCCTGATCTCCAGGTCCTTCATGGCTATATTAAAACCGCTTCCCAGTTCGGTGAATTGTTCCAGGGCTTCAATCCTTTTACGGGCATCCTGTGTCATGATATCGTATGGGGGTGTTATGAAATAGCAAAATGCCTTTTTATTGCTCCGGCCGACCCGCCCGCGCATTTGGTGCAAGTCGCTTAACCCGAAATTATTAGCATTGTTGATAAATATAGTATTGGCATTTGCAACATCGAGGCCGCTCTCTACAATAGTCGTGGATACCAATACGTCAAATGCCCCGTTCATAAAGGCAAGCATTAAAATTTCGAGCCTCTTGCCTTCCATCTGGCCATGCCCTATTCCCACTTTGGCATCGGGGACAAGCCGCTGTATCAAGCCGGCTACCTCTTTTATATTCTCAATGCGGTTGTGGATGAAAAACACCTGTCCTCCCCGCTGTATTTCATAACTGATGGCATCCCGTATTACCTCTTCATTCCACCGCATGACCCTGCTCTCAATAGGATACCGGTTAGGGGGCGGGGTATTGATAACAGAGAGATCCCTTGCAGCCATCAGGCTGAATTGCAAGGTCCTTGGAATGGGTGTAGCGGTAAGTGTAAGGACGTCCACATTCTCTTTAATCGCCTTTAATTTATCTTTAACAGATACCCCGAACTTTTGTTCCTCGTCCACGATCAGCAACCCAAGGTCCCTGAATTTTACATTTTTATTAACCAACTGATGCGTCCCTATAATAATGTCAACCTTGCCGGAAGCCAGGCCATCAAGGGTCTCTTTTTTCTCTTTGGGTGTGCGGAAGCGGTTCAGGTAGTCAACGGTGACCGGCATATCTTTCAGCCGTTCGGTAAAGGTACGGTGATGCTGAAAGGCCAGGATGGTGGTCGGCACAAGTACGGCTACCTGCTTCCCATTATCCACTGCCTTAAAGGCGGCCCGAATAGCCACCTCTGTTTTACCGAAGCCTACGTCCCCGCATACAAGCCTGTCCATAGGCCTTTCACTTTCCATATCCCTCTTGATATCTTCGGTGGCTGTTGTCTGGTCAGGGGTGTCTTCGTAGATAAAGGATGCCTCCAGTTCCAGTTGTAAATAACTGTCAGGGGCATATTGCAATCCCTTTTCCAACCTTCTTTTGGCGTAGACTTTGATGAGGTCGAAGGCGATCTGCTTCACCCGGGATTTGGTCTTTTGCTTCAGTTTTTTCCAGGCAGCGGAACCCAGTTTATAAATTTTAGGTACGGCCCCGTCCTTTCCATTGAATTTCGAAATTTTATGGAGCGAATGAATGCTGACGTATAAAATGTCACGGTCGCCATAGACCAATTTGATGGCCTCCTGCCGTTTTCCTTCCACATCAATATTCTGAAGCCCCCCGAATTTTCCAATTCCGTGGTCTATATGGGTTACATAATCCCCGATTTCCAGCTTGTTGAATTCCTTAAGGGAGATAGCTTGTTTTTTGGCATACCCGTTTTTCAAATAGAATTTATGGTATCGTTCAAAGATCTGGTGATCCGTATAACAGGCTATTTTCAGTTCAGGGGCAATAAAGCCTTCATAGAGGGGAAAAACAACGGTCTGGTAATGTACATCCTTTTCTACCTCTTCGAATATATCGTGAAACCGTTTGGCCTGTTGTTCTGTAGAACAGCATATATAATTGGTATATCCCCGGGCATGGAATCCTTTGAGGTTGCTGATCAGCAAGTCGAATTTTTTATTGAAAGCTGGCTGGGGTTTGATCTCAAAGGTAATATCAGCGAAGTCTGCCTTATGGGGTAAGCCGCCTTTGCTGCCTGCCACCGGAACCAGGCCCCCCGACTTGTTCAACTGCACCCTTGTAAAGGAAGACAATTGCTGTTTGAGCAATTCAGAGGTAATGAAAAGAGCTTCCGGCCTGGAGTGTTTCAAGGTGGATGACATCCCTTCAAAGGCCTCCCTGGCCTTTTCAAAAAAGGAATCTATCCTCGAAAAGAGCAGTGCCTCGTTTTTGCTGAAGACCAGGGTAGACGGGGATATATACTGCAGGAAACTTTCGCGGATGTCCTGCTGGGATTTATTTTCAACATTTGGGATAATGCTTATTTTCTTTACGGTATCCGTGGATAGCTGGGATTCCACATCAAAGGTCCTCAGGCTATCTACTTCATCCCCAAAAAACTCTATCCGGTAGGGTTCATTGTGGGAAAATGAAAAGACGTCCACTATCCCTCCCCTTACCGAAAACTCACCGGGCTCTGTAACAAAGTCCACACGGTGAAAATGGTATTCAAAAAGCACTTCGTTCAGAAAATCAAGGGAGAGGGTGTCCCCGATTTTTATTTTCAGGGTATTTCTATCCAATTCCTTCCTGGTGACTACCATTTCGAAAAGCGCATCGGGATAGGTGATGATCAGCGCTGGTTTTTTCCTGGAATTGATCCGGTTCAAAACTTCGGCGCGGAGCAATACATTTGCATTGTCCGTTTCCTCAACCTGATAGGGCCGCCGGTAACTTCCCGGATAGAACAACACGTCTTTTTCGCCCACCATCAGTTCCAGGTCATTGAGGTGGTAAGCTGCTTCCTCCTTATCGTTGAGGATCACCATAAAAGGTGTTTTCAAATCTTTAAAAGCTGCGGCAAGGGCGAAGGAAAGTGCGGAACCTGTCAGGCCGTTTATGGAAATATCTCTTTGGGAAGAGGAAAGGGTATCCTGCAGTTTCCGGAGTTGCGGAGACTGTGAGAACAGTTGCTGGATTGCAATTTGGGTCAACCGTAAAAATTTGTGCAAATATAAGGTCTGATTGAGGTTCCCCCAAGCAATGCCTTAAATTTTTATCACAGTTGCATCCGCGATGGCAAAGGCTTCATCGTCCTGTTCCATTTCAAATACATGGGTGCCGGTGAAGGCCCCGAAAGCGGGAAGTATCAGTTGCATTTTCCGAAGGTAAAAACACGGCAGCCTCAGGGATTGCCTGCCCTTGCCCCTGAGTGTGACCGCAGGATGCATGTGGCCTGAGAAATTATAGAAGCCTGTCCGTTCTTCCGGATGGTGCGTTAGCAGGAATCCCTGCAGCTCCCACTCATGGACCACTTTAATGCCCAGTGCCTGATACTTCAGGGGGGAAATGATGTCGTGGTTCCCGGATACAAGGATGATCTCCAGGTTGGAACTTTGAACCCAGGATTCAAAAAATGCCCATTCACCGTTGAGGTAGGAATGAAACAGGTCTCCCAGGAAACATATCTTTTTCGGGTTGAAAAAAGCCATTGTTTCGCCCAGCATTTCAAAATTTCGCCTGATGGCGGATACAGGGACCGCAGCCCCGAATTTCCGGAAATGCGATACCTTCCCAAGGTGCACATCACTAATCAGCAACAAGGATTGCTGCGGCCAGTAGATGGCACCGGAAGGGTGCAGAATAAATTGTTGGTCCTGTAGGCTGATCGTCCGGGTCATGTGCCAAAGGTAAACAGACGAAAGTGGTTTTCAAAATGTGTTGCAATACTATCGACGCGTTAATTTTGCCGTCATCCTCCGGATCCTGTCCGCTAGTTTTTCACTCGATAATGTTTCACGCAACCTGTCGGTGATGATTGGGAAGGAGAAGGGAGTGGGATTTTTACAGTCCTTCCACACGATTTCCTGCCCGGCTATCCTTTCCAGCGCAAGGCGTAACCGGCCTTCTTCGAGCTGATGTTCAAAGGTTTCCCTGAAAGCCTGTCGGAACAAAAGATTATCGGGTTCATATTCCCGGAAAACATCGAAGAGTAGTTGGGAGCCGCTCTGCAAATGTTTCATTTTAATATTTTTCGCCGGATACCCTGTAAAGACCATTCCACTGATGACGGCAATATCCCTGAATTTCCGGCGGGCCATTTCCGTTGCATTCAGGCTTTTTTGGAGGTCATCAAAAAGGTACTCCACTGTGAACAGCTCATTGTCCAGTACCTGTTGCATGTCCAATTCCTTATCGGATAACAGTTCAAACCCGTAATCATTGAATGCGAGTGAAAAGGTAATCGGTGCCAGGAGGCTTATCCGGTAACTCAAGAGACTCCCCATTGCTTCATGGACAAACCGTCCTTCAAAAGGGTAAAAGATATGGTGGTACCCGTCCTGGGTCTTAAAGGTCTCGATCAAAAACTGCCCGGGGTCCGGCACGATGCTTTCTTGTCTTTGCCTGTCAAAAAGGGGGGCTAAGGCTATGATCTCCGCCGAAGGTGCGGGCTTCCGTGGATTGTCCCCGGATGAGGTTGCTGCAGAATAGAGCTCCTGCCGCAGGAGTTCAGACATCCGGGCGGAGAGCGTTAGCCGCCCACCCATCCAGCTTGGGACCTTCCTCGTTTTTTTTGTTGAATTCCGCACGTGGACCTGCATTTCCTTCATCCTGATAAATTCGAGGTTCCTGCCGGCAAAGGTAAAGACATCACCGGGGCTTAGTTTGGATATAAAGGATTCCTCAATGGTGCCTATATATCCCCCTTTTTGATATCGAACCGTGAGGTTGGCATCCCCCACAATGGTGCCTATCTGGAACCTGTGGCGCATGGCGATCCCCTTGTTTGTTACCCTGAACCTTCCATCTGCTTCTACTACAACCTTTTTATATTCATCATAGGTCTGGAGGCTTTGACTTCCAAGTACAATAAAATTGAGGAGCCAATGCCATTCATCAAGGGTCATCGCCTGGTAACAGAACGTGCCCTGTACTTCCCGCCAGATATCATCCGGAAAGAAGCCGTCTGAAACCGCAAGGGTAATCAGGTATTGAACCAGGACATCAAAACTATTGAGGTACGGGATGCGGTCTTCCACAGCTTGTTGTTTCACGGCCTGCTTTAAGGCGGAGGCTTCCACCAGTTCAATGGCATGGGTAGGCAGGAAATAGATCACACTCTCCTTACCCGGCCTGTGCCCGCTGCGGCCGGCACGTTGCAGGAACCGTGCTACCCCTTTGGGACCGCCGATTTGTACAACGGTTTCCACAGGGGCAAAATCCACTCCCAAATCCAGGCTCGAGGTACACACCACCGCCCTGAGGCTTTCGTTCCGGATTGCTTGTTCCACCCAGATCCTGGTTTCCTTGTGGATACTCCCATGGTGCATTGCAATTTCCCCGGCATATTCAGGATGAGTGTCCAGGAGCTTCCGGAACCAGATCTCACATTGGCTGCGGGTGTTGGTGAAGAGGAGGGTTGTTTTGCTCTTATTGATAATGGGGATGACCTCTTCCAAGAGGCGCAGCCCTAAATGGCCCGTCCAGGGAAAGGTTTCCATTTCTTTTGGAATGATACTTATTACGGTTATCTTTTTCCTGAGGTTGGCCTTGATCAGTGTAGAATTTTGCAAGGCGGCGGTTTGCGGGCCCATTAAGACTTCCCGTGCTTCTTCCAGGTTGCCGATCGTAGCGGAGATCCCCCAGATCCTCATTTCCGGCGCAATTGCCTTCAGGCGGGAGAGTGCGAGTTCTACCTGTACTCCCCGTTTGGTCCCCAGTAGTTCGTGCCATTCATCAACTACTATAGCGGTGCAGTCCTTAAATATTTGATCATACCCTTTAGTTGCCAGCAAAAGGTGGAGGCTTTCCGGGGTGGTTATCAGGAGGTCCGGCATGGTTTTTCGTTGCGTGGCCCTTTCCCTGGAGGATGTATCACCTGTTCGGATACCGACGGTTAGTCCTGTTTCCAAATCCAGGGTAATACGCTCTGCGGATTGCCTTATTTCCTGAGAAAGTGCGCGCAAAGGTGTGATCCAAATTGCTTTGATACCTTTGGGATGCCGGGTTTTATATTCCCGGTTATTCCGGATATAATTCAGGACTATGGGGAACCATAGGGCATATGTTTTACCACTGCCGGTAGGGGCATTCAACAACCCGTGTTTTCCCTGGAGGAAGGCAGTCCATGTATCTTTCTGAAAGGGAAAAGGGGTCCATTTTTGCTGTTTGAACCAGGATATGGCGATCTCAAATAGCTGCTTTTGGGTCATTCGTTGACCCGAAAGTGGATCAGGATGTTGCATGCTTCTTGTCTTGAGTGGCTTTCCCTGTATTTTCAGAACCAACTGTAGCAGGAACCGGAATAAGAGCCTTCAGGTCTTCCAGCGTATTGGCGTCCTCAATCTTTTTATCCTTCCTCCAGCGGAGGATACGGGGAAACCGGGTGGCAATACCACTTTTGTGCCTTTTGGAGAAGGCGATCCCTTCAAAGGCGATCTCGAATACATGGTAGGGGGTTACGCTCCGTACCGGCCCGAAACGCTCCATGGTATTTCTTTTGATCCAGGCATCAACCTGCCGAAATTCCGCATCCGTAAGGCCCGAATAGGCTTTGGCAAAGGTCACCAACTCCCGGGTTCCGTCTTCCGCGGTATCCCACAGCGCAAAAGTATAATCCGTAAAGAGGTTGCTGCGCCTGCCATGGCCGCGCATGGCATAGGTCAGGACGGCGTCAATGGTGAGGGGGGCCACCTTCCACTTCCACCAATCACCTTTTTTACGGCCAACCAGATATGGGGAGCCTTTGCGTTTGAACATCAGTCCTTCGCTCATGAATACTCTGGAAAGGCCCCTTTCATCAGCCACGGCTTCCCAGGTAGCAAATTCCATGGCAGCGGATAATTGAAGCGGAATGAAATGCAGGTCTTCGGGATTGGTGGTTGCTGTAATGTTACGGATGAGGGTTACCAGGAATTTTCTTCGGGCCACATAGGGCAGGTGGCGGATATCCTGGCCTTCCCATTCCAGTAGGTCATACGCGATAAGCCGAACCGGTGCTTTCTTTAACAAGGCTTTGGAAACCGTTTTACGGCCAATGCGCGACTGCAGGTCGTTAAAGGTGCCTAATTTCCCGTGGGGAAAGGGCACTATCTCCCCGTCGATAACGGTACCATTGGGGATGCTTCCGATAAAAGCCTGGAATTCGGGATACTTATCCGTGACCAGTTCTTCCCCCCGGCTCCAGATAAAATGGAGGTCATTCCGGACAATCGCCTGGGATCGGATTCCGTCCCATTTATGTTCAAAAGCCCATTCAGAGATATCGCCCAGGTACTCAGGATTGTTTTCAAGGGCATAGGCAAGATAAAAGGGATACGGTTTGGACAGGGAATCGCTTTCCCGGGTTTCCATCACCAATTCCTGAAAACCAATAGTCGCCGGATCCCAGTTTCCCATAAGTTTGTGCGCCAGGATATCTTCATCAATGCCGGTAGCTTTCCCAAGTGAGCGTGTCATCAGTTTTTGGCTGATACCAATGCGGAATCCTCCTGTGATCAATTTCGTAAACACAAAGCGCTCATAATAGTTCAGGTCTTTCCAATTTTCAAAAAGGTATTTTTTTTTGTCTTCCTCTGTTTTGGATTTCAGGCTGATCATTTCTTCCATAAAACGGCGGAGGCTTTTTTCAGTGCTTTTATTGGAAGCTGGAATGACCAGCGCGATGGTTTCGGCAAGATCCCCCACAATATGGTAGCTTTCTTCGAACAACCATAAGGGAATTGCTGCCAGTTCAGCTGACCAGGCCCTCAGGAGTGTGGTATTCACAGGCCTGGGAGGGCGACGATGCGACAAGATGGCAATGGCCCATACCTTATCACGGTCATCGACTTTTGTGAAGTAATCGGCGAGCGCCTGCACCTTGTTATTGGTTTTATTGGTACTGTCAAGTTGTTTTATAAGCTCAGAAAAATGTTTCATAAAAATTGCATTTGTACCCTGTTATACAGAAGGGCTTCCATTATCCTGCAGCGTACTGTTTTCAAGCTCCCTGTCCTCCCCGGATGGGGTTAATTCCTCGGATTCCCCTTCGTACTGTGTTTGCTCTGTCCTGGCGTCATATCCCTGTTCCCTTAAATACCGCGAAAATATTTCAGCATAGCCATGGGTGCAGATGATCTTTTCAGCCCCTGTTTCCCGGATGCTCCATAAAAGCCCCTGCCAGTCACAATGGTCACTTAGCACAAAGCCTTTGTCAACAGCCCTTCTCCTGCGGGCACCCCTGAAGGCCATCCATCCGCTGGCAGTGGCCGTAACGTAGGGGACCATTTTCCTGATCCAGGAACTGCCATGGGCACTTGGCGGGGCCAGGACCAGATGCCCCAAAAGATCCTGTTTCCGGGTTTCAGGGGTAATGCGTTGGGTAGGGGGGAACCGGACGAAAGGCCGTAAAACCTGCGTCATATTCTCCACTGCCCCGTGTGTATAGATTTTACCAATAGTCGGATCTAGATGTTTCAGCAACCGCTGTGCCTTGCCCAGGGTATACCCAAACAGTACGGATGTTTTGCCCTCGGCCTGGTTTTCGGTCCACCAGGTATTGATATCCCTGAAAACTTCTTTCTGGGGCATCCATTTAAAGGCAGGCAGACCAAATGTGCATTCCGTAATGAAAGTATGGCACCGTACCACTTCATACGGGGTGGCAACCCCGTCATCCTCTGTTTTATAATCCCCGGAAAATACCCAAACCTCTCCTTTGTATGCCACCCTCACCTGGGAGGAACCAATAATATGGCCTGCCGGGTGCAGGCTGAATGTAACCCCGTTAATCCTGAAGGTTTCACCCCAATCTTTCCCAGTTATGTCAATGGCCCCCAGGCGATGGGATAGTATGGGTACATTCCGATGATGGGTAATGTAATGTTTGTTGCCCCAACGGCTGTGGTCTGAGTGCCCATGGGAAATAATAGCCCTGTCTACAGGACGCCATGGGTCGAGGTACACATCCGCGATTTGGCAGTATATTCCATTTTCGGTAAATTCAAGAAGGGGTTTGACCATCATGATGTTAATATACGATTTTCCCCCCTGCCCGGTTGCCAATGGGTTTCCCCAAGCATGGGCAGGTATGGTCCAATTCAAATTCCACATACCGGTTATTGCCATCGTTCTGAAGGAAAGCGGGAAGGGAAAGCCTAAAATAATCAGGGGATTGTAAAACTGGGAGCTCTAAAAAAATTATCTTTACCGAAATTAAATTACAAGATTATGTCATTTATTGATTTGTATGGGAATAATGAACACCATCATAATTTGGCACATTTTGCGGCCATGGCCACTCTGGCGGCTTCCGATGGTATAATTCACCCTGCAGAGCGTAAATTATTGGATCAGTTCGCATACAAACTCGATATCACAACCGATGAGTACAAGGAGGTGATGAAAAAGGAGAATAAATACCCTATTAATCCTCCGCTGAGTTCTGAAAAGCGGTTGGAACGCTTATATGACCTCTTCCGGATTATTTTTGTGGACCATGACATAGACGAAGGAGAGATGCAGCTGATCCAGAAATATGCGATCGGACTGGGATTTTCCCCGGCAGCGGCCAGCAAGGTGATACAACGTTCCCTGGTCATATTCAGGGGACAGCTTGATTTTGATGATTATATGTACCTCATCAGGCATTGAGAAAACCCGATGTCTGTTACTACGGGTAAATCAGCCTTAGCTCAGGCATATTTGGCCATAAATTCCTCTGCCTTTTCAACCATTTTCCGGCTTCCGCAAAAGAAGGGTACCCGTTGGTGCAGTTCTGTGGGTTGCACATCGAGGATACGGTTAAAGCCGTCACTTGCTTTCCCATTGGCCTGCTCTGCAATGAATGCCATGGGGTTGCATTCATACAACAACCGTAACTTCCCGTTGGAAGCCAGGCTGCTTTTGGGATAGAGGTAGATACCCCCTTTGATCATGTTGCGGTGAAAATCTGAAACAAGGGAGCCAATATAACGGGAAGTATAGGGCCTGTCTTCCTCTTCCATCTGGCAATATTTGATATAGTCCTTAACACCCTGCGGGAATTGGATATAGTTTCCCTCATTTATCGAGTATATCCGGCCGGTTTCCGGAAACTGCATGTCGGGGTGCGACAAATAAAAGGTGCCTATGGCCGGGTTTAAGGTAAATCCATTTACGCCATGACCGGTAGTGTATACCAACATGGTTGAGGTTCCATAGATAATATAACCGGCCGCTACCTGCTCATTGCCTTTTTGCAGAAAATCGTCCAGGGTAACCGGCGTTCCAACCGGGGTGATCCTCCTGTAAATTGAAAAAATGGTCCCCATAGAAACATTGACATCAATGTTGGAAGATCCGTCCAGGGGATCTATCAGTACCACATATTTATTTTGATGCAATTCATCATTGCTGTTGATGCTGATAAAGTCTTCTTCTTCCTCCGATGCAATACCACAGACTATTTCCCTGTTTTGCAGGGCCTTTATGAATTTTTCATTCGCCAGTACATCAAGTTTCTGTTGGTTTTCACCCTGTATATTGGTCTCCCCGGCAGCTCCCAGGATGTCGATCAGCCCTGCTTTGTTAACTTCATGATTGACGACCTTAGCTGCCAGCCGGATGGCATTGATGAGTTTGGAAAGTTCCCCTGATGAGTATTGAAATTTGGATTGGTTCTCAATTATAAACTCTCCAAGTGTCTTATTTTTTTTGTCCATTACAAGGGCCCGGATAATTTTAGGCACAAATATCGGGTATTTTGTGAATCTGCAACGATTTCGCCATAGGGAAGAAATTTAAATTTATAACTTTGTGTTTTATTTGTAACAATCATGGAGTTCCACATCAGGGCTGCTCGAAGCGGGGATATGATTCAGGTTTTAGGGCTTATCAGGGAGTTGGCCCTATTTGAAAAGGAAGACAAGGCGGTGGAAGTAAATACAGACGACCTGATCCGTCACGGATTTGGGAGTGAAAAATTATTCCATTGTTTTGTGGCGGAGAGCAGGGACAGCATAATGGGCATGGCGTTGGTTTACCCCCGGTACTCAACCTGGAAGGGGCCTGTCATCCATTTGGAAGACCTGATCGTATCGGAATCAATGCGGGGCAGTGGTTTGGGAACGGCACTATTGGATGAAGTGGTGAAATATGGACATCAACTGGGTGTAAAACGGATCAGCTGGGAGGTTCTGGATTGGAATGAAACCGCCATCCGGTTTTATGAGAAGAAAGGGGCCCGGGTTATGCGCGATTGGGATGTGGTACAGTTAGATGAAGAAGGAATACAAAACTATATTCAAAATCTATGAGAATCTTCAAATTTGGAGGGGCATCGGTCAAGGATGCAGATGGCGTTCGCAATTTGGTTAAGGTACTTCATGCCACGGGGTATGAGGATACGTTCCTGGTGGTATCGGCAATGGGGAAGACCACCAATGCCATGGAGAAGATTGTGGATACTTATTTCAACGACAGAAAGGATGTGCAGCCTGTTCTGGAGGATATCAAATCATATCATCTCGAAATCCTCAAAACCCTTATACCGGATGACGGGCATCGCGTTTATAAACAGTTTGCAACCCTGTTTGATGAAATTCAGGGTTTTTTGACGTGGAACAAATCGCCTGCCTATAATTTTGTCTATGATCAGGTTGTAGGGTATGGGGAATTGTTTTCAACCACTATCGTAAGTGCATATCTGGAAGAAGTTGGGATACCCAACACCTGGCTTGATGTCCGGAACTTGATCAAAACAGACACTAATTACCGGGATGCTGAGGTTCAATGGGAGCCAACCCAGCTTCTGGTATCGCGCCTTGCAAAAAAAGGCACCTTATACATTACCCAGGGTTTTTTGGGTAGTGATAACAATAATTTCACCACAACCCTGGGCCGGGAGGGGTCAGATTATACTGCCGCCATCCTGGCGTATTGCCTGGACGCATCTTCTGTAACCATATGGAAGGATGTACCTGGGGTTTTAAATGCGGACCCCCGGTATTTTGAAAAGCCCCAATTATTGAACAGGATCTCCTACCGGGAGGCCATTGAACTGGCTTTTTATGGTGCTTCGGTAATACACCCCAAGACCTTGCAGCCCTTGCAACGTAAGGAAATAGCCCTTCATGTTAAGTCCTTTATCAATCCGGGGGATCCGGGCACCACAGTGGGCAAAGGAATTGGGATAGATCCCGAAGTCCCTTGTTTTATAGTAAAAAAGGACCAGGTTCTGATGAAACTCTCTTCCCTTGACTTTTCCTTTATTGTGGAGGATAGCATCGGTGACCTTTTCAAATTGCTGCATGACCATAAGATGAAAGTAGACCTGATCCAGAATTCCGCGATCAGTTTTTCGGTGTGTATTGATAACAGGTTCGGGGGTTTGGAAGTACTTTTAAACCGGCTTAAAGGGAAGTTTAAGGTAGATTGTTATGAAGGGGTTTCACTGTATACAATCCGGCACTTTAATACGGCGGCCATTAATTCCCTCCAGAATGGTAAAGAGGTTTTACTGGAACAGCGCGGCAGGGAAACGGTACAATTGGTGGTCAGGTAGTTAGGGATTCCGGGGAATTGGCTTTGTTAAAATGGCTTTCCCCAATATTGATTTTCCTATATTTACCCATGCAATATTGGAATCGATTATGGGTTTAGTCACGGCCAAAGAGGTAGCCAAAGCGATAAACCTGGACAAATATGGGGTATTGGGAACGTTCATGGGGTGGTCGCTGATGCATATCACCCAATTATCCTCCATCAACAATTTCTACGAAAAGCATAAGCACCTGCAGGGGATTGAATTCCTGGAAGCCATCCTGGACCACTATGAGATCAATTTTGAAATACCGGAAGAAGATTTTAAAAGACTGCCGAAGGACGGGGCCTTTATCACCATCAGCAATCACCCACTGGGCGGTATTGACGGGGTATTACTGCTAAAGCTGATGTTGCAGTACCGGTCTGATTTCAAAATTATCGCCAATTTCCTGCTCCATAGGATTGCCCCCATCTCTCCCTTCATCATGCCGGTTAATCCCTTTGAGGACCGAAAGGATGTTAAAAGCAGCCTGGCCGGATTCAAAGCAGCGCTGGGACACCTGCAACAGGGACACCCCTTGGGCATCTTCCCGGCCGGGGAGGTATCCACCTACAGGGACGACCGGCTTATAGTGGACAGGCCCTGGGAAGAGGCAGCGATCAAGTTGATCCGCAAGGCAAAGGTGCCTGTTGTACCTATCTATTTCCACGCCCGGAACAGCAAATTGTTTTACACCTTATCCAGGATCAACGCTATTTTCCGCACTGCTAAGCTGCCTTCGGAGGTTACTACCCAACGAAACAGGTCTATAAAGGTGCGGATAGGGCAACCTATTTCGGTCGCGGTCCAAATGGAACAAACCTCCCTGGAAGAATTTACGGAGCTGCTGCGCATGAAGACCTATATGCTTTCCCATGGCTATGTAAAGGAGCGGCTTATAGACCAGATCCCTACTTCATTCCCAACCTCCCTGAAAATCCCGATGCCTCCGAGAAAGATCGTTTCAGCAGTACGGACCGAAGTTATTCAGGGGGAAATTGAAAAACTGCGCGAAAAGAATTGCCGCCTCCTGCAGAGCAAGAACTATGAGGTTTTCCTGGCACAGAAAAAAGATATGCCCTTTATCCTTCAGGAAATTGGCATGCAGCGGGAAACCACCTTCCGGGCCATAGGTGAGGGTACCAATAACTCCATAGACCTTGACCGGTTTGATGAATACTATCATCACTTGTTTTTATGGGATGATGAAGATAAGGCCATTGTAGGCGCCTACCGTATGGGAATGGGGTCTGAGATATTCGACCTCCATGGAATAGATGGGTTTTACCTGCAGGACCTGTTTCGGTTTGAACCGGAATTACATGGTATGATGCGGCAGTCCATAGAGATGGGCCGTGCCTATATTATTAAAAAATACCAGCAAAAACCAATGCCACTTTTCCTCTTATGGAAGGGTATAGTGCATACCACGCTTCGGTACCCCGAGCATAAATTTTTGATAGGTGGGGTGAGCATCAGCAACCAATTTTCCAATTTTTCAAAATCGCTCATGATCGAGTTTATGAAATCGAATTACTGGGACCCGTATGTGGCGCAATATGTAAGGCCCAAAAAGGAATTCAAGGTAAAGTTAAAAGACGCGGACAAGGAATTCGTTTTTGATGAAACGGAAGCGGATCTGAATAAATTTGACAAATTGATTGAAGAGGTGGAGCCCGGAAGTTTGCGTTTACCGGTACTGATCAAAAAATATATCAAGCAGAATGCGAGGGTAGTGGCCTTCAATGTGGACCCGTTGTTCAACAATTCCGTGGACGGGTTGATGTATATAAAGATAGCCGATTTGCCGGAAAGCACGGTAAAGCCGGTAATGGAGGAATTTCAGGCAGAACTGGAACGCAAACTGGCAGAGAGCAATGGTTCCTGAGGGGGCTTATGCTGTATGAAATCCTGGCAAAATGTCTTGATTTTTTCTTGTTTCTGCAAGAGCATGATGCGTATACTGCTCAGACCCCGCACATCTGTAGGATTATAAAACATATGGTGAATGCGTTTTGCCTTCGGGGAGGTATCCATGGACCAATCCGGTTCTGCACGAATTTCCTGTAACGAAACAGTACCTTCGTCACTATAGGATAGTTTCAGGGTTAAATATTATGTTGTTCCAACACGGTTACTTCTTTTTTCAAAAAGCAGGTTGTCTTTCCAGACCCCATCCAGATTCCCGACCTTTTCCCTTTTCCCGATCAGCCTGAAGCCTGCTTTTTCATGTAGCTTTATGCTGCCTGTATTCTCCGGGAAGATCCCCGATTGCAATGTCCAGAATCCCGCTTCCTCGCTCCGGTGAATGAGGGTGTTCATCAGCAACTTCCCAATGCCTTTGTTCCAGTTGTTAGATCTGATATATATACTCACTTCCGCCACTCCCCCGTATACGCACCTGTCGGAAACGGGTGAGAGTGCCGCCCATCCCAGGACCATAGGCCCTTCTGTGGCTACCAGCCTGCAAGTTTGCAGATGGTTGGCATCCCATGTTTTAAAGTCGGGTATGGTTTTTTCAAAGGTAGCATAGCCGGTGGCAATTCCTTCGGTATAGATTTGGGCAACTGCCTCCCAATCATCCGGTGTCATTTCCCTGATTTCCATAGGATATCGGTATTAATTAACAGCAACCAGCGCTGGGGGCACAGCAGGGAGCTGTTACTTTTTCTTTGTCCTTCTTCTCGGGGACTCCGCATGCTTCCCGGGCCTTACAATCTGTTTTGTCTACGGTCAGCTTCACCAAAAGGGTATCATCCTGTACATTTAATTCCCGGACCAGCAGGTGGGCGGTATGGAAATTTGGATTGCCGAATTCAAATTTCAGTTCGGCAAGGGGGTCCATGGGTTTAACCGAGTGTACTTTCTCCAGGATTCTCTGGGCTTTTCCGGTGTTCATAGGGGTATTTTTCCGTGGTATTTTAGGACTTTCCCATAGTTGAATAATGGTTTCATTCCACCGATCGGTCTGCCCCCCGCAATCTACCGAATCAATGGTGGAGTTTTTTATTTCGGTGATGTGGTAATTGTTATTAACAAAAAGCCCGGGTTTATATTCAAATTTCAGGTATTTGGCGGGGTTATTTTGTAATGCGGAAAGGAATTCGTGTGTTTTCATAGGAGTTAATTTAGCAACAATTCTGATTTATTTTACGGAAGAAATCCTGAAAGATTTCCTGAAGTTCTTCCCATTTTTCTGTATTGATACAGTAGCAGAGGTTTTTTCCGTGGAAGGTACCTTTTAGCAGTCCTATTTTTTTTATTTCGTTCAGGTGCTGCGATATAGTGGGTTGGGATAATCCGATGACATCAACCAGGTCATTGCAAATACAATTTTCCTGTTTGCTGATGTACTGCAGGATGGCAACTCTTGCGGGGTGAGCCAGAACTTTGGCTGCTACTGCGAGGGTATTGTGGGCCTTCGTAAAAATATGTGTTTTGGTAGCTCCCATCATCAAATTTTAAAGTGATATTGCAATATTACGATAAAGATATGAAATAAAAAAGGTTGAACAGCATAATTCTACATATTTATCACGAAATACAGCTTCGTTTACGACAAATCCGGCGGCGCACAGGCAGCTATTGGGCACAACTGAAAGCGGTTTCCTGGTGGCACCCCTATCAAATATTTAATGATATATTGCATTATTACGATAATGACAATACAGAAAAAAGTCAGACGAAGAAAATCTGACTTCTTTTATATCAGAACCATGGTTTTTTACCAACCTGGTACGTATTGTAAAAATCTTCATCGGTTTTGGTGAGATAGATTATCCCTTCTATCAAGCCGATAACCGCCGGGATCCACACCAGGAAAGCACCAATAAATAAACATACCAATGCATATGATACAAGTGTAAAACCCAGTAGTATAAACCCCTCTTTGTTATAACCCAACATAAATTTATGAACCCCAAGGGAACCCAGGATGATGGCCAGGATACCTGCCAGGATCTTTTTGTTTTCCCCGCCTGCACCTTTCAGGCCCTCCGAAAATTCATTTGCCGTCTTCTTGGCTTCACTGGTAAAATC
The DNA here is from genome assembly GCA_041743975.1 of Zeaxanthinibacter sp. Classification (GTDB taxonomy): domain Bacteria; phylum Bacteroidota; class Bacteroidia; order Flavobacteriales; family Flavobacteriaceae; genus JTS-RE37. The sequence goes on from JBGTLT010000176.1 coordinate 59,170, forward strand.
ATCCGAAGCCTCCCTGGTTTCCTTTCTGAAATCCTTAGCAGAATCCCTGCCACTGTCAAAGGCATCGTCCGCCCTATCCCCTAAATCTTTGTTATCGTCTGACATGGTTATTGTTTTTGTTGGTTTATACGTTAAATGTAACAATTATTTCCCAATCAAAGAAATGCCTTATCCACTGGTTCCCAGAGTTCTATTTTGTTCCCTTCTGGATCCATGATCCAACCGAATTTCCCGTATTCGAATTCCTCAATATCGCCTATAACTGTAACCCCTTCTTCCTTGAGGACAGCTAATAAAGACACCAGGTCCGCTACCCGGTAATTCATCATAAATTGCTTATCGCTAGGCTGGAAGTAAGAAGTGTCATCCTTAAACGGGCTCCATTGGGTAGAACAGTCATTACCTTCCTTATCCTTCCACCAAAATGTACATCCGTATCGATCTGTTGGAAGGCCTAAATGCTGTTTATACCATTGTTTCATGCTATCGGGATCCTTGGTTTTAAAGAAAAAGCCGCCTAATCCTGTTACCCTGTTTTCCATACTATCTGATCTTTAATTTGTTCAACACCTTTTTCAATTTTTTCCGTGGTAACCGGTCTTATCCATGCTGCCCGGGGAGGGTAAACTGATTTGGCGCTGCCACAGAGGATCCCGATTTCCTATTTCCTCTAACACCGTTCACCCTTTGCCGGTGGATCCTCCTGGGGTGGTGTTCTTTTCATATAATTCGATCCATTCCTCAACAGACATTTTCGAACACAGTTCCCCGATTAGTTCATATGGGATATGGGCTGTATTTTTAAACCTGATGCAACTCTTGCCCATATCCAACCTGGTCTTTACATAGCGGGGATATGCTTCCTTAAACCAGGAAAGCAAGGAAGGGCTGGCATATAGCCCGAAATGATAGACTGCGATAAAGTTCTTTTGGGATGCCAGGTTTATAAATGGCAGCGGTAAAGCGGGGTTCACATGGTACCCTGCCGGGTAGCGTTCAAGGGGCACTACGTAACCGATCATCCCATAGCCCATTGTTTCCGTAAAGCCAGACGGCAGGTTTTTTTTAATGACCGCTCGAAGTTGCATTACAGCCTGCTTTCTGTCACCTGATTGGCCAGCTGCATATTCATCCGGGGATTTTGCGTCGGAAGTCATACCCTGTTTATTTACGTTGGAGGATCAGCGCTGAAATCAACGATATGATCAACCCAAGGATCACAACCGTAACAAACATAATTAAGGCCATAAAAGTACTGCCATAATCCGGGATCTCCCCTTTGTAACCATCAGCAATCAACCTCTCGTAGTATTCCTTAAAAAAATCTGGGTTGATATAGGTTGTATACATGAAATCTGCAATGGCAATACCCGCAGCCGAAAAGGCAGAGATCAGCAATCCCAGTAGCACTGCTTTCTGAAAGCTCAGTTTACCGTTGTTTATGGCATCCCGGAAATGTTTTATACCAAAGTAAATAAATGACAGGGAGGCAACCATAGTAAAATAACCCACTATCTCCTGGGTCTTAAAATCCATTCCCTGCCCGAAGTAAAGTCCGGCCGAAAAAAAGATCAAGGCAACGAAAAGCCCATAAAGTCCAAACCTGATGATGGTGTTCCTCATTTTGATTTATTTTAGGATCAGCTTTTCAAAAGTAGGGTATGGGAAGGTTCCCATCCTCATACCTAAGTACCAAAAAGCTGGTGCCCCTATCAGATTATCTGTAATTCCTTGGCAATCTGTATCGCCTGTGTCCGCCGCCTGGCCTGTAATTTTAGCAAAACATTGGAAACATGTGTTTTTACGGTGCTTTCTGAGACGAACAATTTTTCACCAATTTCCTTGTTTGACAAACCCTTTGTAATTTCCACAAGTACTTCGTATTCCCTGTTACTTAATCCGAGTTCCCCAATTTTTTGCCGGTCAATACCCCCCGATACCTTTACTTTCCGCTGCATGCTCCTTTTATTGAGGTAGATGCCGATAAGGAAAAATACCAGGGCTACCGAGGCAATGACCAATTCAGCGCGGATATCGGTACGGGTGTAGTAATACGTGCTTAACCTGAATAAGGCAAAGACCGCGAGGATGAGGAGTCCGAATATGAGTACTGTTTTTTTCATAAACTGAGCTTCCGGTACCTAACAAAATTTTGCTATGATTTTATCCACAATAGTTTGTGCCAATTTTTGTTTACTTTCCACCGTCCATCCTGCCACATGTGGGGATAATAGTACATTTTCACTATTGACGAGATAGCGGAACGGTTCGGATAACTGCTTATCTGTAAACATATCCTCAAAGGATGATTTTTCATATTCAAGGACATCCAGTCCGGCACCAAGTATCTTCCCGGAGGCCAAAGCGGTTACCAGGTCAGCTGTTACAACACAATTACCACGGGCGGTGTTCAAGAACCAAAATGGATTCCTGAATGCATCGATAAATGCCGAATTTACAATCTTATTTGTTTTGGGAGTCTGAGGCAGGTGCAGGCTCAATACCTCCGATTTCTGGCGCAGTTCCATGATGCCAACCTGCCGTGCCCGGGCGTCTCCCACCCCCCCGACTATGTCATAGCAGAGGACCTCCACATCAAAGCCGGCAAGCTTTTTGGCAAAGGCCTTGCCCATATTTCCATAACCATAAATCCCAATGGTTTTCCCTTCCAGTTCATGCCCGCGGTTCCCATCCCGGTCCCAGCTGCCTGCCCTGACTTCCCGGTCTGCCTTGGGGAGCTTGTTCATCAGGGATAGCAGCATTCCAAGGGTATGTTCTCCCACGGCATTTCGATTGCCTTCCGGTGCTGCCACCACAAATATACCCTTGTCCTCCGCTTCCATCAGGTCTATATTTTCCAATCCGGCACCTACCCTTCCAATAAATTTAAGGTTTCTGGCCTTCCGTAAAAAGGGCCTGTCAAGGGAAAAACGACTGCGGATTATAATGCCATCGTATTCGTGGATTTTTTGTGCCACTTCGTTTTTTGAAGAAGTATAATCCTCCTCATTCTGAAATCCCGCTGCGGCCAGTTGTTCTATCAGCAAAGGGTGGTTGGTATCTACATGGAGCACCTTCATCACTATTTATATTTTAGGGTACTCGGTTTGGGTTAATTCATGCTGAACAGCGCCCGTATGTGCCGTTGACTGTTTTTCAAAAAGTAAAAGGTGTACCTCTTCGCCGTCCCGGGTTGCGGGGCAATGTTCAAGCCCCCTGGGTACCACAATGATCTCCCCTTCCTTCACAACTTCTGTCCGGTCCCGGAACTGCATATACAAAGTGCCCTTTAAGACCTGAAAAAGTTCGTCTTCCCCTTCGTGTGCATGCCATACGAATTCACCTTTTATTTTCGCAAGGATTACCTGCATATCATCCACCGTAGCAATCTGGTGGGGATACCAGATTTTTTCAAAGGTTTCCAATTTGGATGTAAGATTGATGGCTTTCATTCCACAATGTCTATTAATGTTCGATACAAAATTGTTTTGGGGATACCGGAAGGGAACTAAAAATACTAAAAAAAGTGGTACCGCAGGCCCAATAAATGATCGATCCGGTTATAATGGTTCTGTGGGCAGGTTAGTGCGCCTCCTGTCGTCCTGTGACATGGTCACGCCGTGCAGGTAAGTGATCAAATGCCAAGGATCAATTTGGCGATGTAAAAATAGATCAGGATACCGAAGATGTCATTGCTTGTGGTGATGAAAGGGCCTGTGGCTATGGCTGGATCTATTCCCCTCTTATGAAGGAAAATGGGGATAAAGGTCCCTATAATGCCTGCCACAATGATTACGGAGACCAGGGAAAGTGATATAGCCATAGCCACCAGGATATCCCCATTCCACCACCAGGTGAAAAGCAACAAAATGGATGCCAGTATGATCCCATTGAGTGCAGCGAGAAGGGTTTCCTTGACAAGACGTTTGCCTAAACTGCCTTTTATATCATCGTTTGCAAGTCCCTGGACAATTATAGCGCTGGATTGTACCCCAACATTGCCCGCCATAGCGGCAATCAATGGGGTAAAAAAGAACAGGATAGCATGCTTGCCAATCAATTCCTCAAACCCACCCATAATGGCTGCGGCCCCCACGCCTCCAAGCAGCCCAAGAAACAACCAGGGGAGGCGGGCACGGGTCAGATGGAAAATACTGTCATCAGCCTCAACATCCTGGGAAATACCCGCTGCCAACTGGTAATCCTTTTCCGCTTCCTCCTTGATTACGTCTACAATGTCATCTATGGTGATCCGTCCGACCAGCCTTCCTATCTCATCCACAACGGGAATGGCCTCCAGGTCGTATTTAGACATGATTTTGGCAACCTCCTCTGGTTTTTCATTGACATTGACGGCATCCACTTTCGGGATATAAATATCACGAATCGGAGCAGTTGTGGATGTGGTAAGGAGGTCCTTGAGGGAGAGCCTGCCCTTTAATCTTTCTTCGTCATCCACCACATAGATCGAATGAACCCGGGTCACATTTTCTGCTTGGGCGCGCATTTCCTTAACGCAGGTGAGGACGGTCCAGTTCTCGTTTACCTTCACGAGTTCCTTCGCCATGAGCCCGCCGGCAGAATTTTCATCATAACGCAGGAGGTCTACAATGTCCTTTGCGTGCTCCCTGTCTGTTATTTCAGAAATGACTTCCTGTACAATTTCCCGGGGAAGCTCAGCGACCATGTCTGCGGCATCATCCGTGTCCAGTTCTTCCAGTTCCCCGGCGATCTCCTTGGAAGACAAGTTATTGAATATCGCCTCCCGGATATCATCGTCCAGCTCCGTTAAGATATCTGACGTTTTATCACTGTCGAGCAACTTTATCAGGTAGGTTGCCTCCCCTGCGTTCAGTTCATTGATGATCTCGGCCACATCTGCATAATGGAACTCTGCCAGCAGGGCATTCAATTCCGTATTCTGCTGGTTAAGAATGAGCTGTTCTATTTCAGCTACAAGTTCATCTGTGAGTTTAAAGGGTTTCATTCGTATTAAATTAAAACTGCCGATTCGTTATGAACCCCCGCAAAGCTAAATAAAAGTTAGGAGTTGTTCCTTGGGAAGTCGATCTAAAGTTTTGGGAAGAACCTGCCCCGGGCCACCAGGCCATTTCTTCCATTTCCCGAACTACAAAATCTCAACTATGTCGGTCCTCCATCACCATCCTGGTCAAACCTATAAATCCGGAAATGCTTAGTTGTTCCGGACGCATATCAAAAATGGGATCTGCCCTTAGTTCCAGGGAAAGCTCCAATCCCTTCAGGCTGTTCCTTAATGTTTTCCTTCGCTGATTAAATGCTGTTTTCACAACCTTGAAGAATAGTATTTCATCGCAATCCAGTTGTTGGTCCGTTTTGCGTACCAGTCTCAATACGCCGGATTCAACCTTCGGCGGCGGGTCAAATACCTCCGGGGCTACCGTGAATAAATAGCTGGCATCATAATAGGCCTGGACAAGAACGGAGAGTATCCCATAGATTTTACTTCCTGCCTGGCTGCAGATCCGTTGGGCGACTTCTTTCTGGAACATCCCTGAGAACTCAGGAACCTGATCTTTATAATCCAGGAGCTTAAACACGATCTGTGTGGAAATATTGTAGGGAAAATTACCAGTGATGGCAAAAGGCTGGTCACCGTAAAGGGCATGGAGGTCATAGCCCAGGAAATCCGCCTCCACTACACGGAACGAGCCGGGTTGCCGGAATGCCTCAGGATGTTCGAGCGGGAAGCTATGGTTGAGATAAACCACAGCCTCGGCATCGTATTCCATGGCGATAAGGTCTATATCCCGCCCTAAGAGGTACTTTGTCAAAACCCCGGTCCCCGGACCTATTTCAAGTACCTGCCGATATCCTTCAAACGATAGGGTACCGGCAATTTTTTGTGCGATGCTTTCATCCTTCAAAAAATGTTGCCCCAGGTATTTCTTGGCTTTTACGGGACTGGCGCTACCCGGTTTTCCTTTAAGCCAAACAGCCTTTTGTGATTTTTTATTTTTTCCTTTAGCCATCCAGGATCAGGGTTGAAACAAATTCGGGTTTTGCACATATACCCAGGCTTCAATTCCCGAGTTTAGCAAAACCCTGGTCCTTTTATAGCCCACCCCTTCATAGGCATCTGCAAGGGCAATTTCGGGAGCACTGATCAGAAATACCTCCCCTGTTATACTATCTTTTGGGTCTTGGGATTGTTCGATCGCCGGATACAAGCCGGCTATTTTTTCGGTGGACATCCTATATCCCGGAAGCCGAGCCACTGATCCCCGGAATTTTCGTGAAAATACATGTAATTGTACTGCGGGGTCCTGCAAGGTTCCGTAGCCAAAAAGATAATCGGTTGCACTGACAGGGGCTGGTTCCTGAAGATCCACAACTTCCAGTTCGGTTCGGAACACCACAAATTTATCTTTGAATTTTTTCAGGGTTGCCTTCCTAAGGCGGGAGGCATCCAGTTCATAATACGATTGCAGGGTTTCCCGGTTGGGCGTACTGTATTGTATAGCGTAGGTTGATCCCCCCGTCTCTTCCTCCAGCAGCACCCTGCATAATTTGGCCTGGGAGAACTTTCCGGTGGAAAGCATCTCCGGGATATGGCTGTTCCGCATCCAAACCAACCATTTATCGTGTACGGATTCATCAACGTTTATCGTAACATTATAGATGTACATGGCAGTTGCCGGATTATACCCTGTTGGGCATGTTGGATTTATTCAATTGATAGAATCCCCCCTTAGGATCCTGAAATTTTTACGGGCCAGTGGAAAATAGTAGCTATCCTGGTAATTATAAATAATTTTTTCATAATGTTCCATAGCCTTTTGCGGGTCATTAAGGATATTCCGATACAATTCAGCCAGGGCAAAATTAGCGTCATCTGCCAGGATTCCGTTGCCGTAGAATTCAACTATTTTCTGGTAATTGAACTGGGCAGCATCAAAGTCCTTTACCGATTCGAGGAGGAATCCCTGTTTTAACAATGCCTCGTCCTCAATCTTCTCCCCTTTGTGGTGCTGCAGGATATCCTCCAAAGCATCAATGGCTTCCCGGGTTTTATGCTGATAGGCCAGCAGGTCTGCCCGCGCAAATTTTTTAAGTGCCGTCTGGGTGGAGTCCTCCAGGGAATTATCCGAGATCAAAAGACTCAGTTGCATCGCATCATTGGCGATTAGCTGGGAAGTAGACCCCCTCAATACTTTCAACTGGGTAAGCGCCCAATCAAAGTCACCTTTATAAAAACTTGTCTGGGCAACCTTGAATCGGGCTTCCTGCCCAAGCACGTCGTTTTTCAGGGTTTTTTGCACCTGTGAAAAATGGATCAGGGCCTCATTGAACTTCTGGTCAAAGACCAGGATGTCACCCAGGGCTAATTTAATATACGCATTCCCATATCGGTTCAATGGCAGTTCCAGACTTTTTTTAAGGATGGCAATGGCCTTTTCAGGGTCATCCTTCCTGAAGGTAAGGAAGTTCGCATAGGCAACCTGCAACTGAACACTCTGAGTCTGGTAACCGTGAATTTCAATCAATTCCTCAAATTGTTTCTGTACCCCGTTCAAGGAGTTGATATCGGTTTCCAACAGCGCGATATCTATAAGGTTCAGTTGTGCGTTGAGTTTGATTACCGGGTCACTGGCATTATTGATGATATACTCAAAAATGGTTTGTGCTTCAGCTGATGCCTTCTCCTCAAGTGCCATTTTTCCGAGGCTTTCAAGACGTTGTAAAGTGCTTCCTTCCGACCTTTTATAGATTGCTTTTTCCTGATTGAAGGCGCTGCCGAATTGTTTTTGCTGGACAAAAAGCCAGCTTAGCATCTCATTCCATATCAGATCCGGGGTTCGCTGTGCCTTTTGAAGCAATACTTTTTTCAGTTTGATATTGTTTTCGTTCTGGGGATCGGAAGTTATAAAAGTTTCCACATTGCTCAATATATTGGTCAGGGAAGATTTGCCATTTCCGATGAGTTCCAGATAGGACTCATACATTTTTTCGATATCTCCCTGTTCCCCGTATATACGTGCCATTTGAAAATTATAATCAAGCTGGGGATTGAGCTGCATCGCCTTTGAATATGCTTTGAGCGCATAATCAAGCAAGGCATATTTCTGAAAACTGAATCCAATGCCATACCCGAAATTGGGGTTTTCTTCGATGGCAGAAAGGGCTATGGAATAGTTTTTTTCAGCTAGTTCGGGCTTGTCCTGAAGTCGGTAATTATAACCCAATTCAATGAAGATAGTGGGGAACGGATTTCCCGATTTTATATTATCGAGCATAAATTCTTCGGCTTCCACATACTTCTCCAATTGCTGATAACAGGCTATTAGTCCTTCAGCATGGTCTGTGCGGCGGGGGTTTTGGGCAACGAGTTTCTCGTAATAGATGAGGGCTTTCTCATACTCGCCATCGTTAAAGTATTGTTTCGCAAGGAAGTCATCCTGGGAAAATACGCCCGAAGCCAGCAGGAGAAAACCTAAAAGTAGCACCACCCTCATTACACAAATATACTACAGTTACAATAAATACCTGTTAAGAAGGATACAAGGTTTATGGGGGGTTTGCAGTACAGGGAAATGTTATTTGCGGGCTTTGAAGAGGTTCCGGATCCCCGCCGTATCATAGATGATTGTCAGTTTTTCAATTTTATAACTGGTATTAAATTCCAGTATATCCACCACCCTGAATTTTACGGTATTGCCATTTGTAAGTGTCCAGTGGTAATCAAAAAGCAGTGCTATCCTTCCTTTTTCCCCCTCGGGGAAGACTCCATTCAACTTTAATACAGAAGAGTGTGTATCCTCCAGTAAAATACAGAAGAATTCCCCCGCATCCCGGATTCCGTATAGGGGTGATTCAATGATGGCATTTTCAGTGAAAAGGGAAAGTATCCCCTGCAGGTCACCCTTTTCAAGGCTGCTCAGGTAACTTCGCGCAATGCCTTCATAATCCATGGGAATCAATCAATAAATTCAAATCCGGTAAAGGGCACCAGAACTTCCGGTATCCGGATCCCTTTTTTGGTCTGGCAATTCTCCAGGATCCCCGCCAGGACGCGGGGCAATGCAAGGGCACTACCATTTAACGTATGCGGCAGCCGGGTCTTGTTATCTTCATCCTTGAACCGGAGTTTCAACCGGGTAGACTGAAAAGTTTCAAAATTAGATACGGAACTGATTTCGAGCCATCGGTCCTGGGCAGTTGAAAAAACCTCAAAATCATAGGTTAAGGCGGATGTGAACCCAAGATCGGCACCACAGAGCCGGAGGATGCGAAAAGGCAATTGCAATTCGCGGAGTATGGATTTGACATGTTCCACCATCCCGTCCAATGCCATATAGGAATTGTCCGGGTGTTCTACCCGAACGATTTCAACTTTATCAAATTGATGTAACCTGTTCAATCCCCGGACATGTGCTCCATAACTCCCGGCTTCCCTCCTGAAACACGGGGTATATCCCGTATAACAGACGGGCAGTTCCTTCAGGTCCAGGATGTTACCCCTCAATAGGTTGGTAATGGGAACTTCAGCGGTAGGGATGAGGTATAGGTTATCCGCTCCCACATGGTACATTTGCCCTTCTTTATCAGGCAGTTGCCCGGTACCGTACCCGGAGGTTTCATTGACCAGGTAAGGAACCTGCATTTCCAAATAACCTGCCGCGGTATTTTTATCCAGGAAATAGGCGATCAGTGCACGTTGTAACCGGGCCCCTTTTCCCTTGTATACCGGGAAGCCAGCTCCGGTAACTTTAACGCCCAATTCAAAATCTATGATATCATACTTCGTGGCCAGCTCCCAGTGCGGCAACGCTTCTGCACCCAGTTCGGGTATGTGTCCCTCCCTGAAAACCACCTCATTGTCCGTTTCCCGGGTACCCGGGGGAACAAGATCATGGGGGGTATTGGGGATAAGATACAGGGCCTCCTCCAGTTGCTCACTAAGTTTGTTGAGGGAATCGGTCAGAACTTTTGACTCTTCCTTTAACCTGCTGGTTTGCTCCTTTTTGGCATTGGCCTCCTGTGCCTTTCCTGCCTTGTAGAGCATCCCTATCTCCCTGGACAGCTGGTTGCTTTCAGCCAGTACGCCGTCTAGCTGAGTTTGGGTGGCACGCCTCTTTTCATCCAGTTGCAGCACCTGCTCCAACATAGGGGTGGCATCCATGTTTCTTTTCTTCAGGGCCGCTATAATTTGGGCCTTAGCATCCCGTATGGCCTGTAACTGCAACATGTAATCTGGTTTATGTCGTGCAAATCTAAGCTAATCCAATGATTTAAGGCAAGAATTTTATCCGGGATCTGACACAGGACCGGAGGCCGATGGTTGTAAATAGAGCGGGGCCGGTACCCGGATCCGGAGGAGGTGCATACCAGCACGGCAAATGTTAGGATGCCCGGGCACCATCAACCCCGGGAACAATGTCGCGTGGCATATTCCCGGGGGGT
>JBGTLT010000177.1:0-2993 GCA_041743975.1 Zeaxanthinibacter sp.
GATTCTATCGGTTCTAAATGGGTCACATATAATGTTTCGCCATTGGCGACTTTAAGTTTTTTAGCCGCTATTTGTGAGAGTCCTATTTCACCCGGACCTAATATGTCTGATGTAATAATATGAAGGCTGGCAACTACGGAAATACTCAAATTGGATACCCTGATCCGTGTCAATGCCACAAAACCTTCGGAAATGCACACGTGACAATCTTGCCGCATATATACCACATTCTCATTCTGGGTGTAAATACCCAGAGGTTTAAATTTCAGGACATTTGATTTTTCCTCCATATCTGTTTTACCCTTTGTGTGCTTCCATTATATACTTTATCTCCCCGATACCATAGAGTTGAGGAATTTCGCTTTCCCAACCATAGGTTTCCTTAATTCCTTTTTTTAGGGCATCGGCCCCTTCCTTTTCACCGTGGACAATAAATATTCTTTCTGGTCTTTCTTTTATATCGCTCAACCAATCCAGCAGTTCGGCATGATCGGCATGTGCTGAAAGACCTTCAATTTCCGCCACCTGCATTTTGAATTCCACTGTTTTTCCATAGACCTTTAGTTCCTTTTCTCCTTCCAGTAGTTTTCTTCCACGGGTACCTTCGGCCTGATAGCCTACAAATAACAACGTATTATACGGATTTTGTGCCTGCATTTCGAGGTAGTTCAGCATTCTGCCACCCGTTAGCATCCCGCTTCCGGCTATGATAATTTTTGGAGTATCCCCGCTTCTCAGTTCCATGGTTTCACGGTAGCTGCTTACGATTGTAAAGTGGGAACACATTTGGTCACATTCCTCTTTTTCCAACCGATGCCAGTCTCGTGTTCGGTGGAATAGTTCCAAGATATTGGCTCCCATGGGGCTGTCCATAATCATCGGCACCTTTGGGATCTTTTTTTGCTGCAACAACCTCCAGAATACCAACATCATCAATTGGGCACGTTCAACAGAAAAGCTTGGAATGAAAAGGCTGCCACCCCTTGAAATGGTTGCGTTGACCAGTTTTTCTATTAGTGGAACCGCCTCTTTCTCTTCAGGGTGGAACCTGCCACCATACGTGGACTCGATAATCAATACATCAGCTCTTTTTGGTTTTATTGGCGGATATAAAAGCAAATCGTTGGTCCTGCCAATATCCCCGGAAAAGACAAAGCGTTTTCCGTGAACGTCCAATTCTATGTAAGTAGCACCTAGAATATGTCCATTATAAGTAAAGCGCACCTTAATCCCATCAAAAAGGGGAAGCCATTGTGCAGAAGGAATCCCTTTGAAATGCGGAAGAGTATTTTCAACATTCTTCAAATCATACAGCGGCTCCGCCGGATGATGTTTTGAATAGCCTTCCTTGTTGGCACGATCGGCTTCCTGCTCCTGAATTTTGGCACTGTCCTCCAGAATGATTTTAGTGATGTCCAAGGTAGGATAGGTGCCATAAATAGGCCCGTTAAAACCTTGTTTGACCAACCTTGGCAGATAGCCGGTATGATCCATGTGTCCGTGGGTAAGCAAAACTGCATCAATTTCGTTGACGTTGACAGGCGGATGCTCCCAGTTTTTTAAACGCAGTTCCTTGAGCCCTTGAAATAGACCGCAATCAATAAGTATTTTTCTGTCCCCAGTATCCAATAGGTATTTGGAACCTGTCACCGTTCCTGCCGCTCCTAAAAAGTGAATGTCTATTTTGCTGTTTTTCATTTTTAAAATTTTAATATGCTGCAATAATTCTGGCGAATGTTCTAAAACCTTATTGTCTACAGAATAATAAATCACTAAACCGTCTAACCATTATGAATGTTAATCAACCGGTTCATGGCATTCACAACCCCTGACCCCCAGTACTAGATTTGTTCAATGGCTGGAATAGGTCGTTGATGACTTTTCAGTGCCCCCCACAACAGGAAGGTGCGTTTCCCTTGTCCTGGTTCGGTTTGCATAATGCCTCAATTTCTTTATATAGATCGTGAAACTCCTCTTTTATAAGAAGGGCTATTTTTTTGGTAGAAGCAAGGTCGGAATTTACCATTTCCAATACTATTTCAAAAGCTTCTTCCAGTTGTTTTGGATCTTCTTCCAATGCTTGATAAAATGGCTCTAACTCGATACTCTTCTGTTTGTGCAATTCTTTAGTTTTCATCTCTATAGCTATTAGTATTAATAAATGTTTATTTAATCATCTTAATGTGTGGTACATAATTCTTCCGAATCTTCGAGAATAATCTTTTGTCTTTTTTTGGTTATACCTATTTGCTCAAGTATGGAGGGGTTTTCGACAAGTTCCTTGCAGAGCACAATGCCTGTCTCCAATAATCTGGATTTTTCCATTTTAGTAAGCGTTGTCAGAGAGGTTATAGGATGCAGTCCGGACATGTCTATTCTATCCTTTAGCCCGTTTCCCTTGGGATAGTCCCAACTGGTCAATATGAGTCCGGCACAGTTTCCATACTGAATGGCATCAGTCGTAAAACGGGTATTTGTATAAAGGCCTCCCTGATGAAATTTGGTCTGGTGACCCTGTTGTTTTTCCCATTGTTTTTCCACATCCAAAAATCTTGAATGGATGTATAGCGGGATCTTTACATTGCAAAACCGTCCCTGGTCACTATGATACTTGCATTCAATCATATAATGTTTATTATCTTTTTGGGCAATCACGTCCACTTCATGCTGTACACAGTTGCCCTGGACCGTTACGCCGACTTTTGTGTCGTAACCTTCGGATTCCAAAATTTTGGCCACAAATTTTTCAAATGGAAAACCTGTAGGGCCCAATTCCATAATGGCCTTCTTAAGTTTATACCTTGAAGCGCTAACCCGTGATTTCACTTCTAACATTGCAAAAGCCATTTGATAGATTTTTTTAGTGGTCATCCCATCTTCTATTTTGTTCAATATATCATTGGCAATTTGCTGGACCACGCCTTCATCGGCCTTAGCCCTTCGCAACGAATGGATAAGTTTATTGATATCAAAGGTCTCAAGTTCGCCGGAGA
>JBGTLT010000178.1:0-2690 GCA_041743975.1 Zeaxanthinibacter sp.
ATCCGGTAAAATGGTATCCCGAATTCCACCGGCCTATGTATCACTTTTTAAGGGCCTTGTCACAGGAATATATTTTACCCGGACTGGAAAATGTTCCACAAAACTCGGTGGGGCTTTTACAAACCAATCGCCGGTTTATTGAAGCTTTTATGGTGGGTTTGAATTATGAAATGGCCTCCGAATTGCGATGGCGGGAGTTCCCCACCGATCTGCGGGGCAGCTATTTCAGAAGTTTCTGGGATACCAGTATATACTCTGTGGATGCCAACGAAAAAGTACAGTTCAGAACTACGCAAATAGGTCTGAAACTACTGGATCAGATCCGCTCGAAATATGGAGATACCTTCAGTGCTTTTCCAGCAATCGAAGCTTTATATATCAAAGCCGATCCTAATGAAACGGAAAAGGAAATCGCCGATGCCTATGAAAACGCGATTGAACAATGGCTGCTTACCAGAGATGAAGACAAAGATATTGACAACCTTGCTCACTGGAAGGCAAATGACCGATTAGGAGATCACCCGGTAGCAGGTAATTGGAACAACCAGGAGGAAGATCAAAATCAGATCGTACTGCTGATCAGAGGGGAGCTACTTCAGAAATTCAGCAATACTTTAATCTATTTGGTCAAGAAAAAAGCCGATGGCAAACCCGATTTGGCCCAGGATGCTGCTCGCACTTTCCCTGTCTTCGAAGGTGCGTTACCGCCTGATATTGTGTTTATCGGTTTTCCGATCAAAAAACCAGAAGCCGCAGACTACTTTGTCATTTTTGAAGAAAGGATGACTGAATTACGATTTGGGTTGGATGTAACAGAGGAAGGAACAACACCCGGAACCGGAGAAAACGATTTTAGCTGGGAGCATTTCCCTACACTTCCACCGGAGGGATACCTGGATGGTATCCAACCTACTATTTTTACCCAGGCATGGAACAATGCCGCTTTTATCAGCAAAGTAATGGTGCAGAAACAGGTGAGAGCAGCTATTGCATTGGAGATCTTACTGCCGGGGTAGTCAACAAATCGAAAATATGGACCAGTTAAACAAGACACCATGACATACATATCATTACAACAACGATTGGCCGATTTGCCCCTTGTTATTTGCGGACCCATATTAAGGGCGGTGAGCGCTGATGCTGTAACGGTTTGGGTTGCTTTAAAGGAACGGAGGATGGTCTGGTTACGGATTCATGAATATAAGGAGTTGTCGCCCTTCCCGAATTTAAAAAATACGCTTACCACTGTCCTGGAAGGCAATAGCACAACCACCGAGGTTGGAGAACACCTGCATATTGTAGCGGTAACAGTGAAGGCGCAAAATGGCGTTCCCCCTTTGGGGCCAGGGAAATTGTATTTTTATAACCTGTTCTTTACCGATGCGAATAATCCTCCTGCATCTGTCTCGTTAGCCGATATTAATCTGGCCACGGAGGGCAATACGGCACCCATAAACTTTACCATTCACTACGAACATGAACCTGAGAACCCAGATCCGCAACACGTTAACCATGTGCACCTTCCTTCCTTCTCCTTACCCCCCGATGATTTAAATTCATTAAGAATTGTGCATGGCTCTTGCCGAAAGCCTAATGCAGAAGGCCTGGATGCCATGCCCACCATTGACCAAATGATAGCTACTGATTGGAAGCAGCCTTCTGATCGCCCCCATTTTCTTTTTTTAACGGGTGATCAGATTTATGCCGATGATGTTTCCCCCATGCTCCTGTATATGTTTATGGATTCTCAAAAGATATTTATGGGGGCCGGTCAGCAAGAGACCTTTCTTCCTGAAAAGATCAATAAGAAATTAAAGATTAAAAAAGAACAGGAAACCAGCGAGGTTGTAGTGACCAATGGAGGAACCACCTGGAATGGAACTTTGCCTCCTCCGGGGAAAAGGGGGCCGCTGATGAAGCATTTCGCCAGATTTTCCGACTCTGATTTTGATAACCACCTTATTTCCTTCGGCGAGTACTGTGCGATATATTTGTTTGTTTGGTCCGATGTCCTTTGGATAAAAGAGACGCAAAACGACTCAGGACTTCCTGAATTTGAGGATGTTTATCCCAATGAAGAAAAACATATAAAGGTTTTATTGGAAAGTAATGACCCGCAGCCTACAAAACTATTTAAGCGCTATACTGAACAGGTTAAGTCGCTTTCAAAATTTGTATCCACACTGCCGCAGGTGCGCAGGGCGCTGGCCAATATTCCTACCTATATGATATTCGATGACCACGATGTAACGGATGATTGGTTTATGACCTTCAACTGGTGTGAAAACGTACTGTCTAACCAGCTGGGAAAACGAATCGTTCAAAATGGAATGATAGCTTATGCCTTGTTCCAGGGCTGGGGCAATAATCCCGGACAATTTGAAGCCCAGAACCCTGGCAGTAAGTTGCTAAATATTATAGGGAAAAAATGGAAAAGCGGTTATTTTGACGCTACAGCAGCAGACATTACAGGCCCCCTTGGATTGCCGGCTTCAATGGCTAAAAATGATATTTTTAAGCTTGTCAATGGCGAAAATCAGCTGAATGCCATCTCTGGTATAATAGAATGGCATTTCCATATCATCAGAACAAAATTTGAAATAATAGCTTTAGATGGGAGAACAAAAAGAGCTTATCCCGTCAGCAGCGATCCTAAAGCAAGAGAGTTGTGGCATGCTTCAATTATTAGC
>JBGTLT010000179.1:0-7165 GCA_041743975.1 Zeaxanthinibacter sp.
CTTTGCCCTGCTTTTTCCATAATCCGTCGTTTTATACAGGTAAGGCTCAAAATCCCCTAATTTATAGCGGGTTGCCGCCACATAACAGGTACCCTCCTCGAATACGGAAGGCTCCACGCTATTGATCATGCTCCACTCCGGCAGCCCGGCGGGGGTCACATCCTCCCAATTTTCTCCCCCGTCCCTTGTAATATGGATCAGGCCATCGTCACTCCCCACCCACAACAAGCCTTCCTTCAGGGGGCTTTCATTGGCCGCGAACAAGGTACAATAATACTCCACCCCGGTATTGTCCTGCGTAATTGGCCCGCCACTCGAAACCAGTTTTTCCGGGTCATTCCGGGTAAGGTCGCCACTTAGCAGTTTCCAGCTCTGGCCTTCATCGGTACTCAGGTGAACATGATTTGAAAAAGTATATAATTTATTGGGATCATGCCTGCTGAAAAGAATGGGGAAATTCCACTGAAAGCGGTATTTCATCCCTTCTGCCCCATATCCCATAGGGTTATCCGGCCATACATTGATGCCCCTTACAGTGCGGGTCTCATGGTTTACGCGTGTCAGGAAGCCTCCATAGCTGCCGCCATATACAATATCACTGTTTGCGGGATCAACAGCGATATGGGCCGACTCCCCACCTGCGGTTTCCTCCCAATCTTCTTCGCCAATGCCTGAACCGTCACTTCTGTGGTTAATCCTGATAGTGGAATTGTCCTGTTGGGCGGTATAGATCCGGTACGGATATGCATTATCAGTTGTTACCCTGTAGAACTGCGCAGTTGGCTGGTTGTAATAGGTACTCCAGGTCACTCCGGCATCATAGGATATCTGGGCTCCCCCATCATCCCCTATGATCATCCGTTTGGAATCTTCCGGTGCTATCCAAAGGTCGTGATGGTCCCCGTGGGGGGCATTGAACGTATTGAAGGTTTTACCGCCGTCAGTAGAGCGGTGGTACTCTACATTCAATACATAAACTATTTCCTCGTCTTCGGTATCGGCATAGATGCGCGTATAGTACCAGGCACGCTGCCTTAATTTCCGTTCGCTGTTCACCAAAGTCCATTTTTTACCCCCGTCATCGGAACGATATATCCCCCCTTTTTCCTTGTTTTCGACGATAGCCCAAACCAGTTCTGAGTTTTTTGGGGACACCGTTATACCCATTATTCCCAGGGTATCTTTTGGAAATCCTTCATTTTTAGATATCTCGCTCCAGGTTTCCCCACTGTCCGTACTTTTCCAAAGTGCGGAACCTTCCCCCCCGCTGCTTAAACTATAAGGTGTTCGCTGTGCCCTCCAGGTGGAAGCATAGAGGATCCTGGGATTACTGGGGTCCAATATCAGGTCTACAGCGCCTGCCTGGTCGTTGGCAAACAAGGTCTTGCGCCAGGTTTGGCCTCCATCTGTGCTTTTATATACCCCACGATCCTCACTCGGTTTGTAAATGTTTCCCAATACAGCGGCATACACTAAATTGTGATCCCCTGGATGGATCCGTATCCTTGGTATGTGCCGACTTTCTTTCAGTCCGGCTGAGGTCCAGGTTTTGCCGGCATCTTCGGTTTTCCAGACTCCATAGCCCGAGGAGACATTTCCCCGGAGTGTTTTTTCACCTCCACCCACATATATCACATTCGGGTCGCTCTGTGCCACTTCCACTGCTCCAATGCTGCCCCCGAAAAATCCATCGGATATATTGCTCCAGCTTCGTCCACCATCCGTGGTTTTCCAGACACCCCCGCCTGTTGCCCCAAAATAAAATAGGTTCGGTTCCCCCGGTACACCGGTGACCGCCGCGGACCTGCCCCCCCTGAAAGGCCCGATCAGCCGATATTCCAAACTGGAATAGCGTTCTTCGGGATATGGGTCCGGGGTGTTTTTATTGCGGTTTTGCGATGAAGTCAATAAGGGAATAAAAATAATAGCCAATAGCAATAACGCCGTCTTGGTGAACAGTTTTTTCATGATTTATTAGTTCGAATTAGTCAAGCTTAAAAGTACCAAAAAAGTTGGGAACCTAAAATCTATTCACCATCGCCATTTTACAATCCGGCATGGAAAGGATCTTTTTTGTCTCCTTAAAAGTTGCTACATTGCAAGGGCATCACCACACTGCCGGAATGTTACGGTAGCTCATGAGATGATGCTCATTACGCCATGTTTTAACAGATACCTGCCATGAGATCATTATCTATCCTCCTATTTACTTTTACCATAACCTCCCTGCAAGCACAGGACCGTGTAACCGGCGCCCTGTTTGCATCCCGCTCTGAAGTGCTTGCCCAGAATGGCATGGTTGCTACCAGCCACCCCTTGGCCACCCAGATAGGGCTGCAGATACTCAGGGATGGCGGCAATGCAATAGATGCGGCGATTGCAGCCAATGCGGCATTGGGACTAATGGAGCCCACCGGCAGCGGTATTGGCGGTGACCTTTTTGCCATCATCTGGGACGCAAAAACCAAAAAGCTTTACGGGTTGAACGCCAGCGGGAGATCGCCAAAATCACTTACCCTAGCTTATTTTGAGAAAAATGGGCTGTCAAGTATCCCTTCTCATGGCCCCCTGCCTGTAAGTGTGCCCGGAGCGGTTGATGGCTGGTTTGAACTCCATGGGAAATTTGGGACCAAACCGATGGAAGAACTCCTGGCACCGTCCATATCGTATGCCGAAAATGGTTTTCCGCTGACCGAGTTGATCGCCTGGTATATGAAGGGTATTCCCCAGATAGATAAAGCGGGCTACGCCAACATTGCAGACACCTACCTCTTGCCGAATAACAACCGCATACCAGCTGAAGGAGAAATCTACAGGAATCCCTATCTGGCTGATACCTACCGGAAAATTGCCGCCGGCGGGCGGGATGTCTTTTACAAAGGCGAGCTTGCAAAGGTCATGGCGCAATTTATGCAGGAACAGGGAGGTTTCCTTTCAGAAGAAGACCTGGCAGCCCATACCTCGGAATGGGTTGAGCCCGTCTCGGTGAATTACCGTGGTTATGATGTCTGGGAACTGCCCCCTAATGGCCAGGGCATCGCCGCCTTGCAAATGCTGCAGATATTGGAGGGCTTTGATTTTTCCAACATTCCCTTTGGTAGCGCGGAACACCTGCACCTGTTCACAGAGGCGAAAAAACTTGCCTTTGAAGACAGGGCCAGGTACTACGCCGATATGGATTTTGTAAAAGTACCGGTCACCACGCTGCTCTCTGATGAGTACGCCGGGGAAAGAAGGAAACTGCTGGGCGATACGGCCGCTGTGTATTCAGCAGGGGAGATCAGTGCCGGGGAAACGATCTATATGACCGTGGCGGACAAGGAGGGTACTATGATCTCCCTGATCCAAAGTAATTACCGGGGGCTGGGTTCCTATATGGTACCCCCAAAACTGGGTTTTATGTTCCAGGACAGGGGGGAATTGTTCAGCCTTCAAAAAGGGCAGGCCAATACCTATGAACCCGGGAAACGTCCTTTTCATACCATCATTCCGGCATTTATTACCAAAGACGGGGAACCCTATGTGAGTTTTGGTGTTATGGGAGGCGATTTTCAACCCCAGGGACATACCCAGATTGTAATGAACCTCATCGATTTCGGGATGAACCTGCAGGAAGCGGGTGACGCTCCCAGATGGGACCACACCGGCACCGCCTCTCCGACAGGGGACCCCACAGAGGGTACCGGGGAGATCCGATTGGAATCGGGTATTCCCTATGAGACCATTAGGGGCCTGATGGACAGGGGCCACAGTGTGGGTTTTAGCAGGGGTATATATGGCGGGTACCAGGCTATATTATGGGACAAAAAAAACAAGGTCTATCACGGGGCCTCTGAAAGCAGGAAGGATGGGCAGGCAGCAGGGTATTAAGTGCCATGCTGCCTTCCAAATACTCTAATCTATTATATCCATGTCATGAGAAACATCAACAGAAGAAATTTTATTCGCAAAACTTCCCTTGCCGGGGCGGCCATAGGCATAGGGCCCGCTTTGGTTAATGGACAAGGTCCATTTACAACAAGGCCCATGGCCGGAAAATATATGGGGGGTTTCGCGGCCCCTCCGCTACCTAATATACGCGCCGCTTTCATCGGGGTGGGCGCCCGGGGGGGCGGCCACCTCCAATTCCTTGCAGCACTGGAAGGCACCGAAGTTGTGGCGATCAGCGACCTCTATGAAGACAATGTAAAAAAATGGTCTGATGTTGCTGTAGAGGCCGGGGGTGGGGAACGCCATAAAAATATTGCCCTTTATTACGGCGATGAGAAGAAATGGAGGACAATGCTGAAGGAAGTTAAGCCGGATGTGGTCTTTATCGCTACGAATTGGAATAACCATGCCCCGATGGCAATTGAATCAATGAACCAGGGGGCCCATACCATGGTGGAGGTCCCGATTGCGGTAACCCTCAAAGAAATGTGGGATATTGTCGATGCTTCGGAAAGGACCGGCAGGCATTGTATGATGATGGAAAATGTGAATTATGACCGGGACGAGTTGATGTTCCTGAATATGTGCCGGCAGGGGGTTATAGGGGAACTCCTGCATGCGGAAGCTGCCTATATCCATGAATTAAGAGGGCAAATGGAACAGGTGGACCGGGGAACCGGGTCCTGGCGCACCCCCCATTATGCTAACCGGAATGGGAACCTGTACCCGACACATGGCCTGGGGCCAGTTGCCCAGTACATGAACCTTGGCAGAAAAGAAGATAATTTTGGCAGCTTGGTTTCCTTCTCCACCCCCGCCCTGGGAAGGAAGGCCTATGCTAATAAACAATTCCCGGCCGACCATAAATGGAACCAGCTCGATTTTAAAGGGGGGGACATGAATACGTCGATTATCAAGACCAGCCTGGGCCGGACTATTATGGTCCAATGGGATGAAACCAGTCCCCGACCCTATACCCGCCTCAACCTTATTCAAGGCACCAGGGGTACGCTGGCAGGCTTTCCAACCCGGGTTGCACTCGAAGGTGGGGTAGCCGGGGTTACAGAAGACCACCACAGTTGGGTAGAGGGGGAACAGTTGGCCACCCTCTATGAAAAATATGACCACCCATTATATAAACGACTGAACCAAAAGACAAAAGACAGCGGCCATGGTGGAATGGACGGGATGATGATGTATCGTATCGTAGAATGCCTGCATAAGGGCCTGCCCCTTGATCAGAACCTTTATGAAGGCTGTTTTTGGAGTGCGGTAGGCCCTTTGAGTGAACAGTCTGTGGCTATGGGGGGAGCTCCCCAGGCCTTCCCGGATTTTACAAGGGGAAATTGGAAGGAAACAGAACCCCTTGGGATTATTACGTAGTGCCTGAAACGATCCGGAATTTACAGATAGTGAATTTTAACAGGAATGGGGGTTCCTTCTGCCCGGAAAGCCGATTGTATGAAAAAAAGATAGTATCTTTTGTCCCTGTTACCATAAAAAAGCGCAGGGATTGTCAGGATACGAGAAAGACATTATTATAGTAAGATGAGTTTACCGGATTGGAATCCCATGAAGTGTAATCCCGGTTTAACACCTAACATAAATAGCTTAAATACACTTAATTCGCGGTATTATGAATAAAAGAGAATTTTTAAAAAGCGCGGCAACCTTGTCTTCCTTTGCATTGCTCCCATCCGGGGTTTGGGCCTTCACCAAAAGCAAGCGGTTGCGTACGGCCCATATAGGGGTCGGGAACATGGGTGGCGAAGACCTGAAAGCGATCTCCTCCCATAAACTTGTAGACGTAACGGCCCTGTGTGATGTGGATGCGGACAACCTGGCCGCGGCCCACAAATTACACCCCGGTGCAAAAATATTCTCTGACTACCGGAAAATGCTTACGGAAATGGGGGATCAGATAGATGCCGTAATCGTATCCACTCCGGACCATACCCACGCCCCTGCTTCCATGATGGCGATGAATATGGATAAGCCCGTATATTGTCAAAAACCCCTCAGCCACCATGTATCGGAAGCACGCGACATGCGTAAATTAGCCGAAGAAAAGAACCTGATCACCCAAATGGGGATACAGGTGCATTCCTTTTATGATTATAAACTGGCCACCTTGTTAATTCAATCCGGAATAATCGGGAAAGTGAATTGTGTGCGTGCCTGGTCGCCAAAGAATTGGGGATATAACGGCCCTGCCCCGGAAGCCGGGGATCCTGTTCCGGCTCAGCTTGATTGGAACCTTTGGCTGGGAACCTCGGCAGAAAGACCCTATAAGGAAGGGTTATACCATCCTGCAAATTGGCGAAAACTGGTGGATTATGGGTGTGGTACCCTGGGGGATATGGGGGTACATATTTTTGATACCCCATATAATGCCCTCGCCCTGGATGTCCCCAAAACCATCGTAAACGAATGCCGGGAACCAACCGGTTTCGGGTATCCTGAAAACAATACGGTAACCTATGAATTCCCGGGTACCGATTACACTACTGATTCCCTGAAATGGGTTTGGTATGACGGCCCCGGTGCGCCTGCAAGCCATGAGGACCTAAAATTGCCCGAAGGGGAACCCCTGCATGACCAGGGAGCCATGTTCATGGGTGAAAGAGGCAGGTTGTACCTCCCCCATTTTATGGAACTCCCCAAGCTGATCGTAGATGGAAAATATCAGGAAATGGATATATCCTCCTTCGAGATGGGGGCCCCTGTACGGGACTACGAATCAGAAGGCAAAAAACATTACCACCAATTCGTGGATGCCTGCCTGGGAACAGACAGCTGCTCAGCACCTTTTTCCTATGCTGCGCGACTTACGGAAACAATACTTTTAGGGGTTATTGCCGGAAGGTTTCCGAACAAAACACTTCATTGGGACAATGCGTCAGCAAAATTCGCGGAGGATGAAGCCAACGAATACCTGGAGTCGGCCTACCGGGATTTTTAATTTTGGCGGGGAATCCCTGATCTCCCAACTGCCTACCTGTTTGAACTGGTATTTGGAACCCTTTTTCAGGTATTTGGTATTTCCCGGCAAATGGAAACTGCAGCACCACCATGTAGGTTCAGCGAATGGGAAATTTATTTTTTGAATACCTGGCATAACAATTTTTCACCCGGAATGCCCTTTAGGTTATACCACCCTTTTCCTTGAATTCAAACGATACATTTTGGGTGTTGGATTAAATTTAAAGTGCCTTCATTTTAAATTACAAAGGAT
>JBGTLT010000180.1:0-2877 GCA_041743975.1 Zeaxanthinibacter sp.
TGGGCAATAATGTCCTGTCGGTTTTTGAGGAATTCCCGGATTGGCACAGGCTACATCCAGGCGAATACCGGGCTATGTGCAATCATTTCAATATAATCAGTTCCTATTCCGAGACCTGGAAGACCATAGACGACCCAAGGCCTAAAGTAGTGATTGCGGGCAGTGGCATGGTTACGGGCGGAAGGGTCCTGACCTATTTAAAACAATGGGTAGACAGGCCTTCAACGACGGTCCTGTTAGTGGGCTACCAGGCAGAAGGAACCAGGGGGAGACAATTGCTGGAAGGGGCAACTGAAATTCGATTTTTTGGAAAATACGTTCCGGTCAGGGCCAAAATCCACCATTTGGAAAGCCTTTCAGCCCATGCAGATCAAAACGGCCTGATCAATTGGATGAGCGAAGTCAAAAATATCCCAGAAACCGTATTCCTGGTCCATGGGGAGCCCGGGGCACTGAATACCTTCAAAAGTAAAATCAAGGATGTATGTGGCTGGAGGGTCCGCATTCCTAAATTAAACGATTCGCAGGAATTTGTTGTGACGATTCCGGAAAGCTGATATTGGTCATTGCAGGCGTTTTCCATCGATCCTATATTTGGCATCTATACGAAACAATTGGTAGCAGACGACAGTAAAGCGCATCTTGAGAAATTAATTGAAGAACTGCATTGGGAAATCCAGGACTGGAAGTCGCAATTCCAGGCAATGGATGATTCCATGATAATGCTTGAGGAGGTTTTGAATTCCGGAGTGTATCGATCGAACACCCTCAACCTCTTCGAAAGGATGCAGGATTACAAAACCCGGATGCAGGCGTTTAAAACAGTCAAATATGAGATTCGGCAAGCTATTTCAAGGCACGAAAGCCAACTGGGTGCTGTTGACATATACTCCTTTATTGCATTGGAACCAGGCTTTTCCCAGGATCACGATGCTTTGAAAACCAGTGTTGAAAACACCCTGATTCAATATCACCGAATAAAAACGGAAATTTTAAATTACACCGAAGGCCTTCCGAAAATACCCAGCGGACAGGGATCTTCCTGATCAGCTGCCAGAACTGATAATTGTCATTTTTATTCCCTGTGGCAACCTATACCTTCAATCTGAATTCTAAAATATAAAAACAAGAACTATGAAAACAAAGAAGAACGCATACAGATATATTGAATGGTTAAGTGCTGAAGAAATGCACGAAGCATCAAAGAAATGGTCTTCAGAATTGAAATTCATGCGGGATGAGCAGCTATTCCTGAATAACCTTGTAACCTCCTACACCCTGCAACTGTCTGATTCAGCCTTTTTTGAAGAAAGCAAGAAGGTCATTGCTGAAATTCAACAAGTGGAAAAAGAGGTAACCCCCTTATTCAAGAAAGTACAGGCCCATGAAAACCAATTGGAAATTATGGTCGCTGACATAGACCAGGAGAATATGGAAAAGGCCTATCTGGAAACACATAAGGAATTATCGGTCGCAATGGATGAATATAGCATGACATACCGGGGAACTAAGAAAAAACTATTCAGCCTGGTCTCCCGGGTACTGAAGAAATCCAAGCAAAAACGGCTGTTAAGTCAATAACATAAATAAAAATACAATGAAAAAATTGTGGTTTATTACTGCCATATTGACCCTGGGATGTTCTTCGGTCAGCCTGATAGAAAGTTGGAAAAATCCGGATATTGTGGCATTCGATGCATACCAGGTACTGATCGTTGGCATGACGCAGAACCAGGATGCACGGGATCGGTTTGAAAGCAAGCTAACAAAAGAATTTGAAAAACGGGGAGTGGAGGCTATGCGAAGCCTGGATATATTCGATATAGCATTTACCGATTCCCGAAAGTCAGAGGAAGAGCTGGACAAAGTGGAAGAAAGCCTTTTAGCAAAGGGTTTTGATGCCATCCTGTTTACGAAGGTCACGGGTTCTGAAAACCGAAGGGGTTTGGTCGATAAAGTTTCGGAATGGGACAAGTACCAGGGCCGGTTTACGGATGATTATTTAGAGCATCAGGGAATCTATTATGACGAAGGTTACTATGAGGAATTTACCGTATACCATGCTGAAACTTCACTCTATTGTATTTGCGCGGGGAAGGAAAGGGCATTGATATGGCGGGGAAGTATAGAGGTTTCCGATCCCAAAAACATTGAAAAAACAATAGATGAGTACGTTAAACTAGTGGTATTGAGCCTTGAGGAACAGGATTTGATTTTCAAGAAAGAAGACAAGGATGAGGTTACTGGTTTATAGAGAAGGAATTTGGATACCATTTTTGGAATTGGCAAACAATGGCAGGCAACAGGTTCAGTTCCCGGAGTATTGTTTCCCTCGAAAACGGGCAGAATGGGGGATATTGCACCGATGTATATGAAAATGAAAAAGGTGTCTTTTTCCGGGATCTTTCGGGCAGTGGCTTCCGGGATGGGAATCTTTTAAAATTGTTGTCTTTTCCTAATGTACTGCTCCCACCACATCAGGATTTTATGACCCGTGAAGCACTTACCCAAATCGCTCACATCACTTTTGAAAATTTGGCCAGTTGGGCCCTTAATAATGAACTGGGATCAGAAATGGTGCTGTCAGAGTAAAGGGCTGAAAACCTTGCCAATACCCTCTTTTAATTTCTCACTCCAGGACCGGTCCAGGAATTCTTGATATGACAGCATCCGGCTTATATTGCTGTCCTTTAGAAAATCCTCCTTGAGCAACAGTGCAAAGCTTTTGTCGTATAAAATGGCATTGACCTCATAATTCTGTTCAAAACTGCGGTCATCTAAATTCGCTGTCCCAATTGTGGATACGGAGTTGTCACTGACAATGATTTTGCTGTGCAGGAACCCATCGGGAAAAAGATAGATCTTTATACCCGCTTT
>JBGTLT010000181.1:0-2412 GCA_041743975.1 Zeaxanthinibacter sp.
CACCGTATCGGGAAAAAATTTATTGGGCCAGCTCCCAATAACATCCTGGAGCGCCGCAGTCCCGAATGGGTCATGAACATGATCCTGAATCCCGAAGTCATGGTAAAGGAAGATCCATTGGCCAAAGAACTAATGATTGAATTCAATGGATCACCAATGGCCAATCAGGGTCTTACGCAAGATCAGGCCAGGGCCGTTCTGGAATATTTCAGGACACTGGAATAAATTACATTCAGCTGCCATAAAAGAAACAATGATTGCTATCAGAGCCGGCTATCACCACTAAAAATTGGGGAACAGAGACGTCTTCAGCCTGGTCTGACCATATAAACTTTTAAATACCAACAGATGAAAAATTACAGTTATTTAGTAATGATATGTGCGGGGCTTGCCTTCACAATGAACAGTTGCCAACCAAAAACCAAGTCAGCCCAGGGAGCCCTTAGTTCCAATGCCGCTGAAAGGGTGTATGTCCCCCCCGGGGAACATGACGAATTTTATGCTTTTCTTTCCGGCGGGTTTAGCGGGCAATTATCGGTCTACGGGCTTCCTTCGGGACGACTTTTTAAAGTGATTCCCGTTTTTTCACAGGATGCGGAGAAGGCCTATGGATATAATGAGGAAACCAAGCCCATGCTGAATACTTCATATGGATTTATACCGTGGGATGATGCCCACCATCCGGATATCTCACAGACAGCCGGGGAACTGGATGGCCGTTATGTCTTTATCAACGGGAACAACACCCCCCGTATTGCGAAAATAGACCTGACCGTGTTCGAAACTACGGAGATCATTGAAATCCCAAACAGTGCAGGCAACCATAGCTCATCCTTTGTTACGGAAAATACAGAATATGTTGTAGCCGGGACCCGGTTTTCGGTTCCGGTTCCTCAACGTGATATGCCCATTAAGGATTATAAAGGCAACTTTAAAGGTGCCTTGACCTTCCTTAGTGTTGCGCCTGAAGACGGTAGGATGGATATCAAATTTCAGTTGCTTATGCCGGGGTTTGATTATGATCTTTCCCATCCGGGCCGGGGTAAATCCCACGGATGGTTCTTTTTTACCACCTATAACACGGAGGAGGCCAACACTTTGCTGGAGGTCAATGCCTCCCAGAACGACAAGGATTTTATAGCCGCCGTGAACTGGAAGAAAATTGAGGAATATGTAAATAATGGTGGGGGCACCATAATGCCAACCAACTATGCCCATAATGTGTACGACGATGCTACCCATATGGCCACCAGCACCATGAAAAAGGAAGTCCTGGTGGTGAATCCCACAGATGTGCCGGGGGCCGTTTATTTTTTGCCCACGCCAAAATCGCCGCATGGCTGTGATGTTGATCCGTCAGGCGAATATATCGTTGGCAATGGAAAATTGTCTGCAGATCTTACTGTACACTCCTTTACAAAAATGCTGGCGGCAATAGAGGCCAAAAAATTCGATGGTGAGGCCTATGGCATACCCATATTAAAGTTTGAAGATGTCCTGGCCGGAACTGTGACAAGTGGGGGTTTAGGCCCATTGCACTCCGAGTTTGATGCCGATGGAAATGCCTACACCACTTTCTTCATTTCATCTGAAGTCGTAAAATGGAAACTGGGAACCTGGGAGGTAATCGACCGGCAACCGTGTTACTATTCGGTGGGCCATCTGATGGTCCCCGGTGGAAATTCCGGAAAACCATTTGGAAAGTACGTTTTAGCTATGAACAAGATTACAAAAGACCGGTACCTTCCAACCGGCCCTGAGGTTACACAGTCCGCCCAGTTGTACGACATTACAGGGGAAAAGATGGAATTGCTGCTCGATTTCCCTACTATCGGTGAACCACACTATGCTGCCGGCATACCAGCCGATATCATCAAGGAACGTTCTAAAAAGATTTTCGAGCTAAAAGAAAATAAACATCCATACGGCACAATTTCGGATGCAGACGTGAAGGTAGAAAGAAATGGAAATGAGGTGCATATTTATATGACAATGATCCGAAGCCATTTCAACCCCGATAATATTGAAGGGGTCAAAGTGGGTGACAAAGTATATTTCCATGTCACCAACCTGGAACAGGATTATGACGTACCACACGGTGTCAGTGTAATCGGCGCAAATACCTCTGAATTATTGATCATGCCCGGACAGACTGAAACCTTGGTCTGGGAACCTAAACAGGTTGGAGTATGGCCCTTTTATTGTACGGATTTCTGCTCCGCCTTACACCAGGAAATGCAGGGATATGTCCGGGTGTCCCCTGCCGCATCCAAAGTAGACCTTGCCTGGTCTTTGGGGGAATAAGAATACCCGGGGAGAATTATTATCCATTTATTAATAAAGCGGGTTGCCAGGCAAGCTTCCCGCTTCTTACTATCCAGTTATATGAAAAAATCAAAGGTTATTATGATA
>JBGTLT010000182.1:0-28335 GCA_041743975.1 Zeaxanthinibacter sp.
GTTCAGCTTCAAAATGTGTCAGGTGGATATTGAAGGTGTCATAATAAACTTTTGCGATATCCCGGGTAAAGGTTTCAAGCGCAGCTTCATGCACCAGGTTGATGGTGCACCCCCCGAAACCGCCTCCCATCTGCCGGGCCCCCAATACGGCCTGGATATCCCGGGTAAAGTCTACCAGGAAATCGGATTCAGGGCAACTTATTTCGTATAATTGACTGAGCCCGGCATGGCCTTCGTACAGCAACTCCCCAACCCTGGGGATGTCCCGGTTCGGCAAGGCATCGGCAAGGCCCAGGACCCGTTCATTTTCTTCTATGATAAACCTGCAGCGCTTGTAAACGACCGGTCTGAGCTGTTTCCTCCCAGCATCCAGCATTTGCAGGGTGGCATCCCGGAGTGACCGTACATCCGGAAAAAGCTCCCGGATAACAGCAACCCCTTCCTCACATTCCCTCTTTCGGGTATTGTATTCGCTGCTGGCCAGGTTATGCGATACATTGGTGTTCAGCAAAAGAATTTTATACGGGGCTATATCCAACGGGATATAGGAATGTTCCAGGTTCCTGCAATCGAGCAGTATTACATGCCCCTGCCTGCTCATTACCGATGCAAATTGATCCATTATCCCACATTGTGTCCCCACAAAACTATGTTCAGCATCCCGGGACAGGGCAACAATCTCCTCCCGGCTCAGCCCCAGGTTGAATAATGCATTGAGCCCATAGGCCAGGCCGCATTCCAGCGCGGCAGAGGAACTCACCCCGGACCCCACCGGCAGGTTGCTTTCTATAAGGCAATCGAATCCCCGGAGGCCCCCGGACCTTTTGCCAATTTCATGCAATACCCCCAGGATATAGTTTTCCCACTCAATATCACTCGGGATTACGTTTTGCAGGTCTATAGTCAGGGACTGATCAAATCCTGCACTGAAAACAGTGCAATGAGCAGCTGTATTATTGGCCCTGAATTTGAAAGTGATCCGTTTGTCAATGGCAGTTGGCAATACATAGCCCAGGTTATAATCCGTATGTTCCCCGATCAGGTTGATCCTTCCGGGGGACTCGATAATCAGCGATGGAGAAAATGAATTCATCAATTAAAGGTTCTGGTTTTCCCGGGCTTTTTTGTCAGGTGCCCACTTAAATGTGGCACTTTAAACAATTCGTGGCAACCCCATCTCCACTCCAGTGGCAGGAGTTCCGGTCCGTGCACAACGATATAATAGCCAGGGATTTAAACATACCTGGCTATTAAAGGACCAAGCTGGAAAATACACTGAAACCAAACTTAGCTGTCAGGGGTTTTTAGCTGCTGTATCGTTTCTTTCGCGGGGCAACCGCCCCTGGAATCCGTCCCTGTGCCAGTCCTCAAAATTACCATAAAATATAATACATCAAAACAGGCAGGGAAGAAAATGGCTTGCTAGTTTGCGATCCCTTATAAAGAATTCCGCTTGATCAGGTTCATGGGCAGTATCACCTGCATCGGTTTCCCTTCCCTGATCTGGGTGGCGGCCTTTTTGGCCATATCATTAAAATCCGTGGATATGGTGGTGATACCCCCGAAAATTATTTCTTTGACCATGTGGTCATCGTGTGATAAAATGCCAATATCCTCTCCCAGTTTAAGTTCCATATTTCTGCAATCGCGAAGCACTTCCCATAAAAATGTATCACTTATAAAAAAATATAGGTTCCCCTTTTTAAGACTTCCTGGTTTGTATTTTTTTTGAAGGCTTCCGTTGATCTTATAATCTGTTATAAACTTATGGAAGGCATTTTTTATATCAACTGGAGAATCAAACGAGCTATCGATAAATATAAATTTGTCATACTTACGGATGTCGGCCAATAATTCCCCCAGTTTGATATAGGTATTCCTTTCAAACTCCTGTGCTATAAATGAGTACTGCCTGGGCAGGGGGATATACCGGTCTATGATCAGCAATTTGTCAGGGGCTATGGTTCGCAATAAGGGGATAAACCTGGGATCAGGAATTGGGGCGATTACATATTTTCCATATTTCCCGCGAATGTTGGCAAATATGGTTTCAAAAACCTCCGGGTTATTGTGGTGGAAAAATACATCGATCTGAAAGCGCTTGCCCAGTTCTTTGCGGAAGGTATTATAGAATTCTTCCTGAAAGCGTTGAAATGCAAATAACAGAAGGGCGATCCTAAGGGTTATCCTGGTCTCATCGCTGATTATAAAATAGCCTTTTGATTTTTTGGATTCCACCAATCCCCTGTTTTTCAATTCTTCATAAGCATTGACGATGGTTTTACGGGCATAGCCCAGTTCGCTGACCATCGTATTGACCGAAGGTAACTGGTCACCCCTTTGCAGGATCTTTTCATCAATTGCAGCAATCACACCCTGAACCAGATGGTCATGCTTCAAGAGGGTGGGATCTTCCTTAAACCTTCGAATTTTATCAATCAATGACATTCAATATGCTGTAATATGGATAGCTGGGATTAATTGCATGGGATATAAGAGTGTAGATTAAGATTTTTCATGCAGCTGGGGGGATTAAATCAATAGAAACAGGAACATATTACATATACTTGCAGCATTGGCATAACCTAGATTTAGCACCTTTTTATGTCGGCATACTGATTACGTATGGCCTTTAAATAATTTTCATAGGGTAAATGGGACTGCAAATGCGGTAACAAACTGGTTTAAAATTGTTAATGTAAGATATATTCGTGAAATTTAGTTTCATATATCAACTTTATTGATAAATTTGTTAGGGTAGCATAGTGTATCATAGTGTATCATAGTACATTTATATCGTGCCTGATAACATAGTGCATTCATCCCCCCCGGATGACATTGAAATAACTAACTCTAAACCTTTTGCATTATGAAACAATTCTTTACGGGATCCTGTGCCAAAAATCGGGTTTACCTCTCCCTCGTCCTGACGGTAATGTTGGGAATTCATGCAGGCTTTGGTCAAAATACCATATCCGGAGTAATTTCCGACTCAGACGGCCCACTTCCGGGTGCCAGCATCGTGGTAAAGGATACCAATGTCGGATCTGTTTCTGATTTTGATGGAAATTATTCCATCATTGCACCGGAGGGAGCCAATACCCTGGTGTTTTCATTTATCGGTTATTCCACCCAGGAGGTGCCTATAAACGGGCGTACTACGATTGACGTCACCATGTCCGAGGATGCGCAATCCCTTAGTGAAGTTGTAGTTGTTGGATATGGTACCCAAAGAAAAGCAGATCTGACCGGGGCAGTTGCCTCCATCGGCAGTGCGGATATTGTAACCAAACCTATAACAAGTCCGGACCAGGCCCTTGCCGGAACACTGTCCGGTGTTAATATCACGAACAGGAGCGGGGATCCCGGGGCACCCATCAGTGTCAATATCCGGGGTATCGGTACCCCCGGGGTGAACGACCCGTTATGGGTTATCGACGGGGTTCCAATAGTGCTCACTACCAACATTACAGTGAATACGTCCTCCACCACCGATTCCAACCCACTGGCCGGACTTAACTCCAATGACATAGAATCCATTGATGTCCTGAAGGATGCCGCATCTACCGCTATTTATGGTGCCAGGGCGGCCAATGGTGTCATCATTGTAACCACCAAAAGAGGGAAAACAGGCGATGCAAGTGTTTCCTATGACGGGTATATTTCCGCTGCTGCGGCAAGGGAACACATAGACGTCCTGAATGTGCAACAATTTATTGACATCCAGGGGCAATTGGGAACGGATGTCTCCCAATTCAGCGGACAGCCTTTTGTGGATTGGCAAGACCTAATCTTTCAAACAGGGCTGGTACAAAACCACAACGTTGCTGTAAGCGGGGGCAGCGAAAAGGCCAATTATTTTATTTCCGGGGCGTACCTGGACCAGGAGGGGATTGAAAGGGCACAGGCCTTTGGGCGATATTCCTTCAAGGCAAATGCAGATATAAAAGCGGGAAAATATTTGAAGTTCGGGGAATCTTTGCTGATAAGCCAGACAGACAGGCAGGTGCAGAGCGAACCTGCAATCTTTGCAGGTTTCAATGCAGCGCGGAATGCACCTTATTACCAGCCCTATGGGAGTGGGGCATTCGGGTATAATGATGTGAACCCTACCACGGTTGGAAATGGTGCAGCCACCAACTATTTGTTTAATACAGATGACCGATTTACCAAAACAACCGTACAGACCCGCAAGGTTTTGGGGAATTTTTATGGGGAACTGGAATTCCTGGAAGGGCTGAAAATTCGCCCCTCTCTGGGGATCGACTATAACGTTGGAGTTGGCGACTACCTTACAACGGCAGCCACCCTAAACAATTCTACAGGTACTTCCCTCCTGGTTTCTGAAAGGCCGATAGAACTTACCCTCACTACTGCTACCACCCTTTCCTATGACAAAACCTTTGGGGACGGTGATAATAACCTCTCCGCCCTCTTCGGGTTTGAGCAGACTAAATTCCGCTTTGATAAAGTGAGGTTACAAGGGCGCGACCTGTTTAACATCAACTTTGCCGCCAGCGGCACCACAGTTGCCGGAGCTAATGAGGCCGACCTTTGGACCCTGCAGGGATGGCTGGGTCGTTTAACCTATAATTACCAGGGGAAATACCTGGCGACCTTTAATATCAGGAGGGATGCCACCTCCAGATTTTCCGAAGCTAACCGGGATCAGATATTCCCATCCATTTCAGTTGGGTGGAGGATTTCAGATGAAGACTTCTTTCCCAAGGGCGATGTAGTGGACGACATCAAGATCCGTGCCGGCTGGGGACAATCGGGGAACCAGTTTACCGGTCTCAACTTTGCCTTTTTAAGTGCCATAGACAATAATATCCGGTATGTGATCGGCGATGACCAGGTGACCATAGTTGCCCCGGCTCCCACTACCTTTGCCAATGAGGACCTTAAATGGGAAACCAGTACCCAAACCGATATCGGGGTGGACGCCAGCTTCCTGAAGGGAAAGCTGAGTATGACTGCTGACTATTACAATAAAACCACCCAGGATGTATTGCTGGGGCTACCCCTCCCGTACGTCTCCGGATTCTTTCTTCCTGCTGATGCCAATATAGGGGAAATCAAAAACTCCGGGATTGAATTTGCCTTCAATTACGGTGACGAGGCAGGGGACCTCAAGTATAGTTTTGGAGGAAATATCACCACCGTTAAGAATGAAGTGATAGACCTGGGGGAGATCACCCAGATAATTTCGGGCACCGGAGGGGGTTCTACCCACAGGACCATTGTCGGGGAAAGCCTCGGGCATTATTATGGATATAAGACCGATGGGCTCTATCAGAATGACGCTGAGGTTGCAGCCGCCATTCCCGATGCGGAAGGTACTCCCTCCCCGGGGGATATCCGCTTTGTGGATGTCAATGGGGACGGGCAGGTCAATTCAGAGGACAGGACTACAATCGGAAGTCCTTTTCCTAAGTTTTTCTACGGGATGAACCTGAATGCAGAATTCAAAGGGCTTGATTTCTCGGTGAATTTCCGTGGAGTCGGCAACAAACAGGTTTTCAATGCAGCAAGGACCGGCCTGGAAAGCATGCTGGGCGGTAACAATTTCAGCACCCAGGTATTGGATCGCTGGACAGGGGAAGGCACCGCCACCTCGAGTTCCAATCCCAGGCTTGCCCCGGGCGACCCAAATGGCAATACACGGTATTCCGACCGCTGGATTGAAGATGCGGGGTACCTGCGAATCCAAAACATTCAGTTTGGCTATAGTTTATCGCCAGACATGCTTCGAAGCTGGACCGATAATTTTGTCTCCCGCATGCGGTTCTATATTGGGGTACAGAATCTGGTCACCTTTACCAAATATTCCGGGTATGACCCGGAGGTAGGCCGAACGCAGAGTTTTCAAAAGGGTGATTTTACCCTGGCATCCGGTGTTGACGGTGGGGCTTCCCCGCTTCCCAGGATCATACAATTAGGATGGTCAGTCACTTTCAATTAATACAGTATTTAAATATCTTTATAATAAAATTATTATGAAAAAAATAAATATAATAATCGTCAGTTTCTGCGTCATGGGAATTTTCTCCTGTAATAATGAGCTGGATCTGCAGCCACTGGATCGCCTGACCACGGATACCTTCTACAAGACCCGGGCAGATTTTGACGGGGCTGTATTTGCTTCCTACTCCTCCATTCAGGATTTCTGGGGTACCAGTACCGAAACCCTCGGGGAATTCGGGGAATTCTGGAAAATTACGCTCACCATCACGGATGATGTGGCCGCCGATGCGGTTAACTCGGACCAGATCTCCAGAGATGTTGATGCGTTGCAGATCCGGTCCAGTGACAAACCATATGCCGCGGTCTATACCCAGATCTATGAAGGGATATACCGTGCGAACCTGGTTATTGAAAACCTGGATAAGGAAAATGAATTAACGGAAGATGATAAGACCGTGCTGCGTGCCGAAGCTAAATTTCTCCGTGCATGGTTCCACTTCCAGGCCCTGAAACTTTTCGGTACCCCACCCCTCGCTCTGGAAATTGTCCCCGGGATCAATGACCAGGCAAAGCCCAATTCAACCCAGGCCGAATTATACGATGCGATCCTGGCCGATTTTGCGGAAGCAGCCACCGGGTTACCGGATGTATGGGACAGCAGCAATACCGGAAGGGTAACCTCCTGGGCCGCAAAAGCCTACATAGGAAAAGTAAATGTCTGGAAACAAGACTGGGGAACCGCTATCTCAGCATTCCAGGATGTAGTGGATAATGGTCCATACGAACTGGTCCCTGATTATGAGCAGGTCTTTGCCTTTGACAACGAGAATAATTCGGAATCCATTTTTGAGATACAATACGGCGGGCCTTTCTCCGATGACAACCTCTGGGTTTTTGATGATACCCATTCCGAGGATTTTAAAGCCTCTCAGGGAACGGGCAGGGGTTGGTTCTGGGATGCCAGCAATGGCGCCCCCGGTGGAAAATTAGGGTATTGGGCCCCCACACAGGATTTGGTAGACGCCTTTGAACCGGGAGATGTCCGCGCCCAGACCATTTTCTATGAGGGAGGGGACACCTACTATACCTTTGACGGATCGCGTTACGAACTTCCCTATGATGCCTCCTGGTCAACCACGAGTTTCACCCTGAAAAAATACAGGGGTTCCATCAATGCAGTTACCGGCAACAGTTCCCCTAACGGCCAGGCAGATTTCAATAACGAACGCTGGTTCCGGTTTGCGGAATTAAAACTGCTCTATGCTGAGGCCCTGATTGAAGGTGGTGGTGACCTCACCATTGCCAGACAACAGATAGACGATATAAGGTTAAGGGCAGGGTTGCCCATCCTGGACGTTGCCGCCGACCTGACACAGGCCATGAGGCAGGAAAAAAGGGTTGAGTTGGCGCTGGAACCCCATCGGTGGTTCGATATCACACGTTGGGGCATCGGATCCCAGCTATTCGGGGCCGCATGGGACGATAAATTCACCGTATTCCCTTTTCCGTTGTCGGAAGTTGATCGCTCCCAAGGGCTGTTGATCCAAAACCCCGGGTATTAAACAGCAAATCTCCGATACGCGAATTGCACAATATTATTTGGTTAGCTAAAACCACTGGGAATCCAATCTAGTTTTAAGAGATTGGATTCTTTTTGTTAGCAGGTTTGTTGTTATATTCGTTGCTGCACCCTATGAATTTTTCACCCTACATATGTTCCCGCATGCTGCTTATGTCCCTGGCCGCCTGCCTGTCCTGTAACGACACAGAATCCTTGCACTTTCAGGAAAAGCCGCCCCGGAAAACAGGCGTCAGCTTTGCCAACCAACTGGAATATACGGATAATCTTACCGTTCTCGAATTCGAATATATGTATAATGGTGCAGGTGTTGCTATTGCAGATTTTGACAAGGATGGCTGGCAGGACCTTTATTTCACAGGAAATATGGTCAGTAACCGTCTCTACCGCAACCTGGGCGATTGGAAATTTGAGGATATAACGGACACCTCCGGTGCAGGTTCGTCCAATTGGTCCAATGGGGTATCCATTGTTGATATCAATCAGGATGGTTACCCGGATATATATGTAAGCAAAGGCGGTCCAAGGGGATCGGAAGGAAAGGACCGCGCCAATTTATTGTTCATCAACAAGGGTATGGAAGGAGGGGGGCTGCAATTTGAAGAAGCAGCCGCAGCATGGGGGTTGGCTGATGAAGGGTATTCTGTACAGTCCGTATTTTTTGATTATGACCGGGACGGTGACCTGGACATGTACCTGCTTAGCAACGCGCTGGTGGATTTTAACCGGAATACGTCCCGCCCAAAGGACAGGACAGGGAAAGCCCCCTCCGCCGATAAATTCTTCCGGAATAATGGGGATGGGACCTTTACGGATGTGTCTGCCGAAGCCGGTATCCTGATAGAAGGCTTTGGCCTGGGGGTTGAAGTCTGTGACATCAACCTGGATGGGTGGCCGGATGTCTATGTCTCCAACGATTTCCTGACCGATGACCTGCTGTACATCAACCTCCGGAACGGGACATTCCGCAATGAAATTTCCGGGTATTTTGAACACCTGACCTTTAACGGGATGGGGAATGATATAGCGGATATCAATAATGACGGGCTTATGGACGTGGTGGTGCTCGACATGCTGCCGGAAGACAATACCCGCTGGAAACTGACCATGATGGGCAATAACTACGATGAATTCATGAACGGCCTTTCCTATGGATACCACCCGCAATATATCCGCAATACCCTGCAGCTGAACAATGGGAACGGATCCTTCAGCGAAGTGGGGCAAATTGCGGGTATGGCCTCGACCGAATGGAGCTGGAGCGCCCTCCTGGCCGACTTTGACCAGGATGGCTTAAATGACCTTTGCGTTACCAATGGGTACCGGCAGGATATCACCAACCTCGATTTTATGGTGTATGGCAACCGGGTTTTGACCATGGGAACGGAGGAGGCAAACCGGAAACAACGCCTGGAGGAACTGAACAAATTGCCGGGGATTAAGTTGCACAATTATTTTTTCAAAAACATGGGTGACCTGCAATTCAGGGATACTTCAAAAGAAGTGGGCTTTACAAAACCTACCTACTCCAATGGGATGGCCTATGGGGATCTGGACAATGACGGAGACCTTGACCTTGTGATAAACAACATTGATGATCCCGCCCTCCTCTATGAAAATAAGCTCGCCCCCGGTCCTGGAAATCAATATCTGACTGTAGGGTTCAAAGGGGAAAACCCCAACCTTGAAGGGATTGGGAGTACCGTTCAATTATTTTACGGAGCTGCAACGCAGCAACGCTATTTTACCCCGTACAGGGGATACCTTTCCACCATGGAAGCCACCCTGCATTTCGGCCTGGGAAATACGGGGATGCTCGATAGCCTTCGGGTTACCTGGCCTGATGGCAGACAACAATTGCTTACAAATATCCGGAGCAACCAAAAGGTTATCCTGGACTATAGGGAAGCCACGGAGGCGAAATCCCTTCCCGGGAAAAGAAAGCAAACGCCTTTTCAGGAAATGGACAGTATCGGACTTGCCCATTCGCATAAGGAAGATGATTTTGTCGACTTTAAGATACAACCCCTGCTTCCGCATATGCACTCCCGAAACGGGCCCGGCCTGGCTGTGGCTGATATCAATACCGATGGGAAAGAGGATTATTTTATAGGGGGAGCCTCCGGCGAAGCTGGTATCCTTTTCATCCAGGACGAGAATGGGCAATTCCGGCAGCACACTTTCCAGGATATTGCTGCGGAAGATATGGGGGCGGTGTTCTTTGATGCAGACAATGACGGGGACCAGGACCTCTATGTGGTAAGCGGAGGGTCTTCTTATCCGGCCGGGGACGAGCGATACCAGGACCGGTTCTATACGAACGATGGTACCGGGGGTTTCACCCGGGCTGATGCCCTGCCTGAAAATACAACGAGCGGCTCGGTGGTGACAGCCGCCGACTATGACAAAGACGGCCTGTTGGACCTCTTTGTCGGGGGGAGGGTAAGACCGGGGGAATATCCGCTTTCCCCGGCCAGCATGCTTTTAAAAAATAACAGTGATGCCAAACAAATCCGATTTACTCCTGATAACCAAAAGAACCCATCGCTTTGTGGGGAATTGGGGATGGTCACCGCAGCACTTTGGACCGACTTCAATAATGATACCTGGCCCGACCTTATAATAGCCGGGGAGTTCATGCCTATTCGCTTTTTTCAGAACCGGAATGGGCAACTCGTGGAGGTTACCGGGCAAACAGGGTTAAAAAATACCCATGGATGGTGGAATAGCATCGTTGCCGGTGATTTTGATAACGACGGCGACAGCGATTATATCCTTGGCAATCTTGGGCTCAATAGCAGGTACAAGGCCAGTGCTGCAGAACCCCTGTGTATTTACGCCAAGGATTATGACAAAAATGGCCAGATTGATCCGGTCATGTGTTATTATATAGATGGTGAAAATTACATTGCCCATTCGCGCAACGACCTGATAGAACAGATCAATGCCATGAGGGGCCGCTTCAGGACCTATTCGGATTATGCCAACGCAACCTTCGACGAATCCTTTACCAGGGAAGAACTGGCCGATGCCCTGGTTGTAAAAAGCGAAACCTTTGCCAGCAGCTATGTGGAAAACCTGGGTGACGGGACCTTTAAATTGACCCCCCTGCCCCGAAAAGCCCAGATCGCACCCATTTACGGGATGCTTGTGGAAGATTATACCGGTGACGGGAATATGGACCTGCTCGCGGTGGGTAACTTTTTTAGTGGGGAAGTATTTTCCGGACGCTATGATGCGTCTATAGGGTGGCTCCTTGCCGGTGATGGCAAAGGCAATTTCGATCCGGTAGATGTCACCAAAAGCGGATTCTATGTGCCGGGTGATGCCAAGGCGCTGGTCCGATTGCCCCGGGAAGAAAAAGAGTTGGTAATTGCATCTATAAACAATAGCCCCGTAAAGGCCTTTGCCTTTAACAGGGACCCTGCCCGTCTGTACTATGCCAAACCCGGGGACAGGGTTGCGTTCGTAACGCTTAAAAACGGAAAGGTGCAGAAAACTGAATTCTATTATGGTTCCGGATACCTGTCACAGGGCAGTCGGATCCTTTATATCCCAGCCGATGCTGTTTCCGTTACCATACAGGATATAAATGGAAAGTATACCGAAAACCTGCAGCTCCCATGAAAGATATCCCGCCAATTTTTGGAATTATAATCTGGGTTTTGCTTGTCACTTCCTGTAAGGATAAGGCGTCTCCGCAATTTAAACTCCTCAGTGCCTCCGCAACCGGTATCAAGTTTAACAATAACATCACGGAATCCGATAGTGTCAATGTTTTTCAATTTATGAATATTTATACCGGGGCCGGAGTTGCTGTTGGTGACATTAACAACGACGGACTTAGTGATGTATATTTCAGCGGCAACATGGTATCAGGAAGGCTCTATCTCAACAAAGGGGAACTCCGGTTTGAGGATATCAGCAGCAAATCCGGTATCCTGAACGACAGTTGGGGCACTGGTGCCACTATGGTAGATATCAATCAGGATGGTTGGCTCGATATCTATGTATGCGTTTCAGGCAGCGGGGAGGGAACCCGGCGCGCTAACTTGTTGTATGTAAACAATGGGGACATGACCTTTTCAGAAAGGGCGGCTGAATTTGGCCTGGCCGATACCCGCCAGGCTATGCAGGCGGCATTTTTTGACTATGACAATGATCAGGATCTGGATATGTACCTGCTGATAAACCCGGCAGCCTATGAATACAGGGTGAACAGCAGTTCCCCCAGAAAACTGCAGGGGGAATCCGTTAGCAATGACAGGCTGTACAGGAATGAGGGCAACGGTAAATTTACCGATGTAACCCTCGAGGCAGGGATACTGGTGGAAGGCTATGGTTTGGGGGTGGGGATTTCGGACATCAATAATGACGGCTGGCCGGATATTTATGTATCCAACGATTTTATAGGCAATGATATATTGTATATCAACCAGGGGGACGGGCGCTTCAGGGACCAGATAGGGGATTACATAAACCATAGCTCCTATGCCGGGATGGGCAATGATGTGGCTGATATTGACAACAATGGGAAACCCGATATCATGGTCCTCGATATGAGGCCAGAAGATAATGCACGCCAAAAACTGATAATATCCTCCACCGGCTACGATCGGTTCCAGATGATGTTGGAAGCAGGCTATGAGCCTCAATACAGTAGGAATACCCTTCAATTGAACCAGGGGGAAGGGAAGTTCAGCGAAATTGGATTCCTGGCGGGGGTGAGCAGCACAGATTGGAGCTGGAGCCCGCTACTGGCCGACTTTGATAATGACGGGTACAGGGATATGTTTGTATCCAACGGATTTTTAAGGGACCTGGGCAACCTGGACTATATCCATTACCAGAATATCTATGATAACCCCCTTGGGGACCCTGAGACAAAAATCAGCCAAAAGCTACGTTCGATACAGGACCTTCCCAGCGCGAAACTGCCTAATTATACCTTTAGGAATAGGGGGGATGCTACCTTCGAAAATGTTACGGAAGCCTGGGGTATGGAGGAACCAAGCTGTTCCAACGGGGCCGCCTATGCCGACCTGGATAATGACGGCGATCTGGACATTTTGGTCAACAATGTCAACCAGCAAGCCTTTATATACGAGAATACAGCCGATAAAAAGGACGCAGCGCATTATTTGCGTATAAAACTGAAGGGAACTCCCCCTAACAATGCCGGGATTGGCAGTAAAATACGCGTGACCACCGGGAGCATGAGCCAATATGCCGAACAATATCTCAGCAGGGGTTATGAAAGCAGCGTGGACCCTGTCATCCATTTTGGGATGGGTACAAAGCAGATCGCCGATAGTATAGAAGTTTGGTGGCCGGACCAAACCTATCAGTTGCTGCTGAATGTGGGAACAGATCGGACCCTTGTCCTTACCCAGGCCCAAGCACTTCCTGTTCAGCCCAAAAGCCAGCCTGATAAACGAACCTGGCTTACGGATGTTACTGATAGCCTGGAGGTTTCCTATCGCCATCGGGAAGACAACATAGTTGATTTTAAGTTACAACCGATTCTGCCTCATATGCATTCCAGGCTGGGCCCGGGAATCGCGGTGGCCGATATCAATGAGGATGGTTTTGAGGATTTTTATGTAGGGGGTGCTGCAGGTCAGGTCGGGCAGTTGTTTTTACAGGATGCCAACGGTTTCCTGTCGACCCGGAATTGGGGTTCCGATGCCAAATATGAGGATATGGGAGCCTTATTTTTTGATGCGGACAAGGATGGGGATACCGATTTGTATGTCGTGAGCGGAGGCTATACTGCCTCGGGGGATACCAGCCTCTACCAGGACCGGCTTTATCTCAATGACGGGCTCGGTAACTTTACGGCCTCCCAGGTATTGCCACAAATCACCTCCAGCGGATCCGTGGTCACCGCTGCCGATTTTGACAGGGACGGGGATCTCGACCTGTTTGTTGGGGGAAGGGTCAGTCCGGGGGCTTACCCACTCCCCGCGAAAAGTTACCTTCTGGAAAACCTTTCGGATAAAAATGGCCGGAATTTAAAATTCCGGGACATCAGTGGCAGCATTCCAGGCTGGGATCAACTAACCATGGTTAGCGGGGCACTCTGGACCGACTATAATGGGGACGGATGGGTAGACCTGATCGCGTGCGGGGAATTCATGCCCATTACACTTTTTCATAATGACGGAGGTGTGCTCACCCGGGAAGAACCTGCCGGCCTTCTGAAGAGTGAAGGATGGTGGAACAGTATAGACGGAGGGGATTTGGACAATGATGGCGATACGGATTATATCCTGGGGAACCTGGGGCTGAACAGTAAATTTGTCGCAACCAAAACCGAACCCCTTTGCATTTATGCAAAGGACTATGACAATGACGGGAAGATAGACCCGGTTATGTGCTATTTTAATGATGGTGAGAACTACCTGGCCCATTCCCGGGATGAAATCGTCAGCCAGATCAATGCCATGAGGGGCCGATTTAAAACCTACCGATCCTATGCCGAATCCACTTTTGAAAAGTCCTTTTTACCGGAAGAACTCCAGGATGCCTATGTGGTAAAAAGCTATAACTTTGCCAGTAGCTATCTTGAAAATTTAGGTGGAGGGCAGTTTGAGTTGCACACACTACCTATAGCTTGCCAGCTGGGCCCTGTTGAAGGAATTCTTGTCGAGGACCTGGATCTGGATGGTAACCTCGATGTGCTATTGACAGGGAATTCCTATTCTACAGAAGTAGCATCGGGGCGGTATGATGCTCTCAAAGGCATTGTATTGCAAGGAGATGGCAGGGGGGGGGTAAAGCCACTTACCCTGGAACAAAGCGGTTTTTTAAATGATGTGGATGGTAGTGGCCTTGCACTTATGAGAACACCGAAAGGTGGTTCCTACATTCTGGCGGCCTCAAATGATGGCCCCTTAAAAGTGTTCCGGGAAGTTGGGAACTCCCGGGTACTTATGTTAAACGACGATACCAGGGTAGCGGATATCCTGTTTAAGGACGGCCGGAAGAACCGGATGGAAGTTTATTATGGATCCGGGTACTTATCGCAACGGTCCAGAAGCATAGTGATCCATGATGAGATCAAAGAAATAAGGATAACCAGTTTTGATGGGAGTACGAAAACAGTTTTTAGGGACCAATAGATTCAAGGTGTTGACACTGGTAATGGGGCTGCTGCTGCTTTCCGGCTGTGGGAAACCCCATGATGAAGCCCTGTTGGACATCTATTTCAAGGGAAGCCTGATGAGGCAGAATCGGGCTCTGACCGATGTAATCGTTTCGGATATCTTTGCCCCACCTGTATCGAGCAGGATATATACCTATCCTAATATTGCGGCCTATGAATGCGCCCGTTATATGGATTCCAACCGACCCTCGCTTGCAGGGCAACTCAACGGGCTGCAGGCCGTAGCGGTACCGGAAACGGGCAAAATATACTATTATCCCCTTTCAGCGCTTGTTGCCTTTACAGGGGTGGCTAAAGCTTTGGTATTTGACCAGGAACGGATTGCCAAACAGCAGGCTGAACTGCTCAACAAGGTTCAGGAAATTGGTATCGATAAGGAGATTTATACCAATTCAGTAGCTTTTGGCGAGGCTATGGCAGAAAAGATCCTTGAATGGTCACAGAAAGATGGCTATAACAGAAGGACGGCACTCCCGCGATATAGTGTGAATGATGACCCTGCGCGTTGGCGCCCCACACCACCTGACTATATGGAAGCTATTGAGCCCCATTGGAACACTATCCGCCCCTTTGTGCTGGATTCGGCATCACAGTTTGATCCCGGCCTTCCCACGGAATTTGATACCAAAGTGGAATCAACATTTTATGCAGAAGCCATGGATGTGTATGGTACCGTGCTGGGGCTGACCGATGAACAACTGAACATCGCTAAATTCTGGGATTGTAATCCTAATATTTCCCATACGAAAGGACATGTTATGTATTTTCAACAACAGATATCCCCGGGCGGGCATTGGATACACATAACTGCCCAGGTACTGGATGAACACGGTTTCAGTATGGATGCCGATGCAGCAGTTTTGGCGCAGGTTACCATGGCCGTGGCTGACGCCTTTATAAGCTGTTGGGACCAAAAATTCAAGAGTAACCTAACCCGCCCCGAAACTTTTATCAATAAGTATATTGACCCGGATTGGACACCTATCCTGCAAACACCCGCCTTCCCGGAATATACTTCCGGACACAGTGTGGCCTCTACAGCCGCCGCTACCGTATTGACACATTGGTTTGGGGAAAATTATGCATTTGTTGATTCCACTGAAGTACCCTATGGTTTGCCCTCCCGGGGTTATCCCTCATTTTTAAAGGCTTCCCAGGAGGCAGCTTTAAGCCGTTTATACGGCGGGATCCACTACAGGCCGGCCATTGAAAAAGGCGTAGAGCAAGGAAGGAATGTTGGCATCCACGTTATTGAAAGCTTGAAATTCGGCCCCAAATTGCCGTTACAGGATGAAGGGTCTTATTAATCTAATTAATTAGCGGTATTATATGTAAATTTATTTTTCAACGACCAACCTTGCCTATATGAGCCAATTTGCCGACCAGGTTTCCAAACGCCTTTTTTCCCTGGATGTATTTCGCGGATTAACCATGTTTCTGCTAATTGCAGAGGCAGCCGGGTTTCATCATAATTTCTCGGAACTAGCCAGGGATAATGTTGTCATGAGCGGGGTGGCAGACCAGCTGCACCACCATCCCTGGCATGGACTCAGGTTCTGGGACCTGATCCAGCCCTTCTTTATGTTCATCGTTGGGGTGGCAATGCCATTTTCACTCCGTAAACGGCTGGAAACCGGAAACCGGAGGGACGTTACCAGGCATATCGTAAGACGGTGTATTCTACTATTTGCT
The DNA here is from genome assembly GCA_041743975.1 of Zeaxanthinibacter sp. GTDB lineage: Bacteria > Bacteroidota > Bacteroidia > Flavobacteriales > Flavobacteriaceae > JTS-RE37. Next base: position 16,407 of record JBGTLT010000182.1, read on the forward strand.
TTCGGGGTATTGTTGCATTGTGTATACAGCCATGCGTTGGTATGGGAATTATGGAATGTACTGGTGCAACTGGCATTTACTATACTCATCGCCTATGCGGTAATGAACCTCCCCCACAGGACCCAAATCCTCATATCTGCTGGATTACTGTTGCTTACGGAACTACTTTACCGTGCCTATAACCCATCAGATCCATATAACAATGGTGCGAGCTTTGGTTCATTTATGGATATGGCCTTCATGGGTAAGATCAACGGGGACGGATGGGTGACTATTAATTTTATACCAACCGCTGCCCATACCATCTGGGGCGTGGTTTGCGGGCAGATCCTGCTTTCAGACCGTACCGCATCGGCTAAACTGAAACCATTTTTAGTATGGGGGTCGGTGATCCTTGTGCTTGGCTATTCATTGGATCTGATGCATATTACACCAATCATTAAACGACTGGCCACCACGTCCTTTACACTGGCTTCCGGCGGGTGGACCATCCTTGCGCTGGCCTTGTTTTACTGGTGGATAGATATCAGGGGCAATCATAAAAAATGGCTGCGGATCTTTTCTGTGGTGGGGACCAACTCTATTTTTATTTATTTGTTCGCGGAAACCGTCGGGGCCCAGTGGTTCCGTGATTTTGGAAGGATTTTTACAGAAGGGCTGTTAGCCCCTGTTGGCGTTCCCGAGGATTTGATACTGGTGGTCAACTCCCTCTTTGTCCTCTCTATATTCTGGTACATCACCTATTTCCTGGATCAGCACAAGGTGTACTTTAAAGTTTAATCAAAAGAATTCCCCCGGGCACCCCTTCCATGGAGAGGCCGAAACCGCCTAAGCGGTTTCTGGTGAGGAAAAATATAGAATTCCGGCATTGATCATTCTTCACACAAAAAAACCGATACATGAGAGGCATCGGTTTCCGGTCTAAACTAACTCAAACTTGGTTTGCATGGCAAAACCAATCCAAAGATGCGGAATCCCGGATAATCCCCTGTTACTATAATGTAATGTTTACCTTATGTTTGGGTACCAGGCCCTATCCTGCTGTTTGATGGGCTACCCGGTAATGCTCCGGTGGCATCATCGAGCAAGCAGGCCTGGTTATCCCCATCATGGGCAAAATCATCTATCTCCCAAACGCACTATAGATATGGTCAGGATGATTTTTTTCGATCCCACTGTGCTGTGTCATAAGGATAACGGTTACCATCAAAAATCAACCATTTTAAGAAGCCAAAAGACGAAGATTTTAAGTATTTTAACCGGTGCATTACAGCGTGGAAATTTGAATGGATTCGGATGGATTTTATAGATTATTATAAAGTATTGGGCATTGATAAAAATGCGACCGAGAGCGAAATCAAAAAGGCGTATCGCAAACTTGCCAGGAAACACCACCCGGATATCAACCCAAACGACCCGGAATCTGAGAAGCGGTTCAAGCAGATCAATGAAGCCAATGAAGTTCTGAGCGACCCGGAGAAACGGAAAAAGTATGATAAGTACGGTAAGGATTGGCAGCATGCAGAGGAATTTGAAAAGCAGCGACGTTCCCAAAACCCGGGTGGTGGATCCGGGGGCTATACTTATTCTGGGGGGCAGGGGGCCGATTTTTCAGATTTCTTTGAATCGATGTTTGGAGGCTCAGGTTTTTCCAACCGGGGCGGGCGTGTAAAATACAAGGGGCAGGATTATAATGCCACCCTGGAGTTGGACCTTTTGGATGTACTACATACCCACAAAAGAACCCTTACCATTAATAACAAGAATATCCGGATCACCATACCCGCTGGTATAGAGGACGGACAGACCATCAAAATAAAAGGACATGGGGGCGAAGGGATCAATGGTGGTCCGAAGGGGGACCTGCTCATTACCTTTTCCATTCGCAATACAACGGCGTTTAAACGGGAAGGGCCCCAACTCTATAAAACTGTTCAATTGCCACTTACCAGAGCCGTGCTTGGCGGGGAGGTTGTCATCGATACCCTGAGCGGGAAGGTAAAGTTGAACGTTAAACCGGAAACCCAGAACGGCACCCAGGTCAAGTTGAAGGGCAAGGGTTTCCCGGTGTATAAAAAGGAAGGACATTTCGGGGACCTTATCATCACTTATCAGGTGCAGATTCCAAAAGGGCTGACGGATACACAGATAAAACTGTTCAAACAGTTGGAAGAAACCAATCTGAATTAAGACTATGGGAGCACGAAACTACATTAGGATCAAGGAGTTCTGTAGCAGTCATGAAATTGAAGAATCTTTTGTATATGAACTACAGGAGTTTGAGGTAATCAAACTGGAATTCAGGGACCGGGAACCCATCCTTCATCTAACGGAATTGCCACGGCTTGAAAAAATGCTCCGCCTGCACCGCGAATTGCAGATAAACCCCGAAGGTTTGCAGGCCGTTGACCACTTGTTGAAAAAAGTCAGGGACCTGCAGGATGAGGTGAAACAATTGCGGAACAAACTCAACCGATTTGAGGATTTTATGTAAACTTCTTTAATGTATCACCTTCAGGGAGTATGCGCTGCGATGTATGATAATTAAAATGCATCCGGTCCAGGCTGTTGATTGATATGATACATTATTTTTGAATTCCTGACACCGGCAGGGGTCAAAAGCCATTATATTGCCCTGTATAAAATGAATTGTCCAGATTTATATTCATAGGGAAATGGTAATCTCTGCCCAAAGAGCATTCCTTTAAACGGGGAAGTGGCGACGCCCTATGGGGTGGAACTCAACTACAAGCTCCACCGGGATTTTTTATAAGGTTTTACCCGTGCTTTAATTCTAAGTATACCTTCCAGGATTCCGTGATGGAAGGCATCCGAGATGTGCTCGGGATAGACCCTATCCTACCGGCTACACCTCCTCCTTTGATCAATGCTTCCCTGGGGTTGAGATCGGAATTTTTCAGCCCGATATCCGCTAATTTTCCTGGAGCTTGACCGAAGGAATTGGGGGAGGATAGGCCTGGAGGTCATCTGGTATGACAAGCAATTGCTGCCCGACTTTAATGCGAGCCTCCATTAAAACCTGAGCCAATATACTGTGATGAATAACCTTATCAATGAGCCTTTACGACTCTACCAGCGTATTCTTGGAGGATTATCCGGATCTGATTTAATGACCGGAGGTTCAAATTTGGATTGAAATACAAAAACTTTTAATGCAACAGATCCAAACCCATAAATATACAGGTCGGGGAGCCTCCTAAATGCCATTTTGTACCACCCTGGTTCCAGGATGTAACGGAACCTGGATGGTCAGTATACGCTATAAATTTATTTTACAGGGGTTTTCGGCCGGATATAATGTTATAAAGTATAACGATTACAGCTATTACAAGCAAAACATGGATCAAGCTATTGGTACCAATTCCCGGAATGATTTCCAAAATACCTAAGAGCCAAACAACGATCATAATTACAGCAACAAGCCAAAGCAGACTTCTCATAATAGATGGTTTTATAGTTATATAAGCTAATATAAGAAATATATAAACGATAAATCCAAAAGATGCAACGCCTTCTTTCAAATAGCTCCCTTTCATCAGTTATCTTTCGGAGTTCAGGGTCCTCAAAATAAAGAAACTGAAGTTGTGTTCCTATCGACCCCAACGGACCAGAACACCCGTGATGGTATTTTTAGTAAGCCTTACCTCCGGCCTCACTTCAAATCCGTTCTTTTGATAGAATTCGATGGGGGATTTATAATATTCCCCGTTTTGCTTAGGTTCGGTACCTGCATCAATAACCCACCCGTTTAATTCTTTATAGTGCAACTTGGCCCGGTCCAGCAGTGCGGATCCCAGCCCCTTTCCCTGTGCCAAGGAATTGAGGATCATGGCAAACCAGCGTTTATTGTCCCGTATAAAACAAACCAGCCAACCCATTAATTTTCCTGTTTCATCAGTAAGCAGCAGATGGTGTTTATCCCCGAGGGATTCCAGGTATGTATCGAATGCTGCCATATCAGCAAGAGCCAGCTTTGACGGATATTCCCTGTTCCAAAGGGAAATTATTTCTCCTTTCCGGATAGTATCCAGGGTTCGCGTCTCAATCCATTTCATATTCGAAAAGAGCATGGCAAACTATTTCAGGTTATTTTTGAGGGGTACGTCGGGGAGTATAGCAGCCGTGAATCCCTTTTTGTTCAGTTGCCCGGTAATTCCTGCTGTATCGATATCCCCGCAACTATATTCCACCCTAAGGATATTATCAGAATCCTCAAGGTCAAAGTTTATTTTATAATGAGGGTAAGTAATCAATAATTGGCTCAATACCAGATCTGCCTCAGCATTGCTTATGATATCTGTCTTAAATACTTCAACCATCCTGTATTACAGATAGAATGTTACCGGCCGGATCTTTAAACCAGGCTATCAAAGGGCCTTGTGTGCGCGAAATACCTTTCCGGTCGGTATTGAGTTCCGGGTAATGTTCAAATCGAATCCCAAGGGCGATTAGCCCGTCTGCGATTTTCTCCAGGTCTTTTACAGGGAAATTCAGAACTGTAAAGGTTGCCGGTTCATGGTTGGCCTTGGGATACATAATCACCGGGTTTCCACCCTTGAGGTGTAATTCCAGTATCCCCATAGGATTATCCTTAACATTTAATCCCAGCGTGTCTTTATAGAACGCTTTGGCTTTTTCCAGGTCGTCCACCGAAAAACTGCCAAAGGCTTTTGAATTTTGCAGCATTTTTATAGTTTGTTCCGGGCTATTTAATTATGTTACTTTCCGGTGAAGGATATTCACTTGCATAGCCAGTTACACAGTCTGTATTTGAATCAGGGGGTTTGTTGCGCATTGTAGTTGACCATCCAATGTACTCCGAATTGATCTTCCAGGCTGCCAAAATAGTCCCCCCAGAACTGATCCTCCATCGGCATCTCAACCTTACCACCCTCGGATAGTCCTTTGAACACCCGGTCTGCCTCTACCCGGCTTTCCGGATGAAGTGATATATACAGGTTGTTTCCTTTATTCAGTGTATGTCCGGCGGAGGGAACAATATCCGATGCCATTAAGATAATGCCTTCTCCTATTGGCAGTCCTATATGCATTGTCCTATTCTGTTCCTCTTCGGAAAATGCTTCGCTCCCGGGAGCTTCTTTCATTTTTAAATTACTGGTAAACTCACCGCCAAAAACGGATCTGTAAAACTTGAATGCTTCTTCGGCCTCGCCATCGAAGTTTAAATAAGGGTTAAATTTCATCTCTTAAAGTTTTATATAAATAGTATCGAGCGTGCCATTCGGGCAACACAATCATCTTCACGGAAAAATCCGGAAAGTTATCGCATGCGCGCATTTTGTCAGGTTAAGGTAAGGGTTCCGGCAACATTGCCCATGACCTGACAATGATATTGTTTGTTATTTTACCGTATCACTTTTGTAATTCCTTCCAGTACTTCCCGGGATAATCCGGTTTAATTTTCCTGAAATGTAAACCAGCCACTGCTTAAAGTTTTTGAAATCCCAGTATGTTCCTCATAACGCAGCAACCAATGGTTGCCATATTTATCGGTCAGCCCTCCAAACAGCCCACCGCCGCTTCGACCCCTGACAGGCTGGGTCGCCTCTCCGTCAACGACCAGTTTCCGATACATCTTTCTAAGGCAGGTTTCACTATTGCACAGAAGCAGTATGGAAATTGCGTTGCCCTGGATCAGGCCTTCATGAGCCACCATGTCCGTACCCATCAATATCAGGCCTTCGCTTTTAAGGGTAGCCTGCAATATACATTCTTTCATGTGCCCCGGCAGCTTTTCGGCTTCAGGGGTATCCCCAACCCTTTGTAAATGCAATTCCCCTCCGAAACAGGTTTGATAGAATTGCATGGCTTCCCTGCATTGACCACCAAACGTAAAATAAACTATTATTTTATTCACTTATCAGGGGTATTTTAATGATGTCCGGCGTGTCAGGTAAAGGGCGAAATACAAAATGCCCGGACCCCGATGCCATCTTGCCTTTCATACTAATCGCCTGCTATGTTCAGCGATTGGGTTTATTTTGTGATAACAGACATAGGATGTAGCCAAAATGAGCAACAGGATAAAGGGGAAGAGCATTTGTATTCCCAAACCATCCACAGCCCAATGGCTGATCCCGGCAAACAGGAAATTAAAGGTGAACCCGGCATAGCCCCATTCTTTTAATCGCGCCGGTACCTGCGGGAATATCAGGATCAGGGACCCTAGTATCTTAAAAAAGACAAGTGCGATTCCAAAATACGCCGGGTACCCCAAATGGCGGATGCCTTCTTTGGCAAGTTCCGTTTGTGAAGTATGTGCGGGCATTACCCCTTCCCATAGAAATATAATAATGGTCGCAATCCAGAATATGATCTTGTTTTTTCTCATAGCGCATTCTTTTTGACAATTAAATTGATAGACTTATAGTATGTTCCTGCAATGAATTTTAATAAGTGCGTACAAGGCATTCAATCAATTAGGGTGCACTTTCCAACTTGGGCGGGGTACCATCCTCCGCATAGGTCTTGAAATGACCAAGCACCGCTTTGCAAAAGTCGCGTTGCAGTGCAACAGGTTCCCGGGAATCCGCATCAAAGGTTTCCACAATCTCTGTAACTCTCCCCTTTTCGGTGAAGCTGATTATCGCTTTTCTCCCGTCACTGAGCGTATATGCAATTCGTGTGGAGGGTACCACTTCATCATAAGTACCTTCAAAGTCGAATCCCCCCCTGCCATCCATGGGTTCCATACGAAAGTTGAATTTTCCACCGGGCTGGAGGTTATTCTGCCTCGGGATGGTTCGCCATTCCTTCGAAGGTATGTTCCATTGTGCCAGGTGCTCGGAGGCTGTCCATAATTTCCACACCCTGGACAGCGAAACGTTAACCCTGCATTTGACTGTGATCCGGCCCATAATTTTAAAAAGTATTGTTTTTAGATATTACAAAGATGACGTAGATTTAAACGTTCTAAAGGGTGTGATAACGGCATATAAATGGGTTGATCCCGCCAAAGGAATAATTTAAAGTAGCAGCATGAAAAAAATTACGATCCTCGTTCCCGAATCCGCGGTGATAGAATCTGTTGCAGATCCGCAATATCTGTTTACAACCGCCAATCAGTTTTTACAAGCCAGGGGGGAGAAACCCCTTTTTGAGGTTAGCCTTGTTGGACTCACCCGGGAGGTTGGATTCAGAAACGGCATGTACGCTGTGCATACGGATGCGGTACTGTCGGAGGTGACTAAAACAGACCTTGTGCTGATCCCTGCGCTATTTGGCGACATGGAACTTGCCGTAACCCTCAACCGGGACGCCCTGCCCTGGATTGTGGAACAGTACAAAAGCGGGGCGGAAGTAGCATCGCTTTGTGTGGGAGCCTTTTTATTGGCATCAACGGGATTGTTAGATGGAAAGCGGTGTTCCACGCATTGGGCATATTACAACGAATTCAGGGAGGCATTCCCGGAAGTGGAAGTAGTGGAAGGGGGTATCATCACCGAGGATAGCGGAATCTATTCAAGCGGGGGGGCAAATTCTTATTGGAATTTACTATTATACCTGCTCGAAAAATATACGGACAGGGATACCGCTATTCTGGCATCCAAATATTTTGCCATCGATATTGACCGGGATAGCCAGGCCGCATTTATGATGTTCAATGGCCAGAAGGACCACTGTGATGAGGAGATCAAGAAAGTCCAGCAATATATTGAAGAACATTATCCGGATAAGATTACGGTGGATGAATTATCTGGAAAAGCAGCCATGAGCCGCAGGAGTTTTGAACGCAGGTTCAGGCAGGCAACGGATAATACGGTAATAGAATACCTGCAGCGCGTTAAAGTGGAAGCCGCTAAACGGAGTTTTGAATCCACGCGCAAGAATATAAGTGAAGTTATGTTTGATGTAGGGTATACGGACACGAAAGCCTTCAGGAATGTATTCAAGAAGGTCACGGGCTTAACGCCTATTGACTACAGGAACAAATACAACAAGGACTTTTAAGGGTACAAGTTCCAGGGTAACCTTAGATGCTCCATGGTTCATATGGCTTGTCTTACCATTTCTTACAGGAATATTCCTGCAATTAGCTACATGTTCACTTTACGGATTGGGCTGCACAAAGATATTTTGTTTTTCAATGCAACTATTTGGCACTTTTGATATCTAGATTTAAATCTTAAACACAATTATATGAAGCGAAGTATGATTTTTATGGTGGCTTTGGGGATGATGAATTTTCTGTTTACAGGCTGCCTCCCGGAGGATACTGTGGACTGCCCATCAGATTTCACAGGGGGACTTACCGGTGAAGAACCCGACCTGGTTGGGGAATGGGTTTTGACAGCGATAGTTTCCGAAAAGGAGATCGACCTTACCAATGATGACGATGACAATCCGATAAAGGATATTTTTGTGCAGTATACCGATTGCCAGAAGGATGCCGTTTTTGCATATACCCAGGGGAGGGCCTATAGTTTTAACCAGGGGAATGTGGCTTCCGGTTGTGTCAACAAAACATCGTCCCAAGGCACCTGGAAGCTGACGACAGGTAGTTTGAGCCTGGTCAGTGGCTGTAGCCTCCAAACCATGGCAATCCAGTTTAATAACGATAAAACCGCCTATAATTTCTCAGGCAATTACAACCTCGAGGATGTGAATGGGGACACATGGCTTACCAAAATCACGTTCACGTATACCCTGAATCCCTGATCCCTGATGGGATTCCCTTAGTAGAATCATACGGAGCCCGGAGTTTTCCTCCGGGCTTATTTGGTTATAATTTTGAAGTGCAGGATATCGAAGGGGGCCGGACAATTATTTAAGCAGGCCATGGACCGGGAACGCGAACCACATTGGCAAGGAGGACCGTGGTGTACTTCCTCATATTACATTGGCGGAGGCGCCGGTATATAGACTTTGATAATATGGATATAGTCAAAACGAATCTCAAGTGAGTAAGGAATACGGTAAATAAATAACTAACTTTGTGAACTATTTAAAACATTCGATATGGCATTAGAAATAACAGATGCTACTTTTGACGAGGTAGTATTACAAAGCAATAAACCGGTAGTGGTTGATTTCTGGGCAGCATGGTGTGGTCCCTGCCGAATGGTTGGGCCGATTATTGACGAAGTTAGCAGTGAATATGAAGGCAAAGCTGTTGTTGGGAAGGTAGATGTGGATGCCAACCAGGAATACGCTGCAAAATATGGAGTACGTAACATTCCTACCGTTCTTGTCTTTAAGAATGGCGAAATCGTAAACCGGCAGGTCGGGGTTTCTCCCAAAAAGGTTTATACAGATGCAATAGACGCTGCACTTTAATTAATTGCAGTTGTAAATTATAAGGTCCGGTATGTGATACCGGGCTTTTTTTTGCCATTATCCCGCAGTGGTCAGCCCTTCATTTTTGACCATAGGTTGCATTCCCACGGGAATCTCAACTTCGGGATACCATTTTCACAAAAGATCTTCCGTATCTTAGTCTCATGAACCTGCAGACAGAATTACATAAGGCTACCCTTTTTCAGAACCTGGAATTATTGGCCAACCAGGTGGTGGAAGGTTTTATAAGCGGGATTCACAAGAGCCCTTTCCATGGATTTTCGGCTGAGTTTGCCGAGCACAAGATTTACAATACCGGGGAGAGCACCAAGCATATCGACTGGAAACTATATGCCAGGACTGATAAACTCTATACGAAGCGGTACGAAGAGGAGACCAACCTTCGGTGCCATATGATACTGGACAATTCCGCGTCTATGTACTACCCTGAGATCTCAACGCTTTCCCTTGCCCATCTCAATAAAATCGGGTTTGGAGTGCTGGCAATAGCTTCCCTGATGAATTTGCTTAAAAAGCAACGGGATGCGGTGGGGCTGAGCGTTTATGCAGATAACTATGCTTATTACGCCCCTGAAAAGGGAAGTGAGCGCCACCACCAGATGTTGCTGGCGAAACTCAGTGAGATCAGCCTGGAAACAAAACCTGCCAAACAAACTGAAACCTATACCTACCTGCACCAGATTGCGGAAAAGATCAAACGCCGCAGCCTGATCTTCCTGTTTACGGATATGTTCCAGACAACGATAGAAGATGATAAATTGTTCGAAGCACTCCGGCATCTGAAATATAATAAACATGACGTGGTCCTTTTCCATTTGCTGGACAGGGAGACCGAGTTGCATTTTAATTTTGAAAATGGCCCCAAACGCTTTTTGGATGTTGAGACGGGGGAGCATATAGACCTGTATGCCGATACCATCAAAGAGGCCTATGAAGCGGGGTTGGGGGAATATCTCTCTACCCTCAGGATGAAATGCGCACAGTATAAAATAAAATATGTGGATGTGGATATCCGCATGCCTTTTTCGAAGGTCCTCAATACATTTATGGTGGAGCGGCAAAAGTTTCTCTGATACCCTTGTATTTTAGGAATAAATTGTTTGTGGAATTCAATTAGCAGCGTATATTTGCACCCTCCTTCGCTGCTAAGGCAGCTTCGGAGGGCGCAGGCCTTCCCTGGGAATTTTTGGTCTGGTAGTTCAGCTGGTTAGAATACCTGCCTGTCACGCAGGGGGTCGCGGGTTCGAGTCCCGTCCAGACCGCTAGTAAAATAAGGCCTTCCAAGAGATTGGGGGCTTTTTTTTTGGACAAAGTTCAGCACTTTGTGCATAGTTTTAATATTTCAGCAGGTTATAACATATGAAACTCAAAGATTTATTCATTTGGGTTTTTTTTAATACGATTAGCTTACAGATAGGGGTTTCTATTTCAAAATTGGGAGCCCTCACCATTTAACGAGGGTCTTTCGAGGGGGGCAACGCAGGCTCCTTTAGCAAAACCAGATCCAGTGTTTACAGACCCGTGTCTTTGTATTCTTGATGAGAATCTTTAATTCCCTAACAAATCGAATATAATAGGAGGAGCCATTATGGAAGGATATTTAGCAAGAATCGAAGCTACCGGGAGGATACATTATGATTAACCTCTTCAATATTTTTCAATTCCTTTTTTTCTCTATTTGAATTACTTTGATAATTTCCTCAATTTTTAGGGAAGGCTACAGGACGATAAAAGCATCAATCCAGAGATCCAGCGTAACATGTACAAACGCTCCAACACAAAAGTGACTGAAGTTAAAGGTAGCCATGCGGTTTATATATCTCAACCTAAAAAGGTTGCGGATGTTATTATCGAGGCTTCCCTAAACACCTCCAATGTTTCAAAATAACAGTTAATAGTACTGCATTAATTTAATTCCGTATACTTCTGAGGAGGTGTACGGATTTTTCTTTTTTCTTTCTTAGTAGTGTACTGTTGAACCAAAATAACCGTTTAATTTTAACTAAACCTGTGGTCTAAGATTTGGGGAGTATTACAAAAAAGCTAACACGTTCCTGTTGCCAGTATAAAGATATAGTATAAAGTTAAAATATTCTTACTACAGGAAAACACGCCAGCGTCTTTATAGTTTCCATGATGGAACGGCCTATAGACCCTTCAAATGTGTACGTCCACAGCTTCCGCCAGAAGTTGTGAGACTGAAACGTATCCGCCCCACCATGTACTTGTTTACCCTTAATAATTTAGCCGATAGCTTTGCAAAAAAACAAGAGTTATGGAAAAAGAGAAGCAATGGCCCTCCTGATGCAGGAATTCGCACTTCCGGCATGTTACTTCGTTTATCCATTTTTTTTAAATAAGAATTTAGATATAATAAGGCCCTCCACGACACTTCCGATAAATAACAGTATTAATTCCAAAAGATTCAGTAATAGCGGTTCTCTTAAAAGCGTATGGTAAATAAACCATTCCTGAAACACCCAGTACATTAACCAAATTGTTAAACCCCAAAATAGTCCTTTGTTAATCCAAGTATTCCCGGGAATGGATTTTTGAAAAATGGTAAAGAGCCAACTATGTGCTATACTTA
>JBGTLT010000183.1:0-97978 GCA_041743975.1 Zeaxanthinibacter sp.
ATGGAAGCTGCAAACAAAGGGGCGTACCTTAACAATTGTTATTCCATCGGATGCAAGATAATTTTGCCACAGGAACAGAAAGCAAATCCATATCTGCATAAATGGGTTGATATCCCCTATTTTTTTGTCCGTAAGTTCCTCTTGCTTAAATATTCATTCGCCTTTGTAGTAATGCCGGGTGGTGTCGGCACACTCGATGAACTATTTGAAGCGCTGACACTCATACAAACCAAAATGATGTTGAATTTTCCTGTGGTGCTTATCGGCAAGGAATACCACCGGGATCTGTACGAGCATATTCAAAATATGGCGGACCATGAAAGCATTTCAAAAATGGATATGGAGCTGTTATTCCTGACCGACTCTGTAGCAGAAATGGTCACGCACCTGAGTATTCATGCTGTTAAGAAATTTGGACTCGTCAAAAAGCCCATCAAAACCAGTTGGTGGTTAGGGGAATCAAAACCCAGACGCACTTGAAACAAGCCGTTTTTTGGAGAGAAACAGCAGGCCGCTATCCCATTCCGATCCTGGCGGGCAATCAGTGATCCCGCGACCCTAAAATACCGTTGTGTTCAGGCGGTATAGCACGTCATCCGGCCTATACACCCCGCCGAAGAAATCGATGAGCTGTTGTTTTCTTTCCTCAGCCAGGTAATCGTAATCACTGTCATAATAGGCCGTTATGAGCAATTTATACACTTTGAATACAAGGACCTCGTTGTTTGAAATATAGAAATCCCTGTTATTTAAAATTTCAATGGTACACGGGATAAGCAAATTTTGGACACTTTCATATTGCCCGCTGTAATATTGGTCCCTTGCCGCAAAAAAAGCCCGGTCGCATTGGGCGCTAACGCTTTCCACACTAAAGCAAAGCATCATAAGGGTCACTAAAAATAATACGTGCAATTTCATTTTTTTATGCATGATATTGTATTTACTAAGGTTGTGGGCCTAGCCCTGATAATACAGCCGGGATTGATAAACAGTAGAGCGGGACCGGTTACAAAACACCCACCAGTTGTCCATCCCGTCCTATTAAGTTTTGATCTTTTCGATTTTCTCTTTCTTAGCTTGATAAGCTTCTGCTTTTTCCCCATTATCCTCACTATCCCAATACTTAATAAGTTGATCATAGGATTTTTTAAGGATGTCGAGTTGTTTTTCTTTGGACTCCAATTCTTTTTTTAAATTTTTTAGTTGCTTTTCAATATCACCGGTAGATGCTTCGAGGGTTTTTACACAATTTTCATAATCCTGCACTTTTCCTTCCGGGAAACTGCTTTTGTTCCAGGAATCCAATTTTTTTTCACAATTCTCCTGAGCGTTCAAACTAACTGTTAGCATTACTACCGTCAACATCGTTCCGTATTTTATAAATGGGTTAGTCCGGTTTTTCATAATACATTCGTTTTTATAGTTCACTTGTAATTTCAATTTTGTTGCATACAGTGGTAATCACTCCTTTTTAAGTCCTCCAATTTTACATAGGCAGACCAATCGGCTTCACTCAGGGTATCTTTTACATTCTCACAGATAAGATTGGCCATCATATCCAATTCTGTGGGCCATTTTAAAATGGTTCCATCATCATAACCTGCAACGAGGTACTTGCCGTCAGCTGTAAATTCAATGTTATAAACGGGGCCCAGGGTCCGGTTCAATACTTTGGTATTCAAGGGCAGATCATCAAAGGTCTTGTTCCATATAACCACCAGGCCATCCCGACTGGCGGTGGCAACTAAATTGTTGACATGGCTAAGGGCAATGGAAGTGATTTTGGAGGTATGCGCGTGATGGCTTTCAATTGCATGGCCTTTGTTAAGGGACATGGAGAACACCTCCCCCTTGTCATTTCCCATTATCAGCATATCTTCCGCCAGAAACCTGAGGGCTGTAATTTTACCAATTTTACCGGAAACAACCTCCTCTATTTTCGAATCACTTAACACTATTATACCATCATTGAGTCCGATGGCAACGATTGAATCCCGGAATACCGTAAAACAATTGATGGTTCTGCCGGGCAATTTAAGGGCTGTATCTTCCCAGGTTATATCCGCCGCACGCACGTTGCGGGTAGAGGAGGGGTCTCCCCGGATATGCTCCTCCCTTGCCGCCCATTTGAGGGGTTCCCCGGTTAGGACACTCCACATAAGAATGGTTGAATCCTGTCCCAGTATTAACCTGTCTTTCCCGGCATATTCAACCGACTTCCCGATTTTCTTGCTGTCTGGGATCACCATTTTAGCATAGACTTTACTGGAGTCAACATCAAGGACAACGACAGAATCGAAAGTTCCGGCCATTGCCAAAAGCTGGGCATTGCCGGCCTTGAACAAGGACATGGATGTAACCCGGGTGGTAGAATCGGCAAACTGGTACAAGGTTTCCTGGTCCATATTCTGTACCGTTGCATCCCGGAGCCCAACTATATAGTCATTTTCCTGCACATAGGCAAGGGATCGCATCCGCTCCCCGAACCGGGTAATTTCGAACTGAACCCCCAAATTCTTGAGGGCGATATACATTGAATTATAGAAATTTTCATTGTACATATCTTCGCCTGCATGCACGTCTTTGAATTTATCAAAAATTAAATAGGCGGTTCTCGCAAGCAGTGCCGCCTTTACGTTATCCCCTTCATAGGACCCGACACTTTGGGCCTGGACGATTAAATTCCGTGCCAGTTCCATTTTCGTATTTCTTTTTATTATTGCCGTGCGTTGTCTGTAATTATAGATGGCAATGGCAATAACAAACGCCAAAAGCACCGCTATCCCCGATCCTACCTTGATGATTTTGGATTTAATCCTGGCTTTGTCAAGCTCCACTTCTGCACGAATATTGGCCTGCCGTTCCTCTTCCACCCTTTTATCCCTGTTTACCTTGATAACAGGTGTTAGAACATCGTGGATCAGTTCAGCGTATTCTACACCCTCCCGGATCTCCTTCCGTATGATCCGCGCATCCACCAGGGCTTCGATCACCTCATCGGAAATCGAATAGAGCGCCTGCAATTCTTCCAAAGCCTGGAGTTTACGAAACCCGCCTTCGGTCAATAATCGGTCTTCTATGGCATGCTCAACATCTTTTCCATATGTATGGACAGTCTCTTTGTAAAACGAGCTGATGACATCAGAAACGTTGAATTGTGATACCAGCTCAATTGTAAATTTGTCCAGGCCGGCCACAATTCGTTTTTCATTGATCCGGTCACATATCAGGCTTAACAGAAAGGGTTCCACCTTTAACCTTTGCCTTTGGGAACCATTCTGTTCCATAAACTCGAAGTCGCTTTGGGAAACATCGGGTAATTTTTTGATGATTTCCCTGGCAACACTTGCATCTATCAGGCCTTTACCGGGTTTAATGGCTGCGTCCATCGCCTGTCCTATGGTCATTTGTACTACCCTGAAACGGTTGGCCATTATGGATGGAAGGTACCTTTTCAATTCATCCAGGCTGGCCAGGTAATCTTCCCGTAAACTGAAGACTACCCTGTAGGGTTGATCCCCGTAATTGGACGATACCGTTTCATTCCTGTTTTGATAAGCATCCTGCACAATCAATGGGATCCTGTTTTCAGCCAGATCGGACAGCTCTATCAGCAGTTCGAGTATATCGCGCATCTTCTCATCGCCCAAGGTGAACATTTCCTCAAACTGGTCCAGGATCAATACGGGAGTTACCAGGCCATCGGCTAATTGTATCGTGTGGAAGTATTCCCAAAAGGTCATACTGCCAATTGGTATTATGGCAGGGTCTTTCATTTGCAGTTCCGCTATAATGAAATTCCGAAGCTGTTCAAGCGGGGAAATACCGCAGGTATAATCAATTCTGTAATAAATCGGGAAATAGTAATTCTGCCGAAGTTCAGGGATGAGCCCTGCTTTGATCAGCGAGGTTTTCCCTATCCCGGATTTGCCAAAAACAACCGTTAGTCCATGATTCTCGATTTGTGAGAATAGTTCTTTGATCTCCCGGTCCCTGCCCCCGAATTGGTTTTTGTTCTTTTCTTCAAAAGGTTTTAGCCCTAAAAAGGGGCGCTGGTCACTAATGGTATCCG
Source organism: Zeaxanthinibacter sp. (assembly GCA_041743975.1). Taxonomy (GTDB): domain Bacteria; phylum Bacteroidota; class Bacteroidia; order Flavobacteriales; family Flavobacteriaceae; genus JTS-RE37. The sequence continues at coordinate 4,073 of JBGTLT010000183.1, forward strand.
CATTCCTTTTGTTCTGTATATCCGGCATTTCAGGCTTCTATGGCTGTTAGCTTGTTTTCTGCAATAAATCGTCTTACTACGGCTTCCAATTCATTGCTGACCGTAACCTTCTCAATGTTGATATTCCGTATCTCTTCCGGGATCCGGGCATCTGTGGGAGGGGTGTCATCAATTATATAGGGACGCAGGTAAGATTCATCCTTATAATCGTTGAGTACAATTGCAGTCCGCCATTCTTTGGCATAGACATACCGGCTCTTGTCCTGTATCGCGTTGTTGGATATGATCGGAAGGAAATAGTCACAATCCTTGATATATTTCTTGATTACCTCATTAAACCGGTCCCCTGTTTTCAATTCATCATCATCAAAGAAGACTTGTACGCCGTGTTTCTCAAATTCATTCTTTAACCGCTCCACAACTGCCTTATCATCCCAGCTGTAACTCAGGAATAATTTCTCTTTGAACCGTGCCTGATTTCTCGTCACACTTGTCTGGCCGAACCATTCAGCATTTAATGCATCTATAAATTCTATGGAATTCCTATAAACCTTATCTTCCCCGGGTCCCAAGGTGGAATGGGTGCCGATTCGAATAATTTTGATAGCATTATTTTGCAGAAAATAAGACAATTCTATATCCTGTAGGGTCCGGTCACAGGCCACATATTTGGTTTTGATACCACCTTTATAGGGTTCTTTTGCAATGATCCGGATAAAGAAGCGCATAAACCAATCGGGAAAACTGCAACCGATCAACAAAATGGCCTTGTCCCTGATCGCCTCAAAAAGCTCTTTAATCATGGTATCCGTTGCATTTTGCAACATATAAAGGTACTCGAGTGACTGTTCTTCCGTTACTGCATAGTTGTAACCCCTGATATTGCCCATCAGGTTGAATATTCTTGGCAACGCTTTATCTGATCTCTTATCCTGATCTATGGCTGGAAGTGGGATGGAAGAGTTGATGGATTCGTTTATATGGAGTCCCTCGGCCTCAAATGCCCTTTCCATGAAATTATCGAGGTTTACGGTCAGGATTGTATCAAAACCTGGAATCCGGGCAAGCATCCGGTAAGGATCAAGGAATATTTCATCATCCCTGAGTTTGGTTATTACAGATTTGATGGCATTATTGATGTCGTTCTCCAGTACATTTTGTTTTTGTAATTGCAGGACGACCTTATTCAGCGTATAGGCCGAAGGAGCTTCTCCGGAACCAAATAAATCCCATAACTTGTAAGCGAGGTAATTATACAGGTTGATCCTGATCAAATCTCCCTCGTCAATTGCGGAATCCTTAAAGACATTGGCCATTCCGGAAGCCATAAATTCATTCTTGGGGAGCCGTACCATGGAAAGGTCGTTCCCTATAACGGGTACAACCCAATTATTACTGATACTGTAAATAAAGGCTTTCCAATTGAAGGAATGAGACATAGCGGTTGCGTTTAGATTCTTTCAATTTACCATAGACATTCTAACCCCGGATTTTGCTAAATAGGCATTTACCTACATCAAATCTGAGTATGGGTCCGTCACGTAATAAAAATCTTAGGGGGAAACCTCCTAAAGATACTTAATTTTCCCAATCTAATCCGGATATTCGGTTATTAATAGTGCCCCTTGGCAGCCTGGCTCTTCATACTTCAGGTATCCCTTTATATTTGAGACGGATACCCTTCCAGGAACCTGCCAGGATTTCCGTTTGAATTATACCAAGTATACAGCCAGGCTTACCAGTTGTACAAAAAGGAAGGGTACCCTTTAAAAAATCCCGTACTTTCAAGTGGCTTTACAAGACTACCCACAGACCTTTCGATCTAATCCCCCCTCTAAACTACTAATACCATGGCATTTGCATTAGACAAACTCATAGACAAATCAGAGGCCGGCACATCTTTTAAAGACCTGACCGGGCTATCGGTTTCAAGCTTGAAGGGCGTGTCTGAAAATGACGCTGCCTTGTTGCAGGAGGCTTTTGGGATAAAATCCCTGGGGGACCTGGGCAACAACCGGTTTTTCATGGCCGCCCAGGCGATCTACAGGGCAACACTTGAAACAACATTTGATCAGGGACCCCCCCCGTTCTGGGCCGGTAAATTGGCCGGACTTTCAGACGATTATTTTATCAACCACCCATCCCAACGCTTCCGGACTGCTTTCGGCGGGGTATTATACCGGGGCAGGTTGGATGATACCGCCAGAATACTGGTCATTGGGCAGGACCCATCTACTGACGAGGCCCTGGCACGAAGGGCATTTGTAGGCTCTGCCGGCCAAAGGCTGCAAAAATTCCTGAACAAGATCGGCATTACGCGCTCCTACATCATTATCAATGCCTTTGCCTATAGCATCACAGGCCAGTTTGATACCCAAATGAAGGGGATTTCACTGGAACCTCCCCTAAAAACATTCCGGGAAGGCCTGATGGATACCATCCTGGATCGAAATCCCATAGAGGCTATCCTGACCTTTGGGGCAGGAGCAAGGCATGCGGTTGAAAACTGGGGAAATCCCCGGCAGGTCCGGGTATTTAACCTGGTGCACCCAACAGCCCCGGAAGTGACTACCCATCCCAGCTGGAATGAAAACCTCCCGGTGATAACCGGTTTTATTGAACCGGATGATCCTCAGATCGTGGACCTTTCCACCTATAGCGGCAATTGGGATAAAACAATGCACCATGCAGATATCCCACGATATGACCTGCCCTATGGCCTCCCTTCCTGGCATGGTAGTGGAGGGACACGTAGCAGGCGGGATCCGGCCGACAAGGTAAAAAACATCATCTGGGAATCTCCGTAATAATATGGCTGATCAACCTATACATTCCCATTTTAATTTGAAGTACGCCCTGGAAGGCCGTATTGTGACAATGGACAGCGAAAGTACCGTGCTGGACCGCGGCCGGATCTTTATCGAAAACGGCATCATTGTCGATATCCGGCCCATGGATGGAGGATATCCTGCCGGGTATAACAGCACAGACATCATTAAATCCGGTGGCACCATATACCCGGGCATGATCGAATTGCACAACCACCTGCCCTACAACATATTGCCTTATTGGGTGGCGGACAGGCAATACACCAACCATCAGCAATGGAAAACGGTAAAAGGATACCGGGTAAATGTGACCGGGCCCATGCAGACACTGGGGAAAACCCCCGGGTTCCCGGAAGCCATTGTCCGCTATGTAGAATGTAAATCCCTGATAGGCGGTGTCACCACATCCCAGGGCATTACCCTTGCAAACTCTACCCTTACCAAGAAGGTGTTTCACGGCATTATCCGGAATGTGGAGGAAACCAATGAGGCTGAATTACCGGAAGCCCTTACACGAATTGCCGATATTGGCCCCGGGCAGGCCCAGGCCTTCAATGCTTTACTGGCGCCCGACAAAACCCGGCTTCTCCATTTGTCAGAGGGTATAGATGACAGGGCACGGTCATTTTTTACAAACCTGCAGATAGATGCCGATCAATGGGCCATCACACCAAAATTAAATGGCATCCATTGTACAGCGCTGAAACCCGAGGATTTTGAGATAATGGGGGCCCGGGGCGGATCGATGACCTGGTCCCCGATGAGCAACCTGGTGCTTTATGGTGCCACCGCAGACATCCGGGCCGCCAAGGAGCATAACATTACGATTGCCCTTGGATCTGACTGGTCTCCCAGCGGGAGCAAAAATATGCTTGAAGAATTAAAAGTTGCTTACCTGGTAAGCCAGCATCATGGCGATACCGTAATGTTCAGCAATGAAGAACTTGTGCGAATGGTTACCTCCAACCCCGCTGCAATCCTCGGCTGGGAGGGTGTCCTTGGATCACTTCAGGCAGGGGCAAAGGCAGACATGCTGATCGTTAATGGGTATTTGGATGACCCCTATCTGAAACTGATCGATGCAACTGAAAAAAGCCTTCTTGGTGTTATCATCAATGGCGTGCCAAGATGTGCTCAAAGCAGGATACTGAATAAATTCGATTTTGAGGAAAACGATATTGAAACGTTTAAAATTGGCACTTCCGAAAGGTATTTATATCTAAGGGAATTGAACCATGACGAAGCCCTCCCACCCGTTTCCCTCAAAAATGCCACAGACATTATTGGCGGTGGCCTGCAACACCTGACCCAACTGGCTGCCGATTTGGAGGAGGCCCATGGCGGGGGTATGTTGTCAGCCTCTGATAATCCGTTCGAGATGGAGTGGTTCCTGGTTCCCGATTATCATATAGATATCAATGAGGACGATTTGGAAGAAGGACATCTCGAGTGGGGGGCCGGGGTGGCCTTTAGTGAAGTGGCTGAGCCGCTTCCCCTTGATAAACTGACCGTGATCGACGATCCGGAACATTTTCGCAGGATGGCGCAACACCCGATCCCGGATTACATTCGTAAAAAATTACCGGCATACTACGGTTTTCCGGCCCTCGTACTGGACAGCAGCACTTATGAAGTAGAGAATTCCAGGTTGAATGATTTTCAGGAACTGATGACCTTGGAGGTATTTTTAAAATCTTCCAGCAACCTGTCCGTCGATGATAAATTGTGTATCCTGAGACAGGCTCAGATTATCCTGGATGAGATCTATGTGCATAAGATCCTTAAAAAGTCTATGTATGCGGTGAACCCCGGAGACCGGATCGATTTGATGATACGCGATATCAGGTTCAACGTTATAAACAATGTGGATTATCGGGAAGACCGCAATTTCCACAAGGAGTTATTATCAGTTTTCAGTTCCCTGAGAGACCTGCACACCCGGTATATACTCCCATATCCCTATAAAAACAGGTTCGCTTTTTTACCATTCCTGATTGAAGAATACTATGCAACTCAGGAAGACAGTGACCCGAAGTATATCATCACCACGGTTTTTAGTGAAATATTCAAGGAGCAGTCCAACATAAGGGCCGGACTGGAAGTATTGTATTGGAACAATATCCCAATAGCAAGGGCCATTGAACTTAATTCCGCCAATCAATCCGGAAGTAACCGGGAAGCCAGGTTGGCAAGGGGCCTGGACACCCTGACGATCCGATCCCTGAGCACCTCCATCCCCCCGGATGAATATAAAGTAACAATAACTTGCCGCGACCAGGATACCGGGGAAAACATGCTACTCGATTTTGAATGGCTCGTATCCTACTATCCCCCTTATTTTGATAAGGCTGGCGATAAGTTGAATGCCACAATGATCGCCATGGGATTTGATTATGACACGCTGTCCGTAAACCAGATGAAAGCGAATTTATACAGCGATATTTCCACCGAAGCCAAAATCAAAAAAAAGAGTACCTGGCTCAGGCCCTTACATTTTCCCAAATCCATGAAAGGAAAGCTGGTAGCGGATCCGGGGACCGGTTTTCAGGCTGCCTATATAAGGATATATACTTTTTCGGTTGCCAGTGCAGAGAATTTCGTATCGGATTTTAAACAAATGCTGCAGCAGTTGGAGGCAGACGGGGCGCAAGCTCTTATCCTCGACATCCGGGGGAACGGAGGAGGCCTGATAACAGCCAGCGAATTGCTCCTTGCATTGCTGGTGGGGCGGAAGATCGAATTCCAAAAGGCCCAGTTCATCAATTCGGAACTTACGCTTCAGCTTTGCGAAAAATACGATGCTGACAATGCCATTCTGGACTTGTCGCCGTGGATACGATCCATTGGCCTCTCTAAGAGGACCGGGGATTACTATTCCAGGGGGTATCCCATTACCAGCCTTGCAAACAGGAAAAACAGGAAAGCCATCTTCGCAAGACCCATGGTCCTGATCACGGATGCGCTTTGCTACAGCGCATCTGACATGTTTGCCGCGGGTTTTCAGGATCATAAATTAGGAATGGTCATCGGTACCCATACCAATACCGGTGCAGGGGGTGCCAATGTGTGGACACACGAAACACTTCGAAAGCTTATCGCAAACGCGGGTGTGGCCTATAATTTGCTGGAACAACTGCCTGAAGGCGCAAATTTCAATTTTGCCGTAAGACGCATTCTGCGAAAGAATGATGACCCTATTGAAGATCTCGGCATTGCACCCGATGTCTTCCATAAGATTACAAGAAAGGACCTGCTCGAAGGCAATGCCGATCTTATCAGGAAAGCCCTGGGTAGCTTACGGGAAATGGTTCGGCCTGAATAGGATTTAGGACACTTTAATATGTCGCATCCTTTCGAGGGTTTCCAGCGCGTAATCAGTACCCAAAGCAGCATCAAGCTTCAGGGATTCTTCCCTGCCCAATGTATAATACATATAGTTGGTATCAGGCCGGGCATAACAAAGGATGAGATCGGTCAGCACATTATAGGCCCCCTTGGTCTTATTCGGAATTCCGTAACTGGCCGCTGCAAAAGATGAACAGTCGATCACCTGGTCCCTGTTGTTGATATAACTCCTTCCCGCAATGACCTGGCAACCCGCGGAAAAGTTAGTGCTTCCAATGCCCGACCAGTGGATATTGATAGTGTTGTTGGTTACCGGGTCGAGCCCGGATTTAAGATCCGTTTCCGTAAGGGCGTTGTCGTCATCCCTGTCACGGTATACCAGTACGCCATTTTGGTAAGGTTTAAGGGCGCGGTATATTTTGGCCTCATTAAAGATTTTATGCCACCCAAAACGGTATTTATGCTGCCCTTCAACCAGAAATGCTTCGTCCTTCCGATCACTTAATGACTGGCTGGGGTCTGTTGACCCCCAAAATTTAAAGACAAGGCCATTGATCAGCAGAATAAAAATATCATCATTTTCGCGTTTATGCTGCCGGCTGTCCTGTGCCCTCCGGATCCCTATAAGGTGGACCTCTTTCGGGTCAAATTCCCACTCGCTGACCTTACGGGTGTCGGTGGGTTTGTTAAAAAGCGAAACCTGGGTGAGAATGGGATGTGGGTTTTGAAGGTAATGGATTTTGGCTTTTTCCAGAAGTCCGATCCATTTGTCATATTCCGGGGATCTGTTCCCCGGTCCGTTAGGATCCCAGCATTCGCCCCATTCCGATACGAATCCGGCAGCTTGCCACCGGTCTATATGCTTCATGGTAGTGTTTCCTACAATACCATCCGGTACCATTTCACTGATTCCTTCAATGGTACGCACATACTCCTGGAACAAACGGGTACCAGCCTGTGTAACATAACCGAATACACCGTCTGCTGTAGCCCTGGGCATAAAACCAGCGGCTTTAAGGAATTCCTGCAAAGCTGCCACCTGGTTACCGGGGGCTTCACTGAAGTGTCGCCATTTGGTATTGTCATCATCACGGAATGATTGTTTATCGAGAAGCAGCCCATCCATATGATAGGGTTTCAGGAATTGTTTCAGTTCGGGGGGTTTTTTGCCGGAATCGAATTTTCCAAGTAATAAGGTGCTCATGGTACATTGTTTTTAGTTGTTATTATTATTCTGAAGTCTCGGTATAAGCCTTCCGCCAACCGTAAGGGGAATCGGCTGGGAGGCACGGTTCTATTTTTTCGACTGCATTTTCGAGCTGCTTTCTATTTCCCGTAAATAATTTTGGAATTTCTTCATTTCCTCCCTGGCTTGCGGGCCAACCGCAACCTTCCCACTGCGGATATTGCCCTCCAGGGTTTGGAGGGTTTTAGCAGCATAATCGAGCATATCGGGAGTCCAGGCTTCTTTGCTGGTCCGGTTGAGGAAATATAAGGTATTCACCAATTCCTGGGGGGACAAACTCCCGATGTTACCTTCCTGAAGTGATGAGAGGAATTCATATATTACTTTTGAATTCCCGGCATCCCGGTCAATCTTTTGTTGCAGCTCTTTCCTGCGGTTACTGGCTTCAGATTGTTCTTTATCCTCGATATTCCGGATGGCAGGGGACTCTAATTTATTCCTGGTTGTTGTAATGAGGCCACCCACTTGTTGGGAAACTTCTTCCAGTTTGTTTTTAGTATTGTAATCTGTAATGGGTACCTGGGCGATAATATTCTGAATGGAATCCTTGGCGCCTTCCAATAATTTTAATTGCTGAAGGGCCTCGTCTTTTTCTTTGGTTGCTTCCCTCATGCGTAACTCGTTGAGTTTGGCAATCTCCTTAGCGGTATTCGCAATCTCCCTGGCGGTATAGGTGGCGTATAAGGCGAATCCTACCACCACAATTAAAGCAACCATACCTATGACAAGGGAACGCAGTTTTTTTTGGGACGCTATTTCTTTTTCCAGTCTCTCCTTCTCGATCCGTTCATTTTCTATCCATTGCTTCCTGCTGTCCTCCAAATAAACCATGGCTCCCTCATAGCCTTTTTTGTACCTGTTGGCCCATACGGCAACCGGGTTTAATTTTTGTTCCCAGTTCAGGGCTATCTGAAGTTCACTTCCTGTCAGGAAATCTTTTTTATTTTGTTTGTGCAGGGTAGCAGCCTCATGCAGTCGAAGGTAATTGGCAGCTGAGTCTGCTTCTTCATCCATCCATTTGTTGAGCTGCCCCCATTGCCGGATCAAACTTTCATGTGATATATCAATAACTTTATCGTCGGTATTGGCAATATTGTTTACGATCAAAAAAGACCGTTGGCCGTCGATGAAGCGGTCAATGATCCCCAGCAACTTTTCCCTGTTTTCTCCGGTCAGGGATTCCAGGTCGCTGAGCAACACAGGGCGCCGGGTCCTGCGTCCGTGTTCATCCGTAGTGGTCAATGCCTGAAATATGGTTTTGGCAATCCCCGCTTCCTGCTGATCCATTCCGGTCAGGGCTTCATCTGCATGCTTGGAAAGTGCTTTTTCGATACCGCCGATAACCTGGAAATCATCCATATCCATCTCGCCGGTTTTATCAAAATTGGCCTCATGGTCCCATATACGCATCAGGGCATGTTGCAACAAGGGCAATTCATCTTTAACCATTCCTACAACGTTCAACAAATGGGAGGTAAGTGCAGGATTGAGCTTTCCGCCGTAAAGTGTAGCGGGGCCAGTGATGGCCATTTTAAGCTGCATCCGGTTCAACTTGGGAACCAGGAAAAGGCTGTGGTTCATGATTTCCGGCAGTCCGGAAAACTGGGTACAATCCCCCAAAAAATCCGAACGCATGGTAATGACCACATACAGCAGTACAACGGTTTGCCGCGAAAGTTCCAACAGGATGTGGACAAAATCAATGGCCTCATCTTTTTTCGCTGTATCTTCCTGTTCCATGGCAAAACGGAATAGTTCCTCAAACTGGTCTGCCAGTACGAAGAAGTTCTGGTTCAAATCCTGCTTATATTGCAACAACAGGTCTGTAACGGCTGCAGCTCCTTCTTCTCTGATCCGGGAAACGATGACAGAAATTTTCTCTGATTTAAATTCCGGATCCAGTTGCGCCAGGAGGGATTCCACCAGGTTATACAGGGGGCTTTGGCCGGGCCTCATGATAGAGATGCACCAGTTGTCACTATTCTGTATAAGGTAACCTGCCTTCAGGGCAGGGATTACACCGGCACGCAACAGGGAGGATTTACCACAGCCGGAACTTCCCACTACCGCTACAAACCGGTGAATATGCAATTTTTGGAGCAATTCCAGGATCTGGTCATTGCGGCCAAAGAACAACAGGCTTTCGTCTATGTCGAATGGCCTCAGGCCCACATAGGGATTGGTCATTACCAAGGGTTGTGATGTGCTGTTTTTAACTGGGGCTGCCATACGGTTCAGCTGGATTTTAAATCTGTTAAAAATTGACGGATCACTTCTTTATCCAAAGCCTTTTCATTGCTGCTGTCAACAACATTTATCTTCAGGAATTTTTGATTCAGTACCAGCTCATCTACGTCTTTATGAGGGGGCGCCAGGTAGATATAAAAATCATCGATAGGGTAGTTGTGGGTAATAATTAGCTGGAGTGCTGCACTCATTCTTTCCAGGACCCATTCCCTGGAAGCTTTTCCATACAGGAAGATCAGTTTTCTTACCTGGCTTATCCTGTTGCCCAGCAAATTGATGTTTTTTCTGGGATCATCTTCCTGGGGATTGATAAAGGGTTGAATCTGGTTTTCGATGAGCGTCTTACTCAATTCCAGGGCATACAATTGGTCATTATAATGGGTGTCAAGCAGCACCTGAACCTTTCCGGCCTCCTTTTGTTTCTTGGTTTGCATGGCTTTGAGCTGGGCTGCCAAATCAATAATTTCCCCTGCCAGCTTACTTTTAGGGCCCCGTACAAATTCGTACGGTTTATCAAATGTTTTTCCCCTTTCCATGTTATCCAGAAATATCCTGTGGTTTTCTTCCTCTATACCGGCCAGTTCTGTTTCCGCCGGTAGCCAGATCATCTGGGGTACGGCAGAAGCAAGTGCAACTTCAACCTGTTGCTGGGGGTACCAGAATTCTGGTGCCCCAACGATCTCCCGGCCAGGATACCCATCCAGCAGGTGTACGGCCAGATCTGTCTTTTTCAGGGCTTCCTCAGTAGCCTCCTTGTGCGCCTCCAGGGCGTCCGGGGGTGGAATTCCTGTAATTACCCGGTATCCTTCCTTTTCCAGTTCCGCTATGGTACGTTTGCGCTGGGTCCGAAGCGTATCGGCTACTTCCCCTAGGAAAATAGTGAATTGCCCGCTATCCTGTTCTCCTTCGTTTACTGCTTCCTTCCCGGTCATATTTTCCTGTAATTCAGTTATCAGGTTCCAAAGGGCATCCCTGAAATCCTGCATTTGTTTCTGGAATTTTCTTGACCGGGGCTCCAGCGGATCCCCGAAATCATCTTTTTCAGATGCATCATGGAAAGGAAAACCCGTTGTGCCGGCGAAAGGAGCCGGCCATTCATCATAATGAATGTTGTTGAGCAGCACATGTACTATCCTGGATTTATCACCCACCTTGATTCCCATGGGATCTTTTTGGGTTTTTTTACAAAATAAATCAAGTTCCTCCAGGCAATACTTTGATTTCTGATATCCCGGGGAATGAATGCAGATCATGATGGCTGCTTTCTCTATGCCTGCCTGAATGGAATCATCAAACAGTTTGGTGCCATCCAGTTTTTTGTCATCCCACCATATTTTAACCATATCCATACGCCCGTAACGCCTATCGAGCAACTGCTTAAGATGTGCGTAGAACTGTTCGATCCAACCTTTTTGTCCCTCATTCAGGGTAACATTGTCTACGTGTGCATAACTGATGAAGATATCGTTCTCAAAACCAGGAATAAGGGCCATGCGTATTTGTTTATATTAAAATATGAAAACCTGGAACGGATTTGGAACCCGTTATTTCCAAAGCGTATTATACATTAAATTTCATATGGGGGAAGTAAGATACTGCTCAATTTAATTCCGATACAATATCTTAATTATACTTTCCGGAATCCTGGTGCCTGACCAGCGCGCCATCCCTTTAAGGCCGGATTTTGTTCGCTGAACAGGATTGGCACGACCCGGCAATTTTTAAAAAACGACCTTGTAATAGTTGCTTAAAACTAAGAAAATTCTGATACATACGGGGCTATTTCCGTAAAAAAGAGGGCTCATCCTTCCGTATCAAAACAGTTTTCGGCTTCAGGGAACATCCAATAATTGCTCAAGGGAGGGCAGTAATTGCCGTAGTGCTGCCGCTCTATCCTTCAGGAGGGGTGGAAATTTTTGGGGATACAGCTCAGGCCACCATTGGAGATACCGTTCCAATTGCCTCGCTGTGGATTCTTTGACCGGATTGAATACAGCCCCCTTTTCCGCAATTTTGCGGAGGTAATCGGCTGCTATTTCCATGGAAGCATCCCCGGAGCTACCCGATGTGGCTGTTAAAGGTTGCAGCAAATACAATTCAGCAAGGGTACCCCATGCCCACGCCCTGTCTTCCTCCTTTTTTGCCTTATTTTCCTCCCTTTCAGCCATGGTCTTTACGGTATACCAGTACGCAATATCTTCCTGCAGTGACCCCGTCGTAATCGCTTTTAAGGAAAGGTATTGTATGGTAGTCCAATGGCTCGAAAGATTGGCTTGTAAGCCGCCGTGGTAAAAGTTTCTGGCCTTTTCAAGGGATTCCATGGACATTTTCAGCAAGTTCTCTTTTTGTGGCAGGTTGAAGGAGATCATCCGGTACTGGAACTCCGCTTTTCGTTTATAGGCACTACCCAATAACCCGAGGTGTTCTGATTGTAAGGAATCTGATGGGAAGGTGCTTTCCAGTTTATTGGCTGGGTCCAGGTGGGCTGACAAGTCGGATATGGAGCTGTCAAGCCTGCTATCCAAATCACTCTGGGCTTTGTCTTTCTGGTCTTTCTCCAGTTTTACCCAGTACTTAAACAAGTGGTCTACCCATGCATTGGTGGTCTTCATGGAACCAAAGAGTTGTTTAAGCCGTGCCCAGGCTAACTGGTCCTCTATATCTTCCGGGAACCTTGAGTAGGCTACCAGGCTTGCCCAGTCATGGTTTTGTTCTTTCCTCAGTTCCATCCTTGAATGGTATAAGGCAAGTCTGGGATCCATGGCGTTGAGCAATTGCCGGTAGAGGGTCCGGATCAGGGTTACCGAGCCCTCCTGAGTCAGGGGAAACTGGGAAGCAAAAATGCAGGGAATCCCCCGGGTATGCAACTGGTACGCCAGGCTACCACTCGGCATAATGGTGTTCCCCACATGCCCGCTGTCACAAACAGCCAGGGTCACTACAGCCGGGGTAAAGCCGGGAGTGGCAGGTACCCGTGCAGCTGCAAGTTGATCCCCGGTTACTTTTTGAACCGAATCCAGGGTACCAGGCTGGCAAAGCAGGAGTCGGAATTCCGTGACCCCAAAATTCAGTGTTTGGCCGCCATGGGCCAGGATATGGATATGGGTATATGCCTTGTTTGCATCAATCCCCTGCTGTAGTGCTTTTTGTAAGGAAGTAACGGAGGCGTTGGGAACCTCGGTCAGAAATTCAGACATATCGGCCTTTGGAACCGGGCTTGCTTTGTCAGGTTTGCAAAAAGGCCGGACAATATTTTCCAGGACTGCCAGATGTTCCTTGTAGGGCACAGTCATCTCGGGGTTGGGTTGCGCCCAGGCAAAAAGTATCCGTGACTGGTGAGGCCAGGTATAATTGGATTCTGTTTCCTGCCTAACCTCCCGGGTCAACATTATCTTTCTTTCAGGGTGGGCAAGCAATGGTATTTTTTGTCCCCCAGCTATCCCGGGAGGGGTGGGAATGAATTCAAACGGTAATTGTGCCAGTTCAAATGGGGTGGTTACCAGTCGGATGTGCATATCTTCAGAATCACCTTCGTCAATTTTCAGATATTTTAAGTCGTGGAATATCTGGGATGTCAGTGTTTCGAAAGATGAAATGGCCCGCAGGGATGTATCCGGGTCGGGATCGTTGTACCGGAGGTCGTTGATCAATTTCAGGAAATCGGATTGCCCGCAATCGATGGAAAAACTGACCTCCGGTTTGGTGCCGCACATGGAAATATACTTTGTCTCCGCGTTCAATACAAAATTATGGGGCGATCCTGTCCGGGCTATGCCAATTATCAACGATTTCATAACTTTTTTTGGTTAAGTAACCATACTGGTTTTTAGGCAGTTTGGGATTCTATTTTTTATTAACCCTGGCTATAATCGAATTTATAATCCAGATTCAGTCATTTTCTTGCCTATATGTTCCATTACTTCACCAAACTCTTTAGAAGGACTGAAATCAATTAACTTCAAATCTTCCTCAACAATGGCAGTATGACCTGCCGGCCAATAAAAAACGTCACCAGTCCTGACCACCTCCTCTGAATTATCGTCATATATCAGCCGTATTTCCCCTTTAATAACGTATCCCCAATGCGGGCAATGGCAACTATTATTCTTTAATCCCTGTAACAATGGTGTAAAGTCAGTTCCCTTGGGAATTTCATTATACGCAATTGTCATTCCTCCATAACCGGTTATGTTGCGCATTATTGATTCCGGAGTTTGCATCACTATGGGTATATCTTCTTTGTTAATTTTCATGCTGTTAATTATTTAGGGTTTAATTCATGTCCAATTGGAATATCATGGTATAAAGTAGAATGCATTTTATAAATCATCCTTTGTGATATCCGCGGGATCCAGGAAGATAGGATCATTCTCAGCTACTTGGGGTTCATCACCCAGTATGGCCACCTTTTTCTTCCCCCCGAATATGCCCGATTTTATCCTGAACAATCCAAGGCCGATAATCCCGTTTTTCCCATTGATATTTAAACCAAGGGCTTTATTGGTATCCAGGTTCACACCTGCACTTCCCAATTTCATTTGGCCAAGGGCCGATGCATCCCCGCTGAAATTCAGTTTCGTCCCGGCGTCAATGGTGGAAACAATGACCGCGTCGAGGGCATTGTAAACCTGGTAAACTACTTTCCACTTTCCGTCCCAGGTCCCGCTTTCCATGAGCTTTTTAGCCACTTCATTAACATTATCCATCGTGCTTACTGTAATTTCCGGGGATTTTACCAAAAAGGATTTCTCCTTGGAAAATTCTATGGCTATATTGGCTTTTACTTCCCCTGCAGGGATTACATCCACTTCGGTATCTCCCGCAAGTTTGATTAAACGGGAACCCTCTGATGTGAAATCGATGCTGGCGGCAGCCCCGGATCCTTGGGTGATCGATACCTTAAAATCATCTGTGATGTTGCCCAGCTTTGCAAACACCCCATCCGCGATAAGGCCGTAATCACCCAATTTGTACTTGTTGACAATTGGCATCCAGGCGGCAAAAACATTTAAGTGCTTTTTAATAATGTCATTAAATTCATTTGGAAGTCCCATTTCAGTAGTATTTAAAAGTTAATTTTGATTTAAGATTATTGTTTTCCGGTAGCAGCTGAAGGTCCGCTCTATTCAACATTTTCAGACCCGTCCGGATATTTCAGACTCAGTTCATGGGTTAGATCGATTTCATTAGTATCGGTTAAAACCACTTTTGCATATATCCTGAAGGTCCCCCAACCTTCCGCTTTGATCAAAAACTTCGAATCCCGGTCACGTACAATCCTTACAGGTTTCGGAAAAGTTGGATGCAGTGTGTATACAACATGATCCACTTTATCCAGGTAAGCCGCACTGCCTTCGATCCATATCCACCAACTCCACCAATCCTCGCCCTCGTATTTAAAATCCTGTGCTATGGTATATTTTGACTCAAGATCACCCATCATTATATTTTTTGGAGGTTAATGGAAAGCACTTGTACGGATTCATAATCGGATGACCATTCAAACTGTGGGCCGGTAAGTGTCACCTGTACCAGGGCATCATCCGATGGCACATTGTATATATCCACACAGAGGCCTTGCCCGAACTTAAAAGGTTTTGCAGTATATACCTCCGATCTCTTGCTGCCATCCATAAATTCATAGGTACATTTCAGGTCCTCCTTGTTGATGAATGCTCTGGCATCCTGGACGATATCCCTTGGCATCAAAAAAAACCGCCTGGCTTTAAGGTTCCGTCTCCAGTTGGCCAGGACTTTCGCGAGGTCCACTAACAAGGCTGCTTTGTCTACCTGGGAATATTCAATTCGTTGCCGGTCACCCGCAATGCCACCCTGCTTCTCTACAGATGCCTCCCGGATCTCCACCGCCGGGATATTTTTTCCAATGGCCGTGACCAGTTCATCCCGTACCCATTGGTGTGTTGTAAATTCCCCATTCGCCAGGGCATCCCGGGGCGTGAGGAATGCCAATACCCCGTCTGATTTGGCTATCCTGTCAGTGACCCCCTGACTGAGGATTTGCCCCTGCAGGTCTTCCCCTGTAACTATGGATGCATCAAAGGCCTGAACCAGCGGGAATACGAGCTCCTTGATCCATTTATCCTTTTCGTTGTACCCGAAACCTATGAATATTTTCATTTTAAGCTGAGTTCTTGTCTTTAAACGCGGCATGTTTCCTGACAAGCGGTTTTTTCGTAAACGCGATATCTTCAATCGCTTGCCTTTTGTTTTGTTGTATCCTTTCCAACGCTGCAGCGCTATCTTCCGGTAACCGTTCAACGGCGCCCCATACCGCCACATCCTCCCGGACAGGGGCGCAGTAGCCTTTGCCCGCACATTTCATTTCTGTTTCCAGCCAGGTACTGATCTGACTTTCAGTTTGCGCGATTTCCCCAAGCAACATATACTCCGGAAAATCCGCCGGCGGCAGATCCGGATGCCACCACGCACAAGTATTTACGGTGATTCCCGGCAACTCCCGTATCCTGCCATATTCATAGGGTATCCACAGGGTCCCGCGCGAATTTACGGTCATACAGGCAAGTACATGTGTGCAATTGATCAATGCCATTTCAATAATGCAGGCGGTTATCAGGGGAATCAGCTTTTCAGGGATCCTACCCTCGCCACGGCTTGTCAGATCCGGATCGAGCACATCCAGCCAAAACGCAAAATTGTTATCCAGGGCAAGTTTTGCAATCCGGAGGGCATAGCCCTTATCATCCCTCCTGTGGGAAATGAATAAACGGGGGCAGCAATTTGCCGGGAGGGTCCTGTAGGAGATACGCAATTTCAGGAGTAATACAGTGGCTATCAATTCTTCCGTGGAACGGTTAGATACCTCCTGGTAGTCCGTTTCGAAATTGTTACTGCCCCTGTTCTCCGTAAGTTCCATAAGTTCATGAAGAGTCTGTCTCCGGATTGCTACCCTGTCCGGGTTCTCCTCATTTTCGGATTGACCCAGGAAAACCAGCAAGCGTGCCATTAAGGTGGTCCAGGCTTCCAGTCCATTGATCACATATCCTTCCCCGGGCTGTTGCTCAACATCATACCTTTGAAATAAGGATATTTCGTTGTGTTGGAACCAGCTATAATTAGACATACCCCCTTGAATTAATTTTTCATAACCATTGAAGACTATAGATTGAAAACCTTGCTTACCTTCTCCTGAATGTCGGCACCTGCACCCAATTTATCCATTAGTAAACTGGCCTGTTTTAAGGTCGACTCATGGGAAGCTTTTTCGGTGGGTGCGATATCAACAGCCTGCTGGTACATCCCGGCTGCCTCGTCATACTTTTTTTGTATCAGGAGTACTTCCGCAACCGTGGCGGTCTGCCAATAATCCCCCGGCACCGGTTTGTTCCCAACAATAGTTTCAACTTTTTCCGCATAGTCCTTTCCTACATCCAATTCCCCAAGTAAAATACTTTTGGATGCGGCATTGATGCCGGTATAATAATCGTCTGGTGCCTTTGCAAAGGCCTCTGCATAACAATTCCTGGATTGCCTTAATTCTGAAATAGCATTCGATATCTTATAGCGGTCCATCCAGGTGCGGCCGTAAATGCCAAGGGTTTCCGGATCCAGGTGGTTAAGGGCGTATAGTTCCCCTAATATATTTTGGGCTTCCTCCAGGTCATTCCCCTGACCACGCCTTGCAAGTGCGAGTGCCTTCAATTGGCGGGGCCGTATGGATTTCGGAAAGTCAGATTCCACCCTGCCCAGCATATCGATAGCTTCATTCTTACACCCCAATTTTATCAGGCCTTCTGCGGCTTTACAGGCCAGTGAGGCGGTGGTTTTCCAGGGAATCCCTCCATCCCTGAAAAGTTTGGTCAGTGCCTCCGGCCTGTTGTTTCGGATAGCAGCCGTGATCCTGGCAGCGGCTATTCCCGATGCCTCATCCTGTTCCCATGCAAACCGAACCGCGTCCTCACTCAATGGCTTGCCAACCAACCCGTGAACAAGGCGTAACAGGTCGCCCCCGTTGGGACCGTCAGGATATTCCGCAAAATCGATATAGATCTTGGACTTTGCAAAAGCGGGTAATGGGGTACGGTCAACTTTTACCGGTATAAAATAGAATTTTTTATTGCTGGTGGCCCTGGACATCATGGTGTCATATTCATTCCTGACCCATTCAGAATCACTTGCAGCGTTAGACCAGACCAAAATGCCGGCCTGGCTCGTATCGAGGGCTGTTTCCAGGTTCCGGACCAGGGAATCGCCTGATTTGAGGACATACTGGTCCAGAAAGACCCTGAACCCCAATTCGGTCAGCACATCGTATAAGTTGAGCACCCACCCCCGGTTTATGGAACGATAGGAAAGAAAAACATTCCAGACCTCCCCATCTCCCAGTGGATTTGGTTTGGGCGCATATTTTAACCATTCTACAGGTATCATTGTATGTAGTTATAATTGATCATATATAAACCTGCCTGGCCCCGGCATACTTTCATTAAAATAGTATCAGCAACCGGAGGGAGCAGTCCCTCGAAATTTTTACATTACCTGACAACCCACTTTACCAGAACCCATTTCTGATTATGGCACAAACTCAGAGTTTACCAATGTCCATTATAGTAACATCCGCCTTTTTTTCCCGGGCAATTTTAATCATGTGTTCCGTACCCCCGGTGCCATCTCCGCCCTCCCCATCCCACAGGGCCAGGAGTGTCATATGCACCCCGCCATTTCTGAGTGCGCTTTTGAGCATCCAGTTATTGGCACGTTCCCAAACGGAGTCGGGATCTTTCTCCCCGCGTTGTGGCAGCACCTTGTATGGCAATTTCTCAAGCAGCCTGTCATAGCGTTCCTCCCAATCCTTTCCGGCAAAGGAAACAGAGGCCTTTTTATATTCTTCAGGCTCAAATGCCAGGAAAATCCGGGATGGGATGCCCAGTTCCAGGCAAAGTTCATGGAATACGATATCTCCCCCGCAGGCCCCCCCGGCCATTCCCACATAATCTTCCGGTGAAAATTGCTGCAACCGGGATAAATAATCTCTTATCTGGGTCGTAACAACGTTTACTTTGCTTTTCGGAAACCGTTCGGCAGCCCTGTCAGGATGGTCCAACATATGCCCGGCAAATAATATGGAATGTTCCATCCCCTGGTTTACTTGTTTAAAAATCCGGTAAAATGTTTTTGGACTACCACCTGCTGTTTTCCGGTTGCCCTCCCGATTTCCCGTAATTTTTGAATGTTTTCAACAGCGTCCATTTCCCGTATCTCATCAGAATCCAATTGGGGCAATCCCAACTCCGTAAGGCCTTTTGGACTCAGGTCTGCATTATAGCGCATATATCGAAAATATCGGTTGGCATCCGTTTCGAGGTCTAAAATGTTGCCGTTTGCATCCATGGGTATCATATCCCTGAGTTCCCTGTCGATGGAGGCACCATATACGCATCGCCCTACTGTTCGGCAATTGATATCCTGGTCGACCTGCATGGCATACATTAAATTCCCTGGCAATTCCTTCAGTGTATCGAGCAGGTTGCTGTACACCCCTTCGGTAGGGGCAGCACCGGTTCCTACGGAAACGATCATCAGGTTTTTCTCCCCGGTTGGCCAGTTCAATCCGTACGCCGGCTGGGTGGCCATCCTGTATAAGAGGAAAGCAGGGTTGTTGTATGGGGTTACTCCCCCGTCTACAAATACAAAGGTTTTTTCAGGATTTGCGGGATCCCATTGTAAGGTTTCCGGGCGAAAATAGGCAGGGGCAGCCGTACTGGCCCTGACCAATTGATAGAGTGGGATCCGTAGGTTGCAATCGGGCCTTGCCGGGTCATTGTATTTTGCATTGGGGTTATTGCTGATGGGCCAGGGCGAATCGGTACTCCTGTTCATGGTAACGATCAGCAATAAGGTCTTGAATGTGCCGCTTTTCAAATCGATATCCCCGGTCCCGAAAGTGGCTTTTAGTTCATTCAGCAAAGGCCCGTCATTGTAAAAGTATTTCACCCTCTTTAATAGGAAAGCCTTGTCGAACATGGCTTCGCCTTTGGATTCGTAGAAGCTGAGCAACTCGTCTACGGACAAGCCTATGGAAAGACCTGCGGCAATGATAGCACCGGTGCTGGTGCCGCCTATATAATCAAAGTAGTCACACAGGCGGAACGAAGCGTCTTCCTTCAGTTCAGCCTTTAGTTGCCGCTCCAGCTCCCCCAGTATTTCCAGGGTTAGGACGCCCCGTATCCCACCCCCATCCAGCGCGAGGATCTTTCGCGGTTGATCTGATTCGAATCTCTGTTGAAGCGGTCCCCATTTCGACATATATTTCTCTTTAAACTATCCGTATAATTAGTACACATTTCGAATTTTACAGCCCGTAACCGATGCAGGTGATCAATCATAAAATGACTGATGTTTAATATTGGCAATCAGAAATCGTGCTGGGGGGAACTCCTTATTCAGTAGGATACTGTTACAGTAAATATAATAATATAAATAGTAAATCCTTAGTATAGGGCTAACCTTTTTAAACATATCCGCGGTACCCATTGTACCAAGTGCTGGATTCTTATACGGTACCTCCACACAATAGGGAAAGCTGTTTTAAGTTTAAATTTTTAACGATTCAGGTGTGAATGGGATCTGGCATACACAACCAGTCGCAGGCAGGCGGGCTGGGAAGATGCTATTGCAATTTTTATTCATACTGCAAAAATCTATCCTGTGAATCTAAAATTCTGTTAAAGAAATATCGGATATAAAAAGTTATGTACCTTTGTATCAGGCATGAAAAACGCTTTTCATAAAATAACATCCTTTACAATGGCACTTATCGTGCTGTTCTCAACCTTCTCTTTTACGGTTGAGCAACATTTTTGCGGGGATGTTTTGGTGGATTTTTCTGTATTCGGTAAAGCCAAACCCTGTGGGATGGAATCACAGGATGGATCTTCAACCGATCAAATGAACCTTATGGATGGGCATTGTTGCAGTGATGAAACCATAGCGGTTTCAGGGCAGGATAACCTGAAGGTCTCACATGAAAAGATCAGTATTGACCAGCAGATGTTTATCGCTGCATTTGTGTACACATATATCCATTCATTTAATACCCTCAACGATAAGGTAGTCCCCTTCAGGGATTACGCCTCTCCCCCCTTGATCCGCGACATCCTTACGCTGGACCAGGTTTTCCTTATTTAATTTATATACTTTGAAATTAGCCATCCCATTCAATTGATATGGCAATTGGCCTTTGTGGGCTTTGGAGAACTTCCATTCCAATCCAATATTTCAGTGTATGCTACATATGATTATCAAATATTTTTTAGAGAACAAACTGGTGACCATGCTGGTCTTTAGTACGTTCGTTATCTGGGGTATTGCCACTTCCCCCTTTAATTGGGATACCGGGGCTTTACCCAGGGACCCGGTCCCCGTAGACGCGATCCCCGACATTGGGGAGAACCAGCAGATAGTATTTACGGACTGGCCGGGGCGTTCACCACAGGATATTGAAGATCAGATTACGTATCCTTTGACCACCGCGTTATTGGGTATTCCTGATGTAAAATCGATCCGCAGTACCTCGATGTTCGGTTTCTCCAGTATTTATGTGATTTTTGAGGAAAAGGCAGAATTTTACTGGTCGCGGACAAGGGTACTGGAAAAACTGAATTCATTGTCGCCCAGCCTTTTGCCGGATGGGGTACAACCCGCATTGGGCCCGGATGCCACTGCTCTGGGGCAGGTCTTCTGGTATACCCTGGAAGGCCGTGATTCCCTGGGCAATGTTACGGGCGGGTGGGACCTGCACGAACTGCGTTCTGCCCAGGATTATTTTGTAAAATATTCCTTAAGTGGGGTATCGGGCGTATCGGAAGTTGCCTCAGTTGGAGGCTATGTGCGCGAATACCAGGTAGATGTAAACCCCGATGCCTTGAAAGCCTATAATATCGGGATCGATAAGGTTATGCTGGCCGTAAAAAATTCCAACCGGGATATCGGTGCCAAGACTATTGAATTTAACAAGGCGGAGTATCTGGTCCGGGGGCTGGGATATATCAAAAAAACGGAAGACCTTGAAAATACGGTCGTAGCCGTCAACGATAACCGTCCGGTTCTCATTAAGGATATCGGTGTGGTGAGCCTTGGCCCCGCTGCCAGCAGGGGGGTCCTGGATAAGGGGGGAGCAGAGGTTGCCGGGGGCGTGGTTGTTGCGCGATATGGTTCCAACCCCCTGGAGGTTATCAATAAGGTTAAAGAGAAGATCAAAGAGGTGGCTCCCGGCCTTCCCAAAAAAATGCTGGCAGATGGAACCACCAGCCAGTTGACCATCGTGCCGTTCTACGATAGGACACAATTGATACAGGAAACAATCGGTACCCTGGAAACCGCACTTTCCCATGAAATCCTGATCAGTATTATAGTGGTTCTGGTTTTGATGCTAAACCTCCGGGCATCGCTTATCATCTCTGGACTACTGCCCGTCGGGGTCCTCATGACCTTTATAGTCATGCGCTATTCCGGGGTGGATGCCAATGTGGTGGCCCTGTCTGGTATTGCCATCGCCATTGGTGTAATGGTCGATATCGGGATCGTCTTTGTGGAGAATATTACCAGGCACCTCGATATGCCGGAAAATAAAGGTGTAAGGGGAAAGGAGCTTATGCAGGTCATTTATAAGGCCACCAAAGAGGTAGCCTCTGCAGTGACCACTGCACTGGCTACAACGGTGGTAAGTTTTTTGCCTGTATTTGCAATGGAATCCGCGGAAGGTAAGCTTTTCAGGCCTTTGGCTTTTACCAAGACCTTTGCCCTGTTAGCAGCTTTTGTGCTGGGGATTGTTGTACTGCCTGCCATAGCCCATTTTGTTTTTGGCCTCCAGTTCAATAAAAAAAGGATCAGAAGGCTATTGAGTATCATACTCATCGCGGGGGGCATCCTGCTTACTGTGTATACGGGGATGTGGCTTCCCCTGGCTTTATGCCTTATCGGGGCAAACAACCTGTTGGAACATCACTGGCCGCCACAATATTCCCGCTATACAAAACACCTGAATTTAGTATTGACATTGTTTATTGCCACCTATTTCCTGACGGAAGAATGGATGCCTCTTGGCCCCCGAAATGCTGTTTTCACAAACTATGTCTTTGTACTTGCATTAATGGGAACCATATTGGGTGGTTTGTGGGCTATTGTATTCTATTACGAAAAAATCCTGGCATGGTGCCTGGCCAACAAGGGAAAATTTATGTTGATACCCCTCGTTACGATACTCATGGGCATTCTGGTATGGATTGGATTCAACAATACCTTTGGATTTGTCGCAAGTGGTTTTGACAAAGTGGGGGTTGATATAAAACAGTCCAAAGGCTGGTCTGCAGCGATCCATACATTTCCGGGCCTGGGTTCCGAATTTATGCCCGCACTGAATGAGGGCAGCTACCTCTTAATGCCTACCTCCATGCCCCATGCCGGCGTGGAAGAGAGCAAAAAGATCCTGCAGCAGCTCGACAGGGCATTGGCCAACATCCCGGAGATAGACAATGCCGTTGGAAAAATGGGAAGGGTGGAGAGTGCCCTGGATCCTGCTCCTATATCGATGTATGAGAATATCATCAACTATAAACCGGAATTCATCGTAAACGATGAGGGGAAACCCAAACGGTTCAGGGTTGATAAAGAGGATCGTTTTGCATTGAAGTCGGGCAAGGCAGTTTCAAATTCAGATGCATTGGCGCAAGGGATTGCCGAAAAGGATCTGGTTTTGGACGACAAAGGGGAATATTTCAGGAACTGGAGGCCCCATATCCTGGATGCATCCGATATCTGGACGGAAATAGTAAGCGTAACCAAAATCCCGGGTATAACCTCCGCTCCCAAATTGCAACCCATAGAGACACGCCTGGTGATGCTCCAAACAGGAATGAGGGCGCCTATGGGCATCAAGGTGTATGGTCCTGACCTGAAGACCATCCAGGATTTCGGCGAGCAATTGGAGGCTATCCTAAAGGAAGTGCCATCCGTTAAACGCGAGGCCGTGTTCGCGGATCGCATTGTTGGCAAACCCTATTTAGAGTTGAAAATAGACCGTAATGCCATTGCCCGGTACGGCCTGAGTATAGAAAAGACCCAGCAGGTCATTGAATCTGCCATAGGGGGGATGGAAATAACTACCACGGTAGAAGGCCGGGAACGGTACCCGGTGCGGGTCCGGTATCCGCGGGAACTCCGGGATGACCCTGATAAAATCAAGAACATCCTGGTACCGACCCCCACAGGGGCCCAGGTACCACTGGGGCAATTGGTTATCCTGAAATACGAAAGGGGGCCACAGATGATTAAAAGCGAGGATACCTTCCTGGTGGGCTATGTTTTGTTCGACAAAAAAGAAAATTTTGCCGAGGTGGACGTGGTACTGGAAGCCGGCCGCTTTATTCAGCAGCGGATCGATTCAGGGGAACTTGTGGTGCCGGCCGGGACAAGCTATAAATTCTCAGGGAGTTATGAGAACCAGGTCAGGGCCGTAAAGCGCTTATCGATTGTCATCCCGTTAAGTTTGATGGTAATTTTCTTATTGCTATTCTTCCAGTTTAAGACGGTAATTGCGTCCTCCATCCACTTTTCCGGGGTTTTTGTTGCTTTTGCCGGGGGCTTTATCATGCTTTGGTTATACGGGCAGGGTTGGTTCCTGAATTTTGATGTCGCCGGGGTTAATATGAGGCATTTGTTCCAGATCCACCCCATAAACCTCAGTGTAGCTGTATGGGTAGGTTTTATTGCCCTTTTTGGGATTGCAACCGATGACGGGGTAATCATGGGCACGTATATCCATCAGGTTTTTGAGGAGAAAGACCCCAAAACAGTTGGGGAAGTGCGGGCAGCTGTCCTGCTGGCCGGGAAAAAACGGGTCAGGCCTGCCATGATGACGGCAGCCGTGGCCATCATAGCCTTGTTGCCTGTACTGACTTCCACCGGGAAGGGAGCTGATATCATGATCCCGATGGCCATCCCTACATTCGGGGGGATGATCATCCAATTGATGACCATGTTTGTGGTTCCCGTATTACAAGCCTACTGGAGAGAAAATGTCGTTAAAAAAAATAATCATGAATCGAGTATTATCTAAAGTAACGGGTTTAACCATGATCCCGCTGAAGGGAATTAAAAGCTGGCTGGGCATGGCCATGGTAATCCAGGTGATGCTGTTCGGTATGCCCATAGGGGGCAATGCCCAATCCCTGGAAGGGTACCTGGACCTGGTTGTGCAGAACAATCCGCAAATACAGGCAGCCTATACTGAATTTGAAGCTGCAATGCAGCAGGCACCACAGCTTAGCGCGCTTCCAGACCCAACCCTGACGCTAAGTGCTTTCGGACAGATGATAGAAACCAGGGTAGGGCGCCAGGAAGCCCGATTCAACCTTATGCAAATGTTCCCCTGGTTCGGGACGCTTTCACTGAAAAAGGATGTGGCCAACCTGATGGCTGAAGCAGCTTTTCAACGTTACCTCGATGTTCGGAACGAGGTGTTCCTCGGGTTCAGCGAAGGCTATGCAGCATTATACGAACTACAGCAAATGATCAGGCTGGAGCAGGAAAATCTCTCCATATTGGAGACGTACCGGAAACTCGCCCTGAACAAATTCAGCAATGCCAAAGGCAGCATGGTTGATGTGGTCCGGATTGATATCAAAAAAAATGAAAGCGCAACTAATATACGGTTGCTGGAGGCTAAACAAAGGCCGATTCAAGTCTTGTTGAATTCCTTCCTGGACAGGGGAATGGAGGAGGAAGTGCTTCCCCCTGAAAGCTTGGCTTTAGATTCCTTGAAAGCGACAGGGGCAATAGATAGCTTATTCGATGCCAATCCCAAACTGGTGAAATTGGAGCGGCAGCGGGAATCCTATGAGACGCAGGAAAGGCTTGCCAAAAAATCGGGTTACCCCATGATCGGTATCGGGGTTGATTATTCCATTATTGGAAGGCGCGATGTCCCTGACCTGGATATGAACGGCCAGGATGCGATCATGCCCATGTTATCAGTTACTTTGCCGGTATTCAGAAAAAAATACAGGGCTGCACAGAAGGAAGCAGAATTGTTGGTCGAGGTTGCAGGGCACGAAATTCAGGCAGTTAAAAACACGCTGTATTCCCAGTTCGCTTTGGCTGAATATGATTTTTCAAAAGCCGATGAACTCAGGAGGTTATATCAAAAACAAACAGAAACCACCGAACAGGCCATCAGACTACTACTCTCCGGATACAGCAATGACACTTCCGGTTTTGAAGAAATCCTGGCAATGAACCAGGACCTGCTGATGTACCAGAAAGGGATTGCGACCCAGATAAAAGAAGGCTTCATAGCCCAGTCCAAACTAACATACTTACTTTCAAAAGCCGAATAAGATGAACGACAAAAACAAAAACATTCTGAAAATGACAGGGATCCTGCTGGCAGGCCTCTTGCTGGGATGGCTCATTTTTGGGGGAAACAACAATGCGGCACAACCGGAACATGACCATAGCTCGGAACGTAAGGGTGATGAAATCTGGACCTGTTCAATGCATCCCCAGATACGGCAGGCAGACCCGGGGAGCTGCCCCATATGTGGCATGGACCTTATCCCATTGGAAACTTCAGATTCCGACGTCCAGTTCAATGCGGTCCGGATGTCGGAAAATGCGATGAAACTGGCTAATATCCAGACGATGATCGTTGGGGAAAGGGAGGCCAGTAAGGAGGTCAGGCTCAATGGCAAAGTTCAGGTAGATGAGCGGCAACTATATTCACAAACTACCCATATCCCCGGCAGGATAGAACAGTTGAATATTAATTTCACAGGTGAAAGAGTTACCCGCGGGCAGACCCTGGCGATGGTATATTCCCCGGAATTGCTTACTGCACAGGAAGAATTGTTGCAGGCCAACAGCATAAAGGAGACCCAACCCGAGTTGTTTGAGGCCGCGAAACAAAAACTGGCCAACTGGAAAATAGGGGAAGGGACCATCAATAAAATTCTCTCTTCTGGGAAATTGATTCAACGCTTTCCAATCTCAGCCGATGTTTCCGGGATTGTAATCGGTAAAAAAGTGGAGCTGGGCGATTATGTGGACCGGGGTATGCCCCTTTACGAAATTGCGGATCTTTCCCGTGTCTGGGTCCTTTTTGATGTGTATGAAAGCGATATGCCCTGGGTCAAAGTAGGTAATAAGGTGTCCTATACTGTTCAGTCATTGCCGGGCGAAACATTTGAAGGGGCCATCACATTTATCGATCCGCTTATAAATCCTCAAACCAGGGTGGCATCTGCCCGGGTAGAAGTTAAGAACAAGGATAACAAGTTTAAACCGGAAATGTTCGTATCGGGCACAATCAGTGGTAACCTATCCCCCACAGTTTCCGATTCCAGGGAAATTGTCATCCCCAAATCTGCCGTGATGTGGACCGGGGAACGTTCCATAGTTTATCTGAAGGAAAGTGTTCAGGACAAGGTAGATTTTATGCTTCGCGAGGTGTTGCTTGGCCCTTCCCTGGGTGATGCCTATGTTATCAGTTCCGGACTCAGCAAGGGGGACGAGATCGTGGTAAATGGGACCTTTACGGTAGACGCTGCGTCACAACTGGCCGGAAAACCCAGTATGATGAACCCGGAGGGTGTCCCCACCATGAGTGGTCAGGGAGGTATGGGGATGGAAGGTGCAGGGGTGTTAAATGGCGGCACATTGCGGGAAGAGACTGTTTCCAAAAAGGCGCAAGTTGCTTTACTGCCCGTTTATAGGGAATACTTTGCGATGGAGGATGCGCTGGGCCGTGATGACCTGGAAGAAGCAAAACGCGCCGGGTCTCGTATGCTCCGGGCAATTGAGGAAACAGCAAGCGACACATTCAATGGGGAATTGCTGACTTTGTGGGAAGTGCAAAGCAAAGGGATGGCAGAACACCTGGATGGCGTACCAAAATTCAGTAAACTGGAAGAGGCACGCAAATCTTTCCTGGCAATCTCCACAAGGATCATCCTGCTGGCTGAAGTTGTTAAACCTGGCGATGCACCCTTGTACATACTGCATTGTCCCATGGCAGATAATAATAAAGGAGCGGATTGGCTGAGCAGATCAAAAGAAATCATAAACCCCTATTACGGAAAGGCCATGAGGGCTTGCGGCGAGGTTAAAAGGGAGATCAGCTACTAAAAATACGGATTAGTAATATTGTCCTTACCACACAAGGGAAATAAGGAGTTAATAAAATCATGGAATAAGTCAACCGCACCATGATTCAAAGGTTACTTTAAAGTAGAGTATGTCAGCTCCTTTACCTCCCGCGATAAGGCAATGTAACGTTCAAAATTCATTGTAATAATTTCAAATTAACAGTAACTAAATGTCAAAAGGAATGAAGAATTTAAGATCAAAGGTACCCAAAGGGATTTGTGCATTGGCTATAATGATGCTTATAACATTGTCTTGCCAGGATATCAGGAAAGAAAACGCAGCGGATGCCGTAAACAACACTGATATGGAAGATGGCCATACGGAAAAAGGAATGGAAATGCAAACTGACAACCCGGCCATGGATTCTCCCGGAAACGCGGAGAAGGGTGAAGGAGGGAAGGCTTCCCAATCCACCCAGCTAATTGCCCACTACCTGCAATTAAAGGATGCCCTGGTTGCAGATAATAAGGACGCTGCCGCGAAGGCAGGCGGAACACTGGCCTCCACTATATCGAAGTTTGATACCACACCCTATTCTCCAGAGAAAGAACTATCCCGTATCCTGGAAGATGCGAAAGGGCAGGCAGAATCCATCTCAAAAAGTCCGATTGACGTACAGCGGGAACATTTCGAAGAACTTAGCAAGGATATGCTAGACCTAATTGGGATTACAGGAACGGAAAAGACATTGTACCAGGATTATTGTCCTATGGCCAACAATAACAAAGGGGCGCTGTGGCTAAGTGCCGGCAGGGAAATAAGAAACCCGTATTTCGGAAGCAAAATGATGAAATGCGGTACCATACAACGGGAGCTCAACTAAAAGTAAGCCACGCCCTGGAACCAGGGAGGCAGTATGGCGGCGGCAAAGGGTGGAATAATAGGCTATGTATTGTTCGTCTTAAACATATATCACCGATAGCACGAATTGTTTATTTGGTGCAACCAGTACAGTAACCCAGTTTTATGTAGCATCTCAATTAAATACAACAAGAATGGAAAATCCACAGAAACACGCTAAAAAGTACAATTACACAAAATTCCTTTTGATGCTGGCTGCATCCTTTATTGCCATGTACTGCACCATGTACCTGAATACCTATGAGGTGGACCATGTTTATTTTAGCCTTACCCGCTTCTATATGAGTTGCCTGGGCATTGCTTCCATGGCGGTGATAATGCTGCTTTTCATGAAGGACATGTATAAGGACAAAAAGAAGAACGGTGCTATCATCATTGGTAGCATCGTATTATTTACCAGTGCACTCATCCTTGTCCGTGACCAAAAACCAATCGGGGATGTATTGTGGATGAAGGCCATGATCCCGCATCATTCCATCGCCATATTAACCAGCAACCGGGCTGATATAAAGGATCCGGAGGTAAAAAAGCTGGCGGAAGATATCATTCGGGCACAGGAAAAGGAAATTGGGGATATGAAAAGGATGTTGGCCAGGTTACAGGCCGATCCTGAATGATTAACCAGGGATTTGGCGTGATGGCCCTGTCTGCTTAAATCCTCAAATAAAAATATAAACCTGTGGAGCTGCTTTTTATTAATTTAGAGGATAGCACCCAATTGCCATTCCCTTTTCAGCCAGGGTAGCAAACAGGGATAGGAATTGAATTTTAACGACTGCAGGATGTATATGGACGAACTATTCATCTTAACCAGGGACATTCCAGGCCAGAAGGATTTTTATTGCAAAATCCTTGGCCTGGAACTACTGGAGGAGTCAGATACCAGGTTTTCTATAAAAATGGGAAGATCTGTTTTGCATATGGATCATTCAGCCGTTGCCACCCCCTATCATTTTGCGATCAATATTCCTTCCAACCAGGTCACTGCCGCATTGCAGTGGCTACATCAAAGGGTGGAAATCCTGAAGGACGGGGACAGGGAGGAACAGGATTTTACAGCCTGGAATGCTAGGGCTTTATATTTCTACGACCCTGACAGGAATATAGTTGAACTAATTGGAAGGAGCGATCTATCTAACCATTCGGAGCGGGAATTCGGACCCGACGGTTTCCTGTCACTTTCCGAAATCGGTATTCCCACAGATGATATCGAAAAGGTTTATAACATTGTAAACCAGGTTACCGGGCTGACCATCTACAGCGGGAACATCGATAATTTCTGTGCCATCGGGGATCCCAACGGTCTATTGATCTGTATAAATAGAAAGGAAAAAGGATGGTTTCCCACGAGCGATACGGCATATCCCTCGGATTTCCGGTTGGCTATGAAGGTCAGGGACAAGGCGTACCGATTGGCTTTCGAAAAAGGAAATCTTGTTGTAACCAATACCGATTTTCCAGGTTGATCCGGGTCAGTGCAACACATGAAAATGAAATTGAATTTCAGTACGGACCCTGAATCAGCTAGGTGGACTTTGCATCACTTGTTGATTGTACCATGGATCTCCCCTTCGCATACAAGCTCTATTGGAAACCGGTTATTGCAGAAAGCTTTCCGAAACACCGCTGATGTTTGGAACAAAAATTCCCCAAGTGGCATCAGCTAAAGAACTTCATTTGAGAAGCGTACTAAACGGGTATAGGGTGGCTGTTCGACAGGCAGAACTACATGGAATTCAGCGCCTTGACCGGGGAGCGATTTTGCAAAGACTTTTCCGAAATGGTTTTCGGCAATTTTCCGGACCATCCCTAATCCAATCCCGGTTCCTTCGAATTCATCCTGCGAGTGCAGGCGATGGAAGATCGTAAATATCTTCTCTTCGTCTTTTTGGTCGAATCCTATGCCATTGTCTTTGACAATGATTTCTATATAGTCCAAATCGGGATCCAGGGAGGAATGATCTTTCATTTTTTCCAGTGTCCATTTCCCGGAACTTATTTGTAAGTTAGGGGAAATATCCTTTTTGGAAAACTTAAGTCCATTGCCTATGAGGTTATAGAAAAGTTGACTTATCTGAAGGGGAACCGCATTTATTTCGGGTAATTTCCTAATTTTGATACTGGCTTTTTTTTGCTCTATTAACAACTCGAAGTCGGCCAGGACAGCCCCAATTGTTTCATTCAGATCTATGCGTTGATATAATTCATCCGGGTTTGCAAGCCGGGAGTAGTCGAGCAGGTCTTTAATCAGGGCCGCCATCCTTTCCCCTGAGGTCTCAATTTTATCCAGGAATGTTTTCATTTTATTCGATAAGGCTGCGTCAGCCCGTTCCCTTAGGAGATGTGAAAATGTCATGATCTTGCGCAGCGGTTCCTGAAGGTCGTGACTCGCCACCCGTACAAACTGATCTAACTGCTCGTTGGTTTTCTTAAGTTCCTCTATGCTTTCCGTGTAGTTTTTGATCGCAAATTGCTGTTCGGTAACATCCTCAATAGCAAGGAGTATCAACTTTTGCTCCTTTTTATCATCCTTAATTTCACGTGCATTCAGGTGAAGTTTCCGTTTTTCGGTAGTATCCAGTTGCAATTCCAATTCAAAATCCTGGAAGGATTGATGTTCCGGCAGCACCATATTCAGCATAGTCCTCAGATCATCATTATCCCATAGTCCCTGTTGTACGGCAAAAATATTTTTACCCACTATTTCCTGTAGAAGTACATTAAATTTTTTATAGAAGGAACTGTTGGCTGTACGGATGCGGAGATCTCTATCGAGCACCAACAGGGGCTCCCTTATGGTTGCCAGTATGGCTTCCATATAACTAAGCGTATAGTATAGTTCGTCCTGTTTCTCAACCAATTCCCGGTTCAGAATGACAAGCTCTTCGTTGGTGGACTGCAATTGTTCCTCGGAAGTTTCAAGCTCTTCATTGAGGCTGTGCAATTCTTCATTGCTGCTCAATAATTCCTCATTGGCCCTCTGCAATTCCTCATTTGTCGCTTCCTGATCATCACTTATTTTGCGCATATCTTCCCGGGCCTGTGCCAACTCGGTCTTTAATGCATTATTTTGATTTTCAAGTTCATTTTT
Source organism: Zeaxanthinibacter sp. (assembly GCA_041743975.1). Taxonomy (GTDB): domain Bacteria; phylum Bacteroidota; class Bacteroidia; order Flavobacteriales; family Flavobacteriaceae; genus JTS-RE37. The sequence goes on from JBGTLT010000183.1 coordinate 35,871, forward strand.
CCCATAATTAAAACTAAAATTCTGTAGCTTTTTCCCCAGACCCTCAAAAGGGGAGAGGCCCAGTCCTTTTTTCCAGAATAAGATCAGGTAATATGGGTCGGGGTTTTTGGGCAAGGGAATGATCTCAATGGTTACCAGGAATCGCTCCCCGTTGGTATGGCAGGGTATGTCTTCCTTGTGAACCACAGCACCTGTGTTCCTGGCCTTGTATACGGAATTCCGCAACTCAAAACTCAGGCTTTCATTGGCCATTTTAATGAGATTGAATGTCGGGACACCCGGGGGGGGTTGCAGAAAAGGGGCAATAATTCCATTGATATGGACTACTTCCATCAGATCGTCCACTATAACGCTGGGGGGAGTGTGTTTACTGAGCAGGACTTCTTCCGCACTTTTGCGGAAATCTGGTTGGGGAAGGGCTGTAGAAAGGGATGTTGCGTAATGTGGCATTATTTCCTTTTTTTCCAAAATAGTTGGTATATATTTTCGGCGAACCGCTTTTCGCATAAATATCTTTTCCTGCTTGGAAACCGGCATGAATAATTCGCTTTCCGCAGATGTAGTTTCCGTCTTGCCTAAAAGAAGGAATCCTTGTTCCCCCAAGGCATAGTGGAATGTCGTCAATGCTTTTTTTTGCAGGAAGGTGTCCATATATATAAAGACATTGCGACAACTGATCAGGTCCATTTTGGCAAAGGGCGGGTCCTTCAGGAAATTATGGGTCACAAATACGATTATGTCCCGTATTGTTTTGCTGACCTTGTAACCCCCATTGACCTTCGTAAAATAATTTTTGAGCTGTTGGACAGATAGGTTCTGCACTTCCCCCTCACTATAGATTCCGGACCGGGCCTTTTCAATAGCAGATCCCGACAAGTCTGACGCAAATATCCGGATTTTGCGGCCCTTAAAGCCCGGACCTCCCGCAAAGCCCCCGGTGGCCTGGTGAAGGCAGATGGCCAGGGAATAGGCTTCTTCCCCGGTTGCACATCCCGCCACCCATATCCTGATGGGGTCATTGGAGGATTTGGAGAGGAGAATGGAAGGCAAAATGTTTTCTTCCAGCTCCGCAAATGGTTCGCTATCCCTGAAGAAGGAACTGACCTGGATGAGCATGTCCTTGAACAAGGTCTCCTGTTCCGGCTTGTTGTTTCGTAAAATGTGCAGGTAATCGGTAAGGGAATAGGCATGTTTTATGGCCATCCTCCTGGCAATCCGCCTGTGAAGCGTGGGTCGTTTGTAGTAATTGAAATCCACATTTGAGTGCAATCTGATTATGGAAAGTATCTGCCTGAATGCATCTTCCTCCTCCTCGGATAGTGTCTCCCCGTCCTCCGGGAAATCAGCATTCGTATAAGCGGCATACACTTCCTGTAATTTCCCGGGAATCTCTGCGGGGTCCAGTATAAAATCAACTACTCCTGCATCCACTGTGCTTTGGGGCATCCCTTCCCATGCAGCAATGCGGGGATCCTCAACGAAGGTGATGCCACCGTGCTCTTTGATGGCCATTAGTCCTTTGGTACCGTCATGTGCCGTTCCGGAGAGCACTACCCCGGAGGCAAGGGTTTTATGGACCTTTGCCAGGGATGTAAAAAAAAAGTCTATTGGCAGGTTTCTCCATTTATGTGTTCGCCGGGATAATTTAAGGGTATTGTCCGTGATTTCCACATTGCTATTGGAAGGCAGGATATAGATGTGATTGGGTTGTAATACTTGTTTGTCCCTGATTTCATATATGGGAATGGAAGTAGTTCGGGAAAGGATTGCGGGCAGGCTGCTTTCATGGGAAGGGTGCAGGTGCTGTACCAGCACGTACGCGATTCCTGAATTATCAGGTACGGCGTTGAGAAATTTTTCAAAGGATTCTATTCCTCCCGCTGAAGCACCTACCCCTACAATGGGGAATATATGGATTGGTTTGGACATAGGTTTACTGGTTTCCTTTAGTGGCCGAATACTTTCACCAAAAATGTGATCCACTTTCTTAATTGGGAAGAACCCCCCTTAACGGAAGCCCTGAAGTTAAATTTCACAAATAAAAATGATAATGAATGTTCAAGATAAGTAAGGGTTTCCACCTTAATTCGCTAAAAATACCAAGGCTGTTCCATATCCTTCAATAATTATCTGGCCAGATGAAGACTTTCCTCTTTCCCTTCCAGGGACATTGCTGCCGTACAGCGGCAGGGAGAGCTTTGGATAATTTGTTTTGGATATGGAAATCCGCTTTTTTAGTAGCCTCACGATCAGCCTGTTTGATCTGAAAAACCGGGAAGCAAAGGGGTGCTGACAGAAGTTGTAAAATCAGAGGGAGGTCCCCGCTGAACTCTAATGCTACGAAAAACCCCTCCGGAAAACGGGAGGGATTTTGACTTTCTAACAGGTATTACAGTATGAATCCTACCACTCTTCAATCTCCCTTTTAAGCTCTTCCTTCTTCCTCCCAGTTTTTTCCTGAAGTTTTCCGAGCATTTCATCAAATTTACCTTCAGAATAAGTAAGATCGTTGTCGGTAAGGTCTCCGTACTTTTGTTTGAACTTACCTTTTACCTGCTTCCATTTACCTTCTAATTGATCTTTGTTCATCGTACATAAATTTAAATTAATATTCATTTTAGTACCTCTAAGTTAAACTGACCCCTTGCCAACTTTTATCTTCTGTGAGAATTATTTTAACTCATTTGGTAATGTTGGATTACATTTTATGGTTAGTCTTACTCAATTACAGCAATAATTTAGGCAATAGCATTCATCCGTGGTACTATTTATAATCAAATTTGATATGGCATTGAATAGTCCGTCTAAAGGATTCGGTGATAAAAGGTGGGAAGGCTCCTCGGCCTGAAGACTGGTCCACGGAGGTCCCGAATGCACGGGCAAAAAATTGGGGTAACCAATTAAAAGGGACTGATCCATGCATTGAGAATTAATTGATTTTTCAAGGTTACCTGGATTAGTCAGGATGGTGGGATGCATACCATGGTTATTGTGGGTTCTCTCAGATGTTACCCGGGAAGGAATCTTCCCAGTTGAAACGCACTAAGAAAATATGGTATTGAGTCAAATATTTCTTATTGAAATTGCTATTATCGAGTTCCTTTAGTAGTAAGACATGATGGTATTAACAGAGATGAATGAAGAACGAAGAATAAGGTTGGAAAATATTGCGAATACGGACTATGAAATATTTGCCTTGCTCAAGCAGCGGTACAGCCCCAGAATTTTTCGGAATAAAAAGATCGGGAAGGAGCATCTGAAGCAGCTTTTTGAGGCTGTCAGGTGGTCTCCCAGTACAGATAACGAACAGCCATGGCGTTTTATTTATGCTGAGAGAGGTTCAGATGCCTACGAAAAAATGGTTGGGTGCCTTACCCAGGATAACCAAAGGTGGGCTGCCCGTGCCCCATTGCTGATGCTCAGCATTTACAAGGAACAAATGGGGGATGGCAGTCTCAATGCTCTGGCCATGCAGGATTTGGGGATAAGCCTTGGCTGCATGACAATCCAGGCACAATATCTTGGAATAGGGGTACATCACATGGCGGGCTTTGACAAGCAGCTGGCTGGGGAACTGCTTAAGGTGCCTGAAGGCTATACCATTGCCAGCACCATTGCCATGGGTTATTTTGGAGGCAATCTGGATCAGCTGCCCGAAGATTTACAGGAACAGGAAACCGAAGAACGCACGCGGATGACGCAGGAATATTTTGCCTTTAAAAATTATTGGCAAACTAGCCATAACGCGGATGGAAACCTGTTATAACCTTCGATGACCGTTGATATTATCCTGGTATTTGTAATACTGGGAATCACCATTGTCCTGTTCGTTTTTGAAATTTTTCCGGTTGATAAGATCGCATTTTTTATAATCGTTTCCCTTGCCTTGTTGGGATTGGTCACCCCGGAGGAGGCAATCAGTGGATTTTCAAATAATGCCACGATTGCTGTAATGGCTTTGATGATGCTCGCAATCGCTATGGAAGAGAACGGCGTTATCAACTGGATGGTCTCCGGACTTGGGAGGGTCAGGTCCTTCCCCGTTTATATTATGGCCCCTGTTTTTATGCTGGTAAGTGCCTCCATATCAGCTTTTATCAGTACCACCGCAGTGGTTATCGTCTTTATTAAGATCGTCAACCAGCTGGCCGATAAGTACAATATTTCCCAATCCAAGTTATTACTCCCTATATCCTTTGCAGGTATCCTGGGTGGCACCTGTACACTAATGGGTACATCCACAAACCTGATAGTCAATTCCGTTGCCAGGAACCTGGGCGCACCCAAATTGGGATTTTTTGAGTTTACCGGCCTGGGACTGATCTTTTTAGGGGTTTCTGTACTATACCTGACCCTCACGCTTAAATGGCTTCCATGGGGGAAGAATAAGAATATAAAGGAGGACTACCAGATCAATAATTATATTACGGAGGTCAAAATCAATCCGGATTCACAATTAATCGGCAAAAAAATCGAGGAAACCTTTTTCTTCGATAACCCTGAAATTTCCTTGTTGAAACTGACCCGTGATGGCCGGATACACAATGCACCGGGCCGGTACATTACGCTGCGGGAGGATGACACCCTTTTGCTGATGTGCGACATAGAAAACCTTTCCAGGCTTACCGCATCCAGGGATTTCATCATTCATGACCCACACTACCCGGATCCTGCCGTGCCGGAAAAGGCCATTAAGGATGGGATACCGGATAGGGGCAATACCATCTTTGTGGAGCTGCTGATGTTGAACGGATCCACATTGCTGGGTAAAACCCTGGGTAACCTCAGGAAATACATGATACCTGATGTGATCCCTATCGCAATTAAAAAAAGGATTACACTTACCCACTTCAATGACAGGCTCATCCGAAGCAGCAAGAACAGGCTGGTACTGAAACCAGGAGACCGTTTGTTGGTAGAAGTGGAAAAGGAACATCTGAGGTCCCTGCAATTGATAGAAAATGTTGTGATCCTGCAGGAATTTGAACAATCCAGCCAAACCACTTCCTATCGCCGGTTATTTTCCATGGGAATTTTACTTTTGGTAATTGTACTTGCGGCTACCGGGGTTCTGTCTATATTGATAAGCGCACTAACAGGCGTGGCCCTCTTGTTGTTAACCGGGAACCTGGACCTTTACAACGTATATAACAAGGTGAACTGGCAGATTATTTTTTTACTGGCAGGCATGATACCCTTGGGTGTTGCGATGCACAATTCGGGTGCTGATATGTGGTTGTCCGAAAAGCTTCTTGGGTTGCTGGGTGGGAAATCCCCCCTTATTATTATAGGAACCCTGTTTTTGGTGACGATGGGCCTCAGCGGGGTTGTGAGCAATAATGCTACCGCGGTCATCATGACCCCCATTGCCATATCAATGGCAGATGGCTTGAACCTGGAATTCAAACCATTTATACTTGCAGTCATGTTTGCTGCCAGCTTTAGCTTTTTTACCCCGGTAGGCTATCAGACAAATACATTGATCTATGGGATTGGAAATTACAGATTCAAACATTTTTTGCTGATCGGCGGTATTCTCAGCATCATTCTTTGGTTGCTGGCGACACTGCTGTTAGAGCGTATGTTATAGAATAAAGATTTATATGGTTTGCTTCCTACCTTGTTTTTGATGAAAAGGGATTGGTTAACAACTCCATAATCAAGTCCGCGACAGCATTTTCCGGGCCTCTGTTTTGTTGATATTATATCCAAATTTACGAGGTATCGAGTCAACATCATCATTGATAACGTTAAAGTGCTTGTTTTGATTTTTCAATCTTTGCTATGCGTGATTAGATATAAAAATCTACTTGCAAAATGAACTATAAATTAATATAAATGTAAGTTACGCTGGAATGTTACATTCGTTATTCCTGACATTTATGCAGCTATTTTTGGCTATGGAAGGATAAAGGCAGGCGATTCCAGATTGCTGAAATATTATTTGTAATTTCCTTATGGGAAATAGAAATGTATTGTAAACCTAAAAACATACTATATGAAACGAACTATGTATTTATTAATGTTGCTGTTTGTAACATCAACATCATTGGTGTCACTGAACAGTTGCCGTGATACCAACAAGTCCGCCGGAGATCAAATGGAAGATGCCGTTGACGATACCGGGGATGCCATTGAAGAGGCTGTTGATGATACCGGGGATGCTATTGATGATGCAACAGATGACAATTAATTGTCTGGTTTGAGATAAAGAATTTTTACTGTTTTGAAAAGAACGGGCGATCCCAATAAAGGGGTACGCCCGTTTTTTTTATGGCCACGCCTGTAGGGCTTTCCTTTCCAGGATACACGCTAAAATTGAATGACAGAAATTATCTTAACAGCGCTATGCGGATAATTACCTTTACCTTTCGATGACAGCTATGAATGAGCACACGCGGAAATTCCCGCTTGTCCCTCATAGTGATAGGTGCCGGAAAATACGTATATCACATATCTGGTTATTCCTAACTATTGATTATCTTATAAAGGATAAAACCAAACTGATTTCCCTAATAGGCTGATTCTTATCAAATTGACCCAAAAGTGATTATATTTCTGATAATATTGTTTATAGAATATCTAATTTTGTTTAATATTTGCTTTAAGAAACCGCTACCAATCTATATAAATTGAGAGTTTTCCATGACGTTGTATGTAAAGTATGATTTAAATATCACATGTGATATCTTACTGAGGGAGGTGCTGGACAGGATGGGGTTAGAGTATAGGTTGCAGGGTATTGGGGAAATTGAGATCCTTGGGCAAATCTCGGAAGGGCGTTTGGAAGAGCTGTCCCGGGACTTGGACCGGTATGGCATTGAAATCCTGAATGACCATCGAATAGCCTTGATACAACGGATCAAAAACGCGGTGGATGAGATGCTGGATGATGAAAAGACCCGTACCCAAAAAATATCGGTTTACCTGGCAGATCGCTTAAATTATTCATACAATCATTTGTCGAACCTTTTTTCAGAAGCTACCTATACCTCTATAGAAAACTATCTGATCCTTAGAAAGGTGGACCATGCCAAAGAATTGATCTCACAGACAGATCTTACATTAACTGAAATTGCCCATCGCTTACATTATAGTAGTGTAGCCCATTTATCCGGGCAGTTTAAAAAAACAACAGGGATCACCCCGACCACTTTTCAAAATATCATGAAAAGGAGAAAAATGAATAGTGAATTAGCGCGCTAAACCAAAGCAAATTGTGGAAACCCTAAACATTGCACTTGCTGACGATGACGATGATGACAGACTATTTTTTCAGGAAGCTATTGATGTAGTCTCCATACGGACCAAGCTGTCCCTTTTTAAAAATGGGCAGGAGCTGATGGACTATCTCAACCTGCCGAATGTCATCGTGCCTAACCTTGTTTTCCTGGACCTCAACATGCCGGTCAAAAATGGGATGCAATGCCTGCGTGAAATCAGGGCAAACCCCAGGCTTAAAAATGTATCCATTGCCATTTATTCAACATCCTCTTCCGAAAAGGACATTGAGGAAACCTTTGTGAATGGCGCAAACATTTATATAAACAAACCAAATAATTTTCAGGATTTACGGGAAGTAGTTGAGAAAGTACTGCATATCAAATGGCAATACCATACCTCCAACCTGAACAGGGATAATTTTTTGTTTCGGATATGACTTCAATCTTTTATATGGGATAGTTCCCTTTTGAGGGATGTATAGGTATACTTAAATTGTACTCTGGAATGGTAGGTGATGGGGATGCAGATATATGACAGGGGCGGATCATTGCGCTTATGAACTTTCAGAATTTATACCGGGTTAATTATTCGCTGCTTCCTTACAAGATCGCCCTCATACTGGCAGTAGCAATATTGTTCCTTATTGCCGGGCAATCGTACGGGAAGATCAAAAACCTGCAAAAGGCCTCTGAATGGGTAGCCCACTCTTTAGAAGTTGATAAGGAGATCTATGGGCTTTTCTCCTATTACAACGAGATGGAATCAGCTTGCCTTCGTTCACGTATCATCAACGACAGTTCCTATTTGGTTTCCTATGAGAACTATAAAGCCGGGAGCGAACATTCATTTCAAAAATTAGCCTTTCTTACCCGGGATATTACCGAACACCGAATTTACCTTGATTCCATATCCCGATTGAAAAATAGTCTGATTTTAACCCTTGATGCCATCAATAGCCAACCGGTGACCATAGATACCTTTAACCCGGACACCCGGCAGAAAATGCAAAAGGTTACCGATATCCAGAATCAGCTTGCGAAATATAAATCCGCTATGCTGATCAAGAAGGATGCCTTGTTGCAGGAGCGGATGGCAACCTATATTTCCCAAAGCACCCTTTCAACTATTAACTCCTTATTGCTGGCGCTGTTTTCACTTTTTGTTTTTGGGATCGCATTCTATAAAATAAGCCGACATAAAAAAAGGATATTTTATTCCGAATCGTTTTTATTCAATATCCTGCAGAGCACGGACAACATCATCAACTATTATGAACCTATCTACCGCGATGATAAAATAGTTGATTTTAAAATCGTTTTTGCCAATCAGGGCAACAAAGTGTATCTCAATGTGTCACCCGCGGCTATCACGGGCAAACCGGTCTCCAAGGTTTTTCCCTACCACCTCCAAAACGGGGAACTGAACTTAATGATATCCGCATTTACGGAGAAGAAAATTGTGAGTTTTGACCACCAGATTATGATCGAAGCCGAAAAGATGTGGTTTCGGTTCATTGTTAGTCCGATGGAGCAGGGTATCACTGTAACTATCATCAATACAAGTCCGGAAAGGAACGAAGAGGAGAACTTACGGGTTTTGAATGAAATGCTGCGAACGCATAACCAGGAATTAGAGGAAACCAAATCATTCCTGAAGGCTATCCTGAGTAGTACCAATAATATTATCATATCTTTTGAGCCTGTATGGAATGAGGATGCGGAGATCATTGATTTTAAATATGTTTACCTCAATGAGCAGGTGGAACCGGTAATAAATTCTTCCCCCGAGGAGATCATAGGCCGAATGGTGAGTGAGGTGTCTCCAGGTGTATTTAAATCAGGAGTATTCGAAAAGTTGGTTAGCTGTTATACCCGGAACATGCCAATAGATTATGAAACCAATTATGAGAGGGATGGGAAAAAATACTGGTTTCATGGGAAGGCTATAAGATCTGGCAACCGCATTACTATTACCTCCACGGACATTTCAAATTTAAAGAACGCACTTCAGGACCTCATCATATTAAATGATGACCTGGAAATTCAGAACTCCATCCTTTCTGAAGCGGAAGCCATGGCACAGATTGGTAGCTACACCTTCTTTTTGGATACGGCTACTTCGGTCATATCCAATAATTTTTACAGATTACTGGGTATTGAACCCCATGAGTTTGACCCTTCCTTCGAAACTTTTCGGAAATTTGTACACCCGGATGATCACGAATTCTATGAAAAGATTGTAAAACAAATCCTGGAAGGGCGCCAAACAGGGGTTTATAATTACCGAATCATTACCAAAGACGGGAAGGTCAAAAATTTAAAGTCCAAGGGTGATTTTCGTAAAAGGGATGGTAAAACCATACTGGTCGGGGTGGTGCAGGATGTTACGGATCAGATGAAGTCGGAAAGAATACTCAGATACAGGAACCTGGAGCTGAAAAGGACCAATGCGGAGCTCGAATCCTTCAACCGGGTGGCGAGCCACGATTTACAGGAACCCCTTCGCAAGATCCAGATGTTCCTGTCCAGGATAAGCGAGGATGACAGGAAAATGCTATCGGATAGAGTGGTACACAATCTGGATAAAGTAAACCATACTGCCATACGGATGCAATCATTGATCATAAATTTACTGACCTATTCCCGTATTGATAACAGGCATGAAAATTTTGAAGAGGTAAATATTAATATCGTCCTTGAAAAGGTGCTGGAAGACCTCGCCGTCCCCATTCAGGATGCCAGGGTTGTGATTTCCTTTGAAGAGTTGCCGACAGTTAAGGGGGTGGCCTACCAATTGGAGCAGGTTTTCAGCAATTTAATTTCCAATGCCATAAAATACCGCAGTAAAACCAAAACACCTGAAATAGCGATACATGCTGAAAAGGTTCATCGTAGCCAGATTGCAGAATCATTTGAAAAACCTGCGTTGCACTACTACAAAATAACCACAGTGGACAATGGTATCGGCTTTGACCCGGAATACGCGATTAAGATCTTTGAACTTTTTGAACGCCTGCATCAAAAGACGGAATATTCGGGAACTGGCATCGGATTGGCCATTTGCAAGAAAATCATTGAAAACCACCATGGCTATATTTATGCCGAAAGCCATGAAGACAAAGGAGCTGCCTTCATGATTTATTTACCTGCTTAACGCTTCTGTACATAACCATCCTGGTATTTAACGTAACCCCACAACGCTTTTCGGGGTTAGGCCTTCCTAACTCGCCCACGCTATTTTTTTACGAAGTTCCTGCCCATCTGCCCCTGCCGAAATCCGCAACGCATCCGGATCGCTGATCATCCTGTTAGCCCACAGCCGGTAGCATAATTCCCTTATCTGTAAGCCAACTACCCATGCCGGCCTTTAAAACCATTAATTATATAACATAATGCCATAATTATATAATATCAACCTTGACTTTCCTGGCGAACTTTATCACAAGTAAAAAACATCATAGAAAAATTATTCGTTAAGCTGCATAAAAAATCGTTTATGGTTAAAATATATCAATTTATCATTCGAAACTTCACGCCATTTGAAGTAATCATCGCTCACCCGCTACTGGCAGAAATTGAAAATGACCATATGATGGACAATTTCATTATAGGGATGACAAATCAAGAAATAGAGCCCCGTACCAGCCATCGAATTTAGGCTGCGCTGATAATCTGCCTACGGTTATTAACCCATTTAATAAGAATACAATGAAATCTATACAATTAAAGACAAATAAAATAAGTGACATGTTCCGGGAACTCCATGATTCTCTGGGCGGCTCACATTCAGTTGACATAAGGGAACACATTTTAGATGTGAATAACGAACTAGGTTGTGGTCGTATCCGGGGAATATCCTTTGAGGATGGAATTACTTATCTGGAGTTCGATATGACCTTTTCGGAAAAGCTGGTCCTTACCATTGAGGCTTCCGATAAAATGCCGATTTATTTCACCTTTTGTTCAAAAGGTAAGTTGGCACACAGCTTTGGCCCTGAAGGCGAAAAGCGCCTCCTTGGAAATTTCCAGACCGGTATCCTTACCAACAAGTCTGCTCAGGAGCATACCTTGTATTTCCAAAAAGATGTACGGATTCGAACTTCCCTGATAACCGTGAATGTTGCAGAAAATACAGAAAATGAATCCAATAACGAATTGAAATCCAGATTAAAGCAAACCTTCTTTGCAAATGTGAAATCTGACAACTTCGTCTATATCGGTACCCATAACCTTAAGATCGCGGAATTGACACAGCAATTGAGCGCGATTACACAGAAAGGTATTGTTCGGCACTTACTGATCGAGGGATATGTTCATATGATGCTTGCATTGGAAATCCAGCAGCATTCTGATGACCTGGACAAAATGGAAAATTTTACCGGTTCGCTCACACCTCGTGAAATGGATTCGGTAGTGGAAGTATCTGAATTCATCAAGAATTATCCGGAAACACAATTATGCATCAAACAATTGAGCCATAAATCAGGCCTGTCACCTTCCAAGCTTCAGGAAGGATTCAAACTGATGCACGATCGTACCGTATCTGATTATATAAGGGACGTACGGGTAAGGAAATCGGAGGAACTGATCAAAAATACGGACCTCAATATTTCTGAAGTAGTGTATAGTATAGGATTGACCAGCAGGAGCTATTTTTCCAAGATTTTCAAGAAAAAATACAACTGCAGTCCGAAACAATATAAAAATCAACAACAACGTTTAGCCGCATCTGCCTGATCAGCTTTCAGAAATATCCATTTAAAAACCAGCCGCCCGGGCTGGTTTTTTATGCTCTTATTTCAGGGATTAGCAGTCCACAAAGGATTGGATAGTTCAAAAGCAAAGCTCCCCCCGGCCGGCTCCCCATCATAATGCGGAGACCCACCGGCGGGGGGAGCTGTATTGCTGCAAACGCCTGTCCTAATCCTTAGGAAGCGTTGATGGCTTTTTTATTCAACCTGCTTTCAGCCAATTTGTTGAGGGCTTTGTCAGCATCATATTCCTCGTCCAGGATAGTCTGGAGCTTTTCAGCAATTTTTTTATGTCCCAATTCCTTGGCATAGCGAACCGCGGTTCCATATCCTGATATTTCATAGTGCTCTACCCGTTGCGCTTCGGCAATAAGGCCTGCATCCATCACTTCATCACTTTCAGCTTCTTCGATAAATCCTTCCGCCTCTTTGATCAACCCTTCCATCGCCTTGCAGGCTTCTCCTTTAGGGGAAACATCCAATTCCTCGCAAATCTCCTCCAGGCGGCTTTTTTGTTCTTTGGTGACCGCAAGGTGGTCCTCAAATGCTTTTTTTAATTTGCTGTCCGAGGCATTTTTAACCATTTTTGGCAGGGCTACAACCAATTGGCTTTCTGCACTATACAAGTCCTTTAGCTGGTGCTCAAATAAATCTTCTAGTGTTTTCATGGTATCTATTTTCAAATTAATAATACTGTTACTTTTTGCTAAAGTACCCCTCAGGGAGTGTTTGGAATAGCCTTTACGATAAGAAAAATAACGCAATCAACAGGCCCTTGTACGGATTCCGGATAAGGGGTCATTAGGCGAGTGCAATTGGTACGGCAATACAGAAAAACAGGAAATTTGTATTCAGGATTTGGATAAAACCCGGCAAAGTTACCACCTCCGGGAGCAGCCTGGAGTGGGAGGAAGATATGGAAGGTGGCCCCTGTATTTTTCCATCAGGCTAATATTATTCCATTGTTTATGGATTACCTTTTAAATGATGGAGGCGCCAATCCCTGTCCCGCAGAAATCATGTTGTTGATGCCGGGATCAGACTTTGATTATAAAATCTTTCATGGAGGCAGGTCCATTCATATTTTGATGGATTGATTCCATACTACGCTGCAGGGCTGCTTTGAGTTGGGTGTAGGATTTTGGTTTTTGCAGGTACAGGTTGGCACCTTTTTCGAGTAAAACCTCCGCAATTTGCGGATCAAGGGATGTAGAATAAATTACAATCGGGATTTCGGACAACGCCGGTTCCAGTTTGATATCGTTAAGGCACTCCTCCCCATTCATGAGCGGCATATTGAGGTCCAGGAATATAATATCAGGCAATGCAATTTCCCTGTCAACCAGGTTCGCCATAAGGTCCACACCATTTTCAAAAGTTGTCACTTTGGTATCTGTGTCAAGTTCATCGAGGGCCTCACAAAATAATATCCGGTCATCATCATCGTCATCTGCAAGGAAAATATTCAACTGATCTTTGTTCATGGGATTAAGATAATTTATTCGGAAGCTAAAAATAAGGTATTATGTAACATAGACGTTTAAATTTCTTTAAACAATAGTAACCATTAACCCTCAAAATGTAAAGCAAAGGTTATTAAATCAAAAGAATTCTTCGGGGCTTTTGCCCCGGGGCACCTCACTTCTGGAGAGGCCGAAACCGCTTAGGCGGTTTCGGGTGAGGGGATAATTGGTTTCAAGAAATTCTTTATTTAAGTCTGTAACACCCCCTGTAATGTAAAGTTACTCATTTCCATCTTTTTGAATAACCGTACCTTTAGGCTGCACTATTTCAAAATTACAATTATCTTCATCATATGAAGTATATTGTGTGCCATAAGCCAGGAAATTTCGCCCTTGAGCATAAACCTTCCCCTGTGCGAAAGAAGGGGGAAGCCCTGCTCAAGGTCATTAAAATTGGCATATGTGGCACGGACCTCCACGCCTATTTGGGGAACCAGGCCTTTTTTACATATCCCAGGATACTGGGCCATGAGCTGGCTGCGGAAGTGGTGGAGATTGATACCAATAAAGATGGGATACGAGTTGGTGACAAGGTTGTGGTAATGCCGTATGTGAGTTGCGGGCATTGTATCGCCTGTCGGAACGGAAAAACCAACTGCTGCACGGAAATACGTGTTATGGGGGTGCATATAGACGGAGGCATGCAGGAGTATATCAGCGTCCCATCCACCTTGCTGTTAAAGGCCGAAGGCCTGGAATATGACCAGATGGCTGTTATAGAACCACTAGCGATTGCAGCCCATTCCATACGGCGGGCTGCCGTGAAAAAAGGGGAATTCGTGGTAGTGGTTGGCTGTGGCCCCATCGGTATCGGGATACTCCGGTTGGCCCAAAAGGAGGGGGCTATACCGATTGCCGTGGAACCGGATAAAGGCCGTCTTGCGTTCGCTGGGAACTTCCTTGGCGTGGAGCATCTCATAGGGGATCCTTCCGGGGCGGTTGAACAAATCGCGGAAATTACCAAGGGCGATTTGGCAACTTGTGTATTTGATGCCACCGGGCACCGGGGGGCACTGGAAAAAGGCATCCATTATATGGCCCATGGGGGGCGTTATGTGTTGGTAGGATTGTCCAAAGGTGACCTGACTTTCCCGCATCCCGTGATACATGCTAAAGAGACCACGCTCCTTTGTAGCAGGAATGCCACACGGGAAGATTTTGAGTATGCCATGCAATCGATCGGCCAATTCCCCACATCCGCCTATATAACCCATCATGTGCCTTTTGAGGAAATGATCGCCCGATTTGAAAGTTGGACCATCCCCGGGAACGGGGTTATAAAAGCGATGGTAAATTTGTAGCGGTACTATGCATTAATTGAGATAAAATATGAAAAAAGTAGTGACCTTCGGGGAAATTATGATGCGGCTTTCACCACCTGGATTCCTGAGGTTTTCCCAGTCGGGTTCCTTCGATGTGGTTTACGGGGGCGGGGAATCCAATGTGGCGGTGTCCCTGGCCAACTTTGGTATCCCGGTTGAATTCGTTACCCGACTCCCGCAAAATGATTTGGGGGATTGCGCGCTTATGGAAATGCGCAAACGGGGTGTGGGAGTATCGCATATCATTCAGGGAGGCCCGCGCCTTGGGATCTATTTTTTAGAAACAGGGGCCGTATCCCGTGGCAGTAAAGTAATCTATGACAGGGAACATTCTGCCATGGCGGAAATAAAGCCCGGGATGATAGGATGGGAGCAGGTTTTTAAGGATGTGCAATGGTTTCACTGGACAGGTATAACCCCCGCTATATCGCGGGGGGCTGCCGATGCCTGCCTGGAAGCTGTAAAGACCGCTTCCAAAATGGGGATCACGATCTCAACAGATTTGAATTACCGTGCGAAGCTCTGGAAATACGGGTGTAATTCCGAGGAAATCATGACAGAACTTGCCGGGTATTGTGATATTATCCTGGGCAATGAAGAAGATGCTGAAAAGCATTTCGGGATCAAACCGGAAGGCCTTGATATTACTACCCAGGGACATGAGGTGACCGCAGAGGCTTTTTTATCGGTCTGCAGGCAAATGATGGAGAAATTTCCCAGGGCTAAAAAGGTGATCACCACCCTGAGGGGATCCATTTCCGCATCTCATAACACATGGGCCGGGGTTTTGTATGATGGCGAAACATTGTATGAATCCCCCCAATACCAGATCACGGATATAGTAGACAGGGTAGGGGGCGGCGATTCCTTTATGGGAGGCCTTATTTACGGATTGCTGACCTATCCCGGAGATGACAGGAAAGCATTGAATTTTGCTGTTGCTGCCTCTTGCCTGAAACATACCATCGTTGGCGACGCGAACCTGGTTTCAATTGATGAGGTAGAGAAATTAATGGGTGGGGATGCCTCCGGAAGGGTAGCCCGCTAAACCAAATAGATGCTATGCCTGTATATGGAACAAAATGATTTTTTAAAGATCCATCCAGACGACAATGTCCTTGTCGCGCTGCAGGATATGGAGGGTGGAAGGGTCATAAACCACCGGGGTACCGGTTTTCCATTGATCCGTAAAACGATGGCTAAGCATAAGTTTGCGCTGGCAGATCGCAACCCGGGTGATGAAATAATAATGTACGGAACGCTGGTGGGCAAAGCTACAAAAGCGATACTGCGCGGCGAGACCATCACGACCGAAAATGTGGTACATGCCAACTCGGACTATGGTGTGGGTACAGAGAGGATCACATGGACGCCACCAGATATCAGTAAGTGGAAGAACAGGACATTCGGTGGTTTCCACAGGTCAGATGGGAGTGTCGGTACGGCCAACTACTGGCTGGTGATCCCCCTGGTTTTTTGCGAGAACAGGAATGTGGATGTCCTTAAATCGTCTTTGTTGAAATCGCTTGGTTACCATACGGAAACCGACTTCATCATAGATACCGGAATATTGATTTCCGGATATCGCAATGGTGCCACAGCTGAGGAACTCCTGTCTGCAGATATTATTAAGTCACAGGAGGAATTGAAGCAAAACCGGATCTTCCCAAATGTAGATGGTATTAAGTTCCTGAACCATGAAGGGGGTTGCGGGGGCTTCCGACTTGATTCCGAGGCACTTTGTAAGCTGTTGGCAGGATATGTTACGCATCCCAATGTGGCCGGGGCAACCATCCTCAGCCTTGGATGCCAGAATGCGCAATACAAACTATTGGACGATGCTATAAAACACCGGGACCCGGAATTCAGTAAACCCCTCTATGTGCTCGAACAGCAAAAGAGTACAAGTGAACGGTCTTTTATTGAAGAAGCCGTCAAAAAAACGTTTTTGGGCCTCATTGAAGCAGATAAAATAAGCCGTAAACCCGCCCCATTGGGCAGCATAACACTGGGCCTGGAATGCGGGGGTTCAGATGGTTTTTCCGGTATCTCCGCCAACCCCGTCCTTGGCTTCGCCTCTGACCTGCTGGTTGCATTGGGGGGAACGACCATTTTATCCGAATTTCCGGAACTGAATGGCGTGGAACAGGAACTGATCAATCGGTGTACAACCACCCGGAATGCCGAAAAATTTGCTGACATCATGCGGGCGTATTCAGACAGGGCTAAGGCCTTGGGATCCGGTTTTGAAAATAACCCTTCCCCCGGGAATATCAAGGATGGATTGATCACCGATGCAATGAAGTCTGCCGGTGCCGCCAAAAAGGGAGGGACTTCCCCGGTGACCGATGTGTTGGATTATACGGAAAAGGCCACCCAAAAGGGTTTGAACCTGTTATGTACCCCCGGCAATGATGTTGAAAGTACCACAGGGCTGGCAGGGTCTGGCGCTACCCTGATTGCTTTTACCACCGGGCTGGGAACGCCCACCGGGAACCCCGTGGCTCCTGTCATCAAAATTTCGAGCAACAATACCCTGGCGAGGCGTATGCAGGATATCATAGATTTTAATGCGGGCACCGTAATCACCGGGGAGGATACCATTGAGTCCAGGGGCGAGGCATTGCTGGAATATATTATTGCGGTAGCCGGGGGGCAGGTGGCAACAGCAGCTGTGCGGATGGGGCAGGATGATTTTATTCCCTGGAAAAGGGGTATTTCACTGTAACTGCGAATGACATGATCATCGATTCACATCAGCATTTCTGGCAATATGACCCTGGCAGGCACCATTGGATGGATGATTCAATGTCCGTACTGCGCAGGGATTTCCTGCCAGGCGAATTACAGCAGATTTACGGGGAACACAGCATTGATGGCTGTGTTGCGGTACAGGTAGACCAAACACCCGGGGAGAATGCTTTCCTGGTTAACCTTGCTTCCGAATATCCGTATATAAAGGGTATTGTTGGCTGGGCCGACTTCGCAGACCCGGGGGTGGAAAAGGATTTGGAGCGATATAGTGACATTAAAAAGATCAAAGGTTTCCGGCACATAGTCCAATCAGAACCGGATCCCAATTTTATCTTGCGGTCCTCCTTCATGAATGGTATAGCCTGCCTGGAACAATTTGGATTCACCTATGACATCCTGGTCTTCCCACACCAGCTTGGCGCCGTACTCGAATTTGTAAAAAGGTTTCCTAATCAAAAATTCATCATAGACCATCTGGCCAAACCTTACATCAGGGATGGGTTTTATGACGGATGGTCTACCCTCATGCAGGCGATCGGAAAACACGAGAACGTATGCTGTAAATTATCGGGTATGATCACCGAAGCGGACCACCGGGCGTGGAAAAAGGAACATCTCCAACCCTATATGGAGATGGCGCTGGAAACTTTCGGGACTGCGAGGTTGCTCTATGGATCAGACTGGCCGGTTTGCCTGATGGCGGGAACGTACAGGCAGGTATTGGGTACCCTCCACGATTTTATCACCCGGCTAAGCCAGGAAGAACAAGTTGCCATCATGGGTGGGAATGCCACTAAGTTTTATAAACTTTGAAGGGGATACAGGGGTCCGGAAGGTGATCAGGCAGGGTTTAAAATCGGATAAGCGTGAGTCCGCCCTTGAATTATACTGGGTATCAGATGCTGCAGAACAGGACAATGTGGCCGGTAAAACCTGAAATCATTGTAAGTGCTGTAACTATATCCGCGAAGGAAAACAGGAATGCAGCAGTCGAAAAATTCAGGATCCCTGTTATTGAAAATGATCTTATCCGCCAGAGTTATCTGAGGGCTCTGCCGTAGAGAATTTATAAACTGTTTCCGATTTATAAACCTCACCGGGATCCAGAATTGTATTCGGAAAAGCTTCCCGGTTAGGGGAATCAGGATAGTGCTGTGTTTCAAGGCAGATTGACCCGCGGAACGGGTAGGCCATGCCTTTTTTTCCGGATACGCTGCCATCCAGGAAATTCCCGCCATAAATCTGCACCGCAGGCTCGGAGGTGAATACTTCCATTTCCCTTCCACTAACGGGTTCTGTGAGCCGTGCGGCAAAAACCAGCCCTGCCTCGTTTTGAGGTCCCTCATTGATCACAAAGCTGTGATCATACCCATTGGAGACCTTCAATTGTTCAAAATCCTGGTCCAGATCCTGACCTATTGATTTAGCTTGCCGGAAATCGAACGGGGTACCCGCCACCGGAACGATTTCACCCGTGGGGATCAGCCCCTTGTCTACCGCAAGGAAACGGTCTGAATTGATTTGCAGCAGGTGGTCGTTCACATCGCTGGTACCAGCTCCCTTAAGGTTGAAATAAGAATGGTTGGTAAGGTTTACAGGTGTTTTCTTATCGGTAGTTGCCTCATAGGTGATCTTCAGTTCATTTGCATCTGTAAGATTATAGGTTACGCTTACATCCAGGTTGCCCGGATATCCTTCCTCCATATCAGGGGAAACCCTATGGAAGGAAATGCTGTTCCCTGATTGCCCGGTCACATGCCATGGAACGGACTCAAAACCTTTGACCCCGCCGTGTAAATGGTTTTCCCCATTATTGAGCGCCAGGGTGTACGTTTTACCGTCTATTTCAAATCGCCCTTTACCAATCCTGTTGCCGTAACGGCCGATTATGGAGCCGAAATAATTACCGTTCCCTTTCTGATACTGAGCCAGCGTTGAAAAGCCGAGAACTACATCAGATAGTTTGTCATTACGGTCCGGGACCATCAGGGAAACCAGGCGTTGCCCGTAATTTGTAAAGGTTGCCTCCATGCCATTTTTATTCCTGAGCACATAGAGCTGAATCGGGATACCATCCAGGGTATCCGTAAAATCTTTAAAGTTTAAACCGGATAAGGTGGTATCGGCCATTGTCTTTTCTATTGGGATACCCCCCGTTTTATTTGGTTTATTCTCCTTGCAGGCCACGAATGACAGCAAAAGGCCAATACAAATAATAAAGGTGTAATACGGGTTTTTCATGTGTATCCTATTGATTATATGAAGATATAAAATAACTTTACAAATCATAATTTATACCACGGAATATGACGAAGGGCCGTAAAAACTTTTCCCCCAGCTGGTACTGTTTCTTCTTATTGGCCTTTTTCAAGCTTGGATGCAAACAGGAGAAGGGATCTGCTGTCCCGGAGAATTTTCCCAGGGAAGAAAACCGGAAGGTATCCCTCCTCCGTCAATTACCGGAGGGTACACAGGTGCCGGAAAACATGGTTTGGATCCCCGGAGGGGAATTCTATCGGGGTGCCCTGGCGGATGACCACATGGCCATGTCCCATGAAAAGCCAACCCACAAAGTAGCTGTAGACGGGTTCTTTATGGATATCCACGAGGTGACCAATGCCCAGTTTGCCGAATTTGTAAACGAAACCGCCTATAAAACTATCGCGGAGCAGGAAATTATTTGGGGAGAGATACAAAAACAACTTCCCGAAGGGACAGCGAAACCCCATGATTCCATACTGCAGCCGGGGTCCCTGGTCTTTAAAAAATCCGCAACCAGCGTCCAGAACCTCTATGACTTTTCCCAATGGTGGCAATGGACCGTTGGAGCCAGTTGGAAACATCCGGACGGCCCTGCGAGTTCTATAGTTGGAAAAGAGGCATATCCGGTTGTTCATATAGCATTTGAGGATGCACAAGCTTATTGCCACTGGGCAGGGAGGCGTTTGCCCACGGAGGCTGAATGGGAGTACGCTGCCCGGGGCGGAAAATATGGACAAGTGTATAGCTGGGGAAATGATTCCGCCCAATTAGCCAGGATGGCGAATAGCTGGAACGGCGAATTCCCGGTTACCAATGACCTTTCGGATGGTTTTGAAGGAAGGGCACCTGTAAAATCATATCCCCCAAATGCATTCGGGTTGTTTGACATGGCTGGTAACGTGTGGGAATGGACTGGCGACTGGTATCACAGCAATTACTATAACGAATTGAATAAGGCCGGTATTTCTGTCAATCCGTCCGGGGCTGAAACCGCATATAACGCCGGAAACCCGTATGCAGTAGAAAAGGTGATCAAAGGAGGGTCATTTCTGTGCAATGCTTCCTATTGCGCCAGCTACCGGGCGTCTGCCCGCATGGCTACCAGTATCGATTCCTCCCTGGAACATCTGGGTTTCCGAACGGTTGCAAGCCTGGATATGATACAGAAAGGGAAATGAAAGTCCATATTCAGTGGCAATGGCATCATAATAACTTTTAATAACTTTGGGTGTAAGGAAATAAGTAAAAATCCTACTTTTACAGCCTAGTATTTATTGTGAAAAACTGATTATGTCTGAAAAAACAGAACGAATAAAAACCCTCATCCTTGGTTCAGGCCCGGCCGGTTATACGGCTGCCATATATGCGGCCCGCGCTGACCTTAAGCCTGTAATATATACCGGGATGGAACCCGGGGGACAATTGACGACAACAACAGAGGTAGATAACTTTCCGGGTTATCCTGATGGGGTGGAAGGTCCCGCAATGATGGTTGACCTGCAAAAACAGGCAGAACGTTTCGGTACTGAAGTGCGCATTGGCATGGCTACTGCTGTGGATTTCAGCGATGAAGCAGGGGGGATCCATAAAGTCACTATTGATGATTCAAAGGAGGTGGAAGCGGAAACCGTTATCATTGCTACCGGGGCAACAGCAAAATATCTGAACATTCCAAGTGAACAACGTTTACGGGGTGGGGGGGTGTCTGCCTGCGCGGTGTGTGACGGATTTTTCTACAAAGGGCAGGATGTTGCCATTGTGGGCGGGGGAGATACTGCGGCAGAAGAGGCCTCCTACCTTGCCAATATTTGCAATAAGGTAACCATGTTGGTGCGGAAAGACAGCATGAGGGCGTCCAAGGCCATGCAGCACCGCGTAGAGAGTTTAAAGAATATAGAAATACGATACAACACCCAGGTGGACGAGATCCTGGGAGAGCAGGTGGTGGAAGGATTGCGTATGGTCAACAACCAGACTGGGGAAAAGGAAGAGATAGAGATAACCGGGTTTTTTGTCGCAATAGGCCATACACCCAATACGGCCATTTTTAAAGGACAATTACAAATGGATGATACGGGCTACGTGGTTACCAAGGGAAAATCGACCAGAACTACAAAACCCGGTGTATTTGCCAGCGGCGATGTGCAGGATAAGGAATACAGGCAGGCTGTAACAGCAGCGGGCACCGGGTGCATGGCAGCCCTGGATGCAGAACGGTACCTGGCATCAATAGAAACCCCCCATGAGGTGGCGTAAGCCGTACCGGCAATTAATCAAGCAATTCCGCTGGGCTTCCGATTTCACCTCTCCTCTGGAGAGGTCGATACCGCCTAAGCGGTTTCGGGTGAGGCACGGGATCAGCCATGATTCCAATTTTTAAATAGTATTCAGTGGCCTCAGCCTCAATTCAGTCGTTTATAACTCTCCGAAGAGATGCGGCTGCCATCTTCATCAGTAAAGATCTGTGTAAATGTACTGTCAGTAAGAATCAGTTCCATTTCCCATATCATATTATCATTCGCTATTTTTAGCATGGAAGCAGACATATACTCCAATTTTTCGGTAAGGGTACTGTCTGATATGGTATAGGATCCGTATCCGAACCATTCTATCGAATCCGCAGGGACGAAACGGGTCCACATGACCTTCCCATTGTAATACATTTTGATTTGCCTGTACCCAGCTGTCGCGGGGATAGTATCTATGATATCAGTACCATCATAATTGTGCCTGCTTGCAAGCTCCCAGGTCCCTTCAATCGATGCCTTTGATTGTGGTTTAACAACATTAAAATTGGAAGCGGATACAAATATCAACATCAGAATAACCAAGCCGAGGAGTTTTTTCATGGTTGTGTATTTTTAAATTTCTTGTTAAAAGTTACGAATTTTTTTGGTATGCACATGCCCTTTATAATTTATTTGTGCAGCGGTACTAAAAGGGATGTGAAATTTAAAATGTATCCTGAAAATAGGCATTCAGGGCCTTAGAGAGTTCCAGAATATCTTCCCGGGTATGAGATGCCGTAATTACGATTCTACTTGTACGCCCTGCACCTTCAGAAGGGTAGGAAAAATCTGTAATAATAATCCCATTATTTTCAAGGTGTTTTGTTAAACCGGGGTCGGCATAACTGTAAGTTGGGTGCCCCGCGACTTGACTGAGCTTCAATCCCGCTTTTATAGCGGTGGCTGCCACTTGCATATGGAGCTCCAGGATCCGCAATTTTTGCACCACCATTCCGTGGCTGCCGATCAGGGTCGCCATAAAGGCAGGGGCGGCCGGACTTGCACCTCCGAAGAGGTCCGATTCCGAAATGGCAGTGATACGGCTTTTAGTCCCTAACAGAGCACCGCCCTGTATCCCCAGTGCTTTCCCCAGCGAACAGCATACCATCACCTCTTTCGCCCCTAATCCCCCAAGGATCGAAAAAACCCCGTTCCCATTCCGGCCTGCGATACCAATCCCGTGGGAATCATCCGCAACGATAATCAATTCGTTTAGCGGCAGGGAACGGAGACCTTCGAAGTCTGGAAAGTTTGCACCCGAAAAATCTATGGAATCCAGGCAAACAACAGGCGTTATCCCTTTATGCCGTACCAGGTGTTCACGCAGGGCGCTATTCAATGAAGTATAGGTGACATAGGATTTTACCCTGTCTTTGGCGTTTGCAGGCAGGAAAAGGGCCGAATGGCTATTTGGAGTATGGAAAAACCGGTATTGTTCACTGTTGAAATGGCTGCATACCAATTGCCCGGCCAGGTAGCCAGATGAAATGGTGAGTGCCGCCTCACAGCCTGTCCAGGAGGCCAGGAACTTTTCCGCATCCTCGTAAATGGTGAGTCGGACATTGGATTTCCTGGATGCACCGTAATTGGTCCCGTACATCATGATGTTCCGGATGAAAAGCTGTTGGAAGTCTTCGTCGGTCTGCAAACCCAGGTAGGCAGTACCCCCAAAATAAAGGTATTTTTTATGACCGATACTGATTTCCCGGCCCGGGTAAGTATCCAGGTTGAATGTCATGCCCGTAAGCTTACCCCGCTCCCGCCTGTTTGTGGGAATACCACCTTACCGGAATCAAGGATCTTAACCCCGTCTGCAATATCGGAAGCAAGGAGCATGGCACCGTCCATATCTACATAATCAAGCTGTGGTAGCAATTGGGCAATGGCAGAAATACCGACGGTAGATTCCGTCATACAGCCCACCATGACTTTCAGCCCCAGGTCTTTTCCTTTTTGGATCATTCGCAGGGCAGGGGTAAGGCCGCCGCATTTGCTCAACTTTATATTTATCCCATTAAAATGAAGTGCGCATTTCTCCACATCCTGTTCCTCAATGCAACTTTCATCGGCTATCACAGGAAGGACACTGTGGTGAAGCACCCTTTCCATCCCCGCCCAGTCCGAGGCTTTCAGGGGCTGTTCCAAAAATTCCACCCCCAATTCCTTTAATATCCGGGCATTGGAAATGGTCTCCTTTACCGTCCAGGCGCAATTAGCATCGATCCGGAAAACGGCATCTGTATGCTTTCGCAGTTCGCGGACAATAGCAACATCACTTTCTGTCCCTAATTTGATCTTGTATATCGGCCAGGGTGTCTCCTGCATCTTTGCTACCATCTTGTCGATGCTGTCTATTCCGATGGTATAGTTTGTTACAGGGTAAGTATCAACTGAAGTTCCCCATGTTTCATACAGGGGCTTCCCCAACAGTTTCCCATAGAGGTCATGTGCCGCCAGGTCTAAAGCGCACATCGAAAAGTTGCCCACGCCTTTATCGCGAAGGAATTCATGGAAACCTTCCGGTTTGTCAAAGGGAAAAGATTCAATAAGCGGTCTTATGGCCTCGATTTCAGCCTGCATACCCTCACAGGAGACGTGATAATAAGGGTTCGCGGTTGATTCACCATAACCGGTAGTACCGTTTAGCGCAAGGCTCACTACCAACGAATCCTGGAAATCATAGGATTCCCTGGATATACTGAAAGTGTGTTTCAGCGGGAGTACAAATTTTTTTAATGATAGCTGCATCTACGATTAATTTGCACTAATATAGGCAAACGGTATTGATAAAAAAATCAGAACCCCGCCATCCCGATTGCCATCGGAATACCGGGGTCGCCCGCCTTAGGGTGGTATGTTTGCTAGTACTTATGAACGCTGCCTGAAACTGATTTTTTCTTTTGCACGGAAGCCTCCCCTGTGTAAGATATATCGGCACCGCTGCTTGCGTCTGCTACAAGCGATTCGGAAACATTTACAGATATGTCTGCACCACTGCTTGCATCAGCATGGCAGGTATTCACCCTTAGGTCCCGTGCCTTGATGTTGGAGCCACTGCTTGCATTGGCATAAAAAAGATTGGCCTCCCCTGAAATTTTGATATCCGCACCACTGCTTGTATCGGCGGAGATCTCATCCGCTGTGAGCTCAATCTCCAGATCGGATCCACTGCTGGCATCAAGCGATATTTTATCTGCCTTAACGGGATTTTGGACGAGCAGGTCTGCGCCGCTGGAACTCTTCAGGGAAGTTATGTGCGGAAGGGAAACGTAAATTTTCTTGGTCGCCCTTCCAATGTTCTCTATTGCGTGAATTTTAAGTTTGCCGTCAGTCATATCCGTACCGATCAAGTCGATGATATTTTCATCAGCCTCCACCGTAATTTCAAAATTGTCACCCTGGGTTACATATACATCCAAACCTTCGGAAGCAGATACCGCAGTAAATTCTTCTGTAATTTCACGTTGGTCCCTGGTGACCTCCCCATTCCCTTTCCTGCCCTCTCCGAAATTCATATCAAAGGCACAGGAAGAAAGAAAAAGTGCCATTAAGAGGGCAATTGTGATTTTTGCTAGTGTTGTCATGATTGTTGTTTTTTAAGTTGTCCCTTCCATTATTATTGCATCCAACGGAAGTCACATAGTTTGTAAAGGTTTATTTGATGGAATAAATTTGCTGATTACCGGCTGGTTTTACACATTAAAATGACTGAACTGTATAATTGCGGACTTGAGTCGTACTATTTTATCTATTTTCCTTTGTTTTGATTCGTACCCCGTCTTCATCAATATTCAATTTGAAGGTGTCCCCGTTGTCCTTTATATCAATATCCACACCATCCTCGTTGATAATAATGCGCCCGTCTCCATTTGCATCCCCGTTGGTATCGTCCAAATTCTCCGGGCAATCGAGGCATCGGAGTTCCCCGGTAGATTGCATGGACCAGTAGTGGTCTACCATTTCGCTCCGGTACATGTCCCCGTCATAGCGTGTAGACCTCCCTATATGGTGCCTGGCACTTTGGTCCAGTAACAGTACGGTACCCTCGGGGACATATAGGGTTACCCTTACATCCTGATCCCGGACCTTGTTCTGTATTTCGGTGGTCAGGTAGTTATCCAGAGTAAGGTTATTACCTTCCAGATTATAGGAATACATAATTTCAGCGGCACGTTCACGGGCATTTTCAAACGAACTTCCATCGGCATCCTTGCGAATATGGATATGGGCCAGGGAATCAGCTGATTTTTTTATATCAAAACGCACATTGTCTGTAAACAAAAGCCTTTGTCCCTGTTCATCCCGGGTAATCGTCATACCGTTGATGCCAACATTTTCCTGGTCTTCATACAGCTCGCTGGATTGAAGGCGAACCCGGAGGGTATCCACCCCAGCCGGGAAATACAAGGGTTTTTTAATGGTTGTACTCCCGGTAAAGGCATGGGCCGAGGCTTGCTGGATACCCAGGACGGTCAGCCCGATGATGGCCAGCAGCCATAGGCCAAGGAGGGAAAATTTTGCAATATTCCCTATGGAGTTAAGATTGTTGACCAATATTTTCAGCCCGAGGTACAACACGAAGAAAAAGGGGATACCCACAGCGAAAAATGTCAGCAGGGAAATGACCCATACCGGAACATCTGTTGAATTCACCATATCATAGAATGCCATGCCCGGGATGTCAATCACCCCAAGGACCCCTACAGAAAATAATCCGATAAACAACCCTATCAGGGTAGCGGCGCCAATGATGATGAGCAGGATACCGATAAATTTACCGATCACCTTGAACAGGAACATAATGATATCACCCAAAGCATCAAAAAAAGTTCGCCCACTGCTTTTAACCTTATTGTAGTCCACATTTTTTATGCTTTCCGCAACATCTTCAATTCCTTCCTTCACCTTCCGCTCAATATTGCTGATATTGACCGGTTCCCCGGTCATATCCAATTTTTGGGAGGTCGTTCTTGCTTCGGGAACCAGGATCCATAACAGGATATAGGCTATGAACCCGAATCCAGTAAATACGCCCAGCAGAATAAAGATGAGACGGATCCATAAAGCATCAAAGGCGAGGTAATGTTCCAAACCGGCACAGACACCACCGATATATTTATGGTCCATATCCCGGTACAATTTCTTTACCCTTGCCCTGGGTGCTTCGGTTGAACGGCTTTCGTCATCAAAAATGTCAGAGTCAACCATATAATCTTCGGGTTGCCCCATTACGGTAATGACTTCATCAACTTCCTTATCGGTGATGACCTGCCGGTCATTTTCCATTTTTTCCTGGAAGAGTTCTGCAATGCGTGCTTCTATGTCTGCAATGATCTCATCGCTGCCGGCTGTTCCTGAGAATGATCTTTTTATGGATTCCAGGTAGCGTTGTAATTTGTGAAATGCCTTCTCATCTATATGAAAAAGGATATTGGCGAGATTTATATTGACTGTCTTATTCATTGTTAGTTGTTTTTAGTGTTGGTAACCAAATTCACGGCCCCCCTTAGTTCATCCCATGTTATATTGAGTTCCTTCAGGAAAAGGATACCTGTCTCTGTGAGGGTATAATACTTCCTCGGCGGGCCTGAAGTTGATTCTTCCCAACGGTAATTGAGCAAGCCTGCATTCTTCAGTCTGGTCAGCAAGGGATATATGGTCCCCTCCACTACCAGCATCTTTGCGTCTTTCAGGGTTTCCAGGATCTCCGATGCATACTTGTCTTCGCCATTTATAATGGAAAGGATGCAGTATTCCAGGACCCCTTTTCGCATCTGCGCTTTTGTGTTTTCTATATTCATAATTTCTTACATCTTTAAATGCCGATAAACTCAGGGCATTGGGTTAACTGTTCGCTTTTTGATGGTTCATTGTTTTTGTTGATTGATGAATAAACTCCCTTTGTGATGATTAGTTTCCGGATTAAACAGTGTGATGAGCACCCCCGGTCACTTCATTTCCTGGCTATGGTGGTCGTAACTTAATTCCCTTTTGATTTTCCACTCCTTTCCGTCCCGGACCCAGACATGCGTAAACCGGGCGATATCCCCTTTTTGATAAAGCTTTTTGTCGTCAAGAAATTCAAAGTGGTGGATACCGTGTTGCACAGCACCGTATAATTCCCCATCCTTATACAGGGGAAAGACCTCCAAACTCCCCGGCACCAGGATCCGCTTGGCAGGTTGAAGGGCTTCCGGATCCCGCTGGCTGCACTGGGCTTCCACCGGCTTAAGGAAGGCTTCCCTCCCTTCTGTAAACCCGCCCTTGTCATGGTAAAATTCAAAATCTTCCGTAAATAGCGAACGCATGGTAACCGGATCGCAGGCATCAAATGCAGCATGGAAAAGCAGGCTGTCCCTGGCCTGTAAGGTTACATATAGTTCAGATTCCGTTGGTACCTGGGCATGGCCGCCAGACAGGCAGAGGATGCAGGCAAACGCAACGAGTAAATGGCTGGTGTAGTTCATTATTTGATGAATTTAATGGTTATGGGATACCAGAATGTCTGCCCTTCACTGGTACGGATAGTGGCCAGAATGGTATACACGATGTTGATAACAATAAGAGCCACTTGTATGAGGCCGGCAATTCCCAGGGGCCAAAACCGGCCTATCCGGAAATCGTCACTGTCCCAGTGAAAATTAAAGGAGTTTAAATCGTCCCAGTGCCTGAAATTTACGAGCCCTCCTTCGAAAATATCCGGCAGAAACCCCAGAAAGAATGGAACGGATACAAGCCCCAGGACAATGGAGTACAGCAGGAGGCTTATCTGAAAGTTAAGGGCCTGCTTTCCATTGTAGTCTACAAAAGCGTATTCCTTTTTGTTGGCCATCCATAAAACCAGCGGAATTAAAAAATTTCCAAAGGGAAATAGAAACCGGCTGAAAGTGGAGGCATGGATGATGGCCGACAAATTTTTTTCGTGTTTGGTCAAGGTCTCTGTCATGGCATATTAGTTTCTTATACAAATATATATCTTTAAAAAGGTAATATGCAAAACCCAGTACTAATTATTAACAAAATATTAACACTTGATAGCTCAACAATTTTCAATACTTTTAGGAAAAATAGTCCCTGAATGGCGAGCAAGACCAGTACTTTCAACACTTTTACCTTTTTTAAACTCCCGGCTGCATGGTGGTGCGGGGTGCGCCTAAAATATCTAGACCATCACAGGTCCGTGGTGACCGTACGCCACAGGTGGATCAACCAGAATCCTTTCAACTCCATGTTCTGGGCCGTGCAGGGTATGGCAGCCGAATTCAGTACAGGTACGCTGGTAATAGATCAGATAAGGGCTACAGGCCATAATGTTTCCATGCTGGTGGCGGGCAACAATGCTAATTTTACCAAAAAAGCGACCGGAAAGATCACCTTTACCTGTGAAGACGGGGACCTGGTAGGAGCCGCACTTCAAAAAACAATCGAGACAGGGGAAGGGGAGACCCTCTGGATGAAATCCACCGGTATCAACGAATCCGGAATAGTGGTCTCTGTATTTAATTTCCAGTGGACCCTTAAACTGAAATCCTGAAAATTAACCGCTCCCATGCGGAGGAGGTTGCCACAGCGTCGATTAGCGCTTTTCCTTTGTGGGATATGGCATCCGCCCTATGGGAAGCGATTGCCGGGCGGGACACCGGCCCTGAAAAAGTGGCAGAATCTGTGCTACAACAGCAGAGCCGGATGTAACATTATCCCGGTGTATAAGACCTATGGAGAAACAGGTATAACAAGTAAATAACAATCAAAAATAAAGATCATGAACGCACATGAAATAGACTATCACATTTACGGAGAAGAAATGCAATATGTGGAAATTGAATTGGATCCCCGGGAGGCCGTTGTGGCTGAGGCCGGGAGTTTTATGATGATGGATTCCGACATCAAGATGGATACCATCTTCGGGGATGGGTCTAACCAGGACAACAGTGTCCTGGGCAAGATCTTTTCTGCCGGGAAACGGATCCTCACCGGTGAAAGCCTGTTTATGACCGCCTTTCTGAATGTAGGCCAACACAGAAAAAAAGTGAGTTTTGCCTCCCCGTACCCCGGGAAGATCCTGGCGGTAGACCTTTCTGAGAAGCAGGGGAAATTTATTTGTCAGAAGGATGCCTTTTTATGCGCTGCCCAGGGGGTGTCTATCGGCATTGAATTCTCAAAACGCCTTGGCAGGGGATTATTTGGGGGCGAAGGATTCATTATGCAAAAACTGGAAGGGGATGGTATGGCTTTTGTCCATGCCGGGGGTACCCTTGCAAAAAGGGAATTGGGCCCGGGGGAGGTCCTTAAAGTAGATACCGGATGCATCGTTGGATTTACCGGGGAGGTTGATTATGATATCGAATTCGTAGGGGGTATAAAAAATACGGTTTTTGGAGGGGAAGGCCTCTTCTTTGCCAGCCTGCGTGGGCCTGGAACCGTGTATGTTCAATCCCTGCCATTTAGCCGTTTGGCCGGAAGGGTATGGGCGGCAGCCCCAAAAGGCGGCGGAAAAGACAAGGGGGAGGGCAGTATCCTGGGAGGTTTGGGAAATATCCTGGACGGGGACAACCGTTTTTAATCCCCTTGCAATTCCCGGGATTGTGTAGTAGCCGCCCCTGACTTCTGCTTACCCAAATTGGATGATGTGTATGAATTTTGAGAAACTATTGCAATTTCTGAGAGACCTGGATGAGAATAACCATACGGCGTGGATGGATGATCACCGGGACCGGTATAAGGTAGTGAGGGATGAGTTTATCGAGTGGCTCGACCAGCTTGATCGTTCCCTGGCGGGTATTGACAAGGATTATTTTCATACGCCGGGTAAGAAAGCTATCAACCGCATCAATAATAACCTCATGTTCCATCCCCATAAGCCGGTATATAAGAACCATTTCGGGGCAGGTTTGGATAAGGCCCCTGATACGGGCGATTTCTATATTGAAATCGGTTTCCGGGAGTCCCTCTGTGCCGGGGGGTTGTGGCGTCCCGGGCCGAAAGTTTTACGCAGTGTACGGGATGCCATTGATTATGAAGGGGATGTGCTGCTAAATATTCTGCAGAAGCCGTCTTTCAAAGCTGCCTTTGGAGGCCTCTATCCTGATGGGAAGCTAAAGACCACTCCAAAAGGCTATGCTTCGGACCACCCCCATATAGACCTCCTCCGCAATAAAACCTTTGCCGTGGTCCACCGGTTTTCGGAGGATGCTGTAACCCAGCCCAATTTTATGGACCAGGCGATTCAAGTCTACAGGGAAATGCTGCCCTTCCGGCGGTGGCTCAACAGGGCGATAACGGTTTGAATGGTTTTTACCATAACATTTAAAAGTATCTTTATCGTCATAGTATAAGAAACCCTTTATGAAAAACGGGAACATCAAAAATGTTGAAAAAGAGATACTGTCAGATAACTGGTATGTCCTCAATAAATATACCTATGACTACCTGAAAGAAGATGGCAGATGGGAGAAACAGCACAGGGAAGCCTATGACCGGGGAAATGGGGCAGCTATTTTGTTATATAACCGCCGCAAAGGCACCATAGTGCTTACCCGGCAGTTCCGGATGCCTACCTATGTCAATGGCAATAAAAATGGGATGATGATCGAAGTGTGTGCCGGACTGCTGGACGGTGATAACCCGGAGGATTGTATCCGCAAGGAAGTAGCCGAAGAAACCGGGTATAAGATACGGAAGGTCCGCAAGGTCTTCGAGGCCTATATGTCTCCCGGTTCCGTTACGGAAATCCTCTATTTCTTTGTGGGGGAATATGAGGCAAAAATGAAAATAGGAGAGGGTGGCGGTTCATCCCACGAGACCGAAAATATCGAAGTCCTGGAATATACCTTTGAAAAGGCCATTGAAATGATTGGAGCCGGAGCTATCAGGGATGCCAAGACTATCATGCTGTTGCAATACGCCCAAATCCACAATTTATTGATAGACAGCGACTAAATCCTTACGGCCCGTAATCGGGAACTTGCGTTTTCAATAATGGTCCCTCATCCATTCAAATACAAGCTGCATCTGTTGTTTGATCACAGCTGTGGGAACGGTAAAATGGTTGTTCATAAAACTGAAGATCAGGGTTTTCCCGGATCGGGTAACCAGGTAACCGCTGACACAATGGTTATTGCCCAGGGTTCCTGTTTTGGCAAACAGGTAGGGGTCGGGATTCCCGGGATACCAATCTTCCAGTGTTCCGGATACCCCGCCGGCCGCCATCAGGGCAAACAGTCGTTTTGACGGAATTTCCCTATATAATTCGGCAAGTACGGCCACCAGGGATTCCGGTGTGAACAGGTTATACCGGGAGAGGCCGGAACCATCCACCCATCGCGGGGGTTGCCGGAGGCCTGCTAACTGGTTCTTAAGGATATATTCGCGCACAGTAGCGCTGCTGAGGGTATCCGAAAGCGTAGAAGATGCCTGTATCAGTAATTGCTCTGCCAGAAAGTTATCACTTTGCTGCATCATCCGCTGATATACCGAATCTGCAACAACCCCATATAATACCCTTTTTTCAACGGGAGGCATGCTGCTGGTAACGGTCACACGTTTGCCCAGGGCCCTTTCCAGAAGGGCTTTGATAAGGGTACTGTCTGTCCTGAATGGGATTTCGATTGTATCGCTGCGGCCGCTATCAAAGAAAAAGCGATTGTGGTCCGGCTTGCGGGCGTTTCGGTAACTTATCCTCACAATGCTGTCCGTAAAGAACGCTGGCTGCACAGTAAAGGAAGGAAGGTTGGATATTTTTGCCACATTGCCATATAAAGGTAATGCACTTCTTTCAGGTGCATAACCGCTTTCGTAATCCTCCCAGGCCCAGCCCGGGCCAAACTTGTCTTCCTGGAAATTTGCCGGGTAAAATGCCAGATGGGGGTACCCCTTTAAAAATTGGATGGCAGTACTGTCCTGAAAATAGGGATGTAATTGGGTTCCATCTCCCATACCCTCAAAAAAAAGTGTGTCGGACCGTACCGAGTACTGAAGTACGGGAAGGTTTTTGGGGAGTAGTTCCAGGGCGGTATAAAGGGTGAATATTTTGGTATTGCTTGCTGGTGTAAAATACCTCTGACTGTTTAAACGATATAGCGTATCCCGGGATTGGGGGTCATATACCAGGATGCCTGTAAAGTGATTGCTAAAAAATTCTGGATTTATAGCCCGTTCGATTTCCCTGGCCAGAGCAGGGTACTTTTGCGTGCTGCAAGATACCAATGATATGATAATCAGTATTATATGTAACCAAAATACGAATAGTTTCAAATGGATTTAATTGAGCAAAGTTTCCGGTGACCTAATTTAACATGAATTTATCCATATTTTAACGGATCCCGGATACTATTATATACCATTTTTTGGTTAAATTCGTTATAACATCTAACTAAAATAATCTGAGAATATGGCTAGAGCTATGTTGGAGTATACTAAAACTGTCCTCCAAAAAGTAAGTTTTGATGCTAAATTATTCAGCAAAGAACTGAAAAAGGCGATATCCAGACTTTTACCTTCGGAAATTGAAGAATTAAAACGCTGGTTGTTGCAGTTCATCACCGACAAACCGGAATTACGACCGAGTTTGGTTTACTTAAAAGACTAGTAAAATGGCTGCCTTCAGGTGGCCATTTTCTGTTTTCACGGGTTACAGGATTGCTATTTTGTTACCTGAGCCGGGATGTCTTTCCATAAGGTAATCCTCAATCAAAACCGCCGTGGCATTTGTATCAAACCTCCCTGCAATTTTATCTGAAATTCTCCATGAGAAAGCCTTTATAGTTAAGTTTAACCGCCAACCATTCAATCCCGGGTGAGTGGATGAAACCATTACTTTTTGCCCACAGGACTGATGATCTTTACATCCTGGAAGGCAATGGCACCCCTCACGATTCCTGAAATAACTCCCTGCAGGGCTTCTGTGATCTGGATTTTCAACTCCTTCTTATGGTAAATAAGACTCACTTCCCGGGCCGGCGGTGGATCCTGGAAGAATTTAAGACTCTTATTTTTCTGCGGATCCAGTTCCAGGGTATTCAGGTAGGGGAGAAGTGTCATCCCCAGGCCTTCATCGGCCAGGTTAACCATCGTTTCAAAACTGCCGCTATGCAGTTGAAAATGATCGTCCGGATGATTTTTGGTGGATTTGCATAAATTGATCACCCCTTCCCTGAAACAATGCCCATCCTGGAGTAATAAAATATCACTGATATCCAAATCGTCCCGGCTCAGTTTATCCCGGCTGCTTAACCGATGGTTTAGAGGTACATAACCCACGAAAGGTTCATAATATAATGGTCTTTCCTTAATAAATTCGATCTCCAGAGGGGTTGCCGCAATGCCCGCATCCAGATGGCCGGCCTGAATGTTCCGGATCAGGCTTTCCGTACTCTGCTCCTTAATGATAAGGGTGACCTTTGGGTATTTCTTTATAAAAGCCTTCAGGAACATAGGCAGCAGGGTAGGCATAATAGTGGGGATGATGCCCAGGGTATACTGCCCCCCTATAAATCCTTTTTCCTGGTCTACAATGTCCTTGATCCGCTCGGCTTCATATACTATATTTTTGGCCTGTGCCACTATTTTTTTACCAGCCTCCGTTATGGATATCGGTTTTTTGCTCCGGTCGAAGATCAGGATATCCAGTTCATCCTCCAACTTCTGGACCTGCATGCTCAACGTGGGCTGGGTAACAAAGCTCTTTTCGGCTGCAAGGGTAAAGTTCCGGTATTCTGCAACAGCCAGTACATATTGTAATTGGGTTATCGTCATCGGGTTATAATTTCCACCAATAAATGTATAAAAACTATCAATTAAATTTATTGATATTTCAATTTATATATGATAAATTTATACAGAATACTAATTTAGAACACATGAAAATGAATAGCATTGGGCTTAGTACCCAGAACTCAACCGCACTAAGTGAAGACCTTAATATATTGCTTGCAAATTTTCAACGGTATTATCAAAATTTAAGGGGGATCCACTGGAACATAAAGGGGAAACGATTTTTCGACCTACATCCGAAATTTGAAGAATTATATACCGACGCCAACATGAAGGTTGACGAAATTGCCGAGCGTATCCTTACACTCGGTGGAGTACCACTGCACACCTTTGAAGATTATATGGCTCATAAGGGCGTACCGGTTGGAAAAAATATTACAGCCGATGAAAAAGCCATTCGGCTGATCGTTGATTCCCTGAAGGAGTTATTGGTTATTGAAAGGCGCATCCTGGATGCTTCAGCAGAAGCCAATGATGAGGGAACAAATGCCATGATGAGCGATTTTATAACGGAACAGGAAAAAACGGTCTGGATGATGAAGGCCTGGCTGACGGAAGAAATATAATATATTCTTTAACAAGTCAGGATTTGCCCTTTTTTACAGGATCAGTTCCATTTGTATATTACTGCGCTTATAGGGAGAAGGCTTAGCTTCAACCTCCCTGAATCCTAATTTGCGATAAAGGGCAATCGCCGGTTCCAGCACTGTATTGCTTTCAAGGTAGATCTTACCGGCTCCCAGGGACCTACCTTTTTCAATCACTGCATTACCAAGCATCCGGCCAATACCCTTCCCCCGAGCCTTAGGAGACACTCCCATCTTTGCAAGTTCATAATCATATTCCGGATGTTGGGATTTGATCAGGGCACAAACGCCTGCTGGTTCTCCATCATACAGGGCAACCAGGATATGGCCCCCCGGATCCAGGATATATTCCCTTGGGTGGTCCAGTGCCTGGTAATCCAAAGGTTCCATTTTGAAATAGTGTCGTATCCAGGCTTCATTCAGGCTTTTAAAATAAGGTTGATGCCTGTCCTCATAAGCAATGATTGTGGCCTGTCGGACTTCAGGATTGCCGGATTTCTTCATAACCAATGATTTAAAGAATGCTGGAACTGCCCTGCCATTCATCCTATTTTTTAATCCCGGGTAGCAGGAAAAAGAATGGGGACCGATACAGTACTTTAAAATTACCATAATCCCCTGCAACCTGCAACTAAACCGTAAACCTGTGACTGGCGCGGGGAGGAACCCTGCCGGGGATGCAAGTCGTTGGTTGCCCGGTAATTTTCGGAATGATTTTTGGGATAGCAAATGAAAGGACCATTCGATGCGACTGTTTGTATTTAGCATAGCCCTGATACTGTTGAGCGCCTGCAACCCAGGGGAAGCAGCGGATCAGTTTATACCCCCGACTCAAGCTACGATTCCTGAACAAGGGGACCCCGGTAGCGTCAGGGATGGATCCACTGGTTCCGATTTCAGGAATAAGGGTACCATTCTGGCCTATTTTGATGAATTGATTACCAATGGGCAGATCGTGGCAGGGCAGCAATGCGGGGACCGCCCGGACCTTACCAATGATTACTATCAGGACTTTGTAGCACGCCTCGCCGGGAAGACCAATAAATATGCAGGTATCGCAGGAGCGGAATTCGGGAATTATTCAGGAAGCAACTATCCTGTGAAAACCTTGGTTCAACACTGGGATGAAGGCGGTTTGGTCACTATAAGCTGGCATGCAGATAATCCGTTTGAGAAGGGAGTTGATGCTTATTGGAATGTTGGGGAAAACAGGGTTCTACCAAACCTCACATCCCTGTTGAAGACCGCCCCTGAGAGCGCAGAAAAATCATGTTACCGGAAGGAGGTCGATGCCGTGGCCGGAGCATTGCAACAGTTGCGGGATGCCGGGGTTACCGTAATTTGGAGGCCCTTCCCTGACATGAACGGCGATCAATTCTGGTGGGGGATCCATACTGCCCAGGATCAGGAATCCACTATAAAAGGATTTAAGTTGCTATGGCGGGATCTCTACGCAACGCTTACGGAT
This sequence comes from Zeaxanthinibacter sp., assembly GCA_041743975.1. GTDB lineage: Bacteria > Bacteroidota > Bacteroidia > Flavobacteriales > Flavobacteriaceae > JTS-RE37. The sequence goes on from JBGTLT010000183.1 coordinate 72,820, forward strand.
GATTATGGATTGGACAACCTTATATGGACGTATTCGGTTTTGCCATTTCAAAGATGGAATGCGCCGGTAACGTCCTGCTACCCGGGATCCGATTATGTTGACCTGGTGGGCATGGATTATTACGGGCCAACCGCGGATTTTCCGGATTTCAACTCCCTGCAATCACTTGGCAAAACCCTTGTGGTCAGTGAAACCGGCCCCTCCGGCAATGCTATGGGCAGCTGGGATGAACTCCGGCTTATAACAGCCCTAGCCGGGAAAGCTGCCTATTTTTTGCAATGGCACAGTTTTCCGGGCGAGGCCCTGGCCATTCAGGATAATTTAAAGGCCAATGACCTGATGAATTCTAACAAGGTGGTCACAAGGGATGAGATTGAGATCCGGCCCCTGGATTAATCGATCTGCCCCCATAATTTTTCCAGTAGCGCTTTGGTAGCAATGATCCCATCCGGTTCCGACATGGATTCACCTTCAAATTCAATCCCGATATAGCCCCTAAAATCCGATGCTTTAATCAGTTGGAGGAGTTCAGGGTAGTTGATTTGTGTTTCATTGCCCGCTGCATCAAACCGGTACGATTTAGCACTCACACCTTTTGCATAGGGCAACAACGTGGCCACGCCTTTATAGGGGTCAAATGTATTCAGGCACCTTCCGCCCTGGGTGCTGCCCCATTCCATATCAAGGCACCAATTCCCAAAATCAGGCAGGGTACCCAGAAAGGGATTATTGACTTCCTTTATGATGTCCACCACAAATCCTGCATCGGAGGTGTGCAACCCGTGATTTTCGATCAGGATGTGGATCCCTTCTTTTTCACCCAGGGAGGCAAGGCTCCCAAGTCCGTCTGTCAGGGTTGCTTTCAGGGCTTCCCGGGTCCCGTTGCCGAAAGCATTCACCCTGATGGAGTGGCATCCCAGGATATGGGCGGCATGTATCCATTTTCGGTGGTTTTCCACAGCTTTAGCGCGGTCCGAATCATCAGTGCTTCCCAGGAAACCTTCATTATCAACCATGATCAACAGGTTTTTTACACCTTCATTATCCGCCGCGGATTTCAACCGCAACCAGTAGTCTTCCTTTCCAGCTTCCTGAGCATAAAATTTATTGACATATTCCACAGCTGAAAGGCCATAGGAATTCCGGGCAATTGCTGGAAAGTCAGCTGCCTTGACATCCCCTTTTTCAAGTGACCTGTGCAAGGACCATTGTGCCAGGGATAGTTTTAGTTCTTTCATATGTAAGGATTGGGATTTTCCCCTGGCATGGGAGTAGAACAGCGGTAAAGTTAATGCTGTACCCCCCAGTGCTGTCTGCCTGATGAACCTGCGTCTGTTTAACATAAAATTGAATTTTTTCCTTAGCCAGGGTTTCTTTTACTATTGCTTACCCTTCAGCAAATCAGCTGTTCCGGGCCGCCGCGAACAGAAACTGCTTGCAACTACCAATGTTTGCCTATTTGCCCTTATACTTATCAAACCATGCCAATATGCTGGCGACCTTTGCGATGAGGTTACTGGGTTTGGCTGCAATCTCATGTGAAGCGCCCGGGATCCGTACCATGGCTGTCTCCACCTGCTGGAGTTTGAGGGCGGCATAAAACTGTTCCGATTCAGCAATGGGGGTCCTGTAATCATCTTCCCCGGTCAGCAGCATTGTTGGGGTTTTAACATTGCCCACATAGGTCAGGGGTGACCTTTGGAGGTAACTGGCTGGGTCTTCCCAGGGTTTATTCGGGAACCAGTATTTATAGAAAAACCCCGGACTATCAGAATAAAGGACGAAACTATACCAATTGATGACAGGTTTTGCCACAACCGCAGCTTTGAACCTGTTGGTTTTCCCAACGATCCACGCGGTCAGCACCCCGCCTCCGCTGCCACCGGTCACAAAAAGGTTCTGTTCATCGATATAGCCTTTTTGTATCACGGCATCCACCCCCGACATGAGGTCGTCGTAATCATGATTGGGATAGTCATGGTGTATAAGGTTACCAAATTCCTCCCCGTAACCCGTACTGCCCCGTGGGTTTGTATACAGTACCACATAGCCAGCGGCGGCATACAACTGGATTTCTGCAGAGAACACGATTCCATAGCTGGCAAAAGGGCCACCGTGAATTTCCAGGATCAGGGGGTATTTTTTTGCCGGATCAAAATTCGGCGGGGTAACGATCCATCCCTGTACCTTTCGCTGATCAAATGAGGATTCCCACCATAGTTCGGTAACCTTCCCGAGATTCCTGAACGAGAACAGGTCGGCATTCAAATGCGTGATCCGCCTGGTTTCTCCTTTATGGAAGGTAGCAAGGTCTGCAGGATGTTCTGTCCCCCCTAAAGTATAAGCGATCCGGGCATTGCCGGAGACGGAAAATGCTGCAGCATTATAGGGCCTGCCCAGTGATAAACCCCCGAGTCCTTTTGTAAGCTCCGTTACCTTACCACCTGGAGAAATGGTACCAATTTTGGTGTCTCCTTCTTCATCATACTGAAAGTAAAGGCTTTTTCCATCTTCAGACCATGCTATCCCGGAAATATCCCGGTCCAGGTCCCCGGACAGAAGGCGCGCCTGAGAACCATCCGTATTCATAGTATATAATTTTGTTACCTGATACCCCTGGTACCGGTCATCAAAACCCAGATAGGCCAGGGAAGTTCCATCCGGTGAAAGGGCAGGGCTGAAATCCGGGCCGGTTCTGCTGGTAAGGGGGGTTATGGCACCATCGGCAAGGGTGATGCTATAGATCTCGCTATTATTGGGTTCCAGGTCGTGCCCGGGATGCAAATTGGCGGAAAAACAGAGCCACTTGCCATCCTTTGACCAGATAGGTGCCCCATGGTCATTTTCCGTATTTGTTAATTGCCGGGGGGTTCCCCCGTCGGTGGATAAGACAAACAACTGCTCATTGCCGCTTTTGTAATAGCCTTCACCATCCCCCCGGTAGTTCATCTTATCAATATAAACAGGGGGTTTGTTCCAGGTAGCCCCTTCCGGCTTTGCAGGCAGTTTTACGATGGATTCCTGATTCATGGGCACGAACATGGTAAACGCAAGGTACCGGTCATCGTGGGACCAGGATACTGCGCCAGGGGTATGGGGTGTGTTGGTAAGGGCCATGGTTTCACGGGTATCCATATACATCAGGTAGAGCTTCATTTTATCATCCCGTGCATTGGACTTATAGATGATCTTTGAACCATCATGGGACCACCTTGGATATATATCATTATGGTTCCCCGTTGTGAGGGCCCGGTTACCGGAACCATCATAATTGACCATCCAAAGATTGGAAAGGTTCCGGTCTGTCATAATGTCCTTAAAGTTGCGCACATAAATGATTTTGGATCCATCCGGGGAGATTTGGGGGTCGGATACATATTCCATTTCGAATATATCCAGCAGTTGCAGTTCGGTTGGCGCCTGGGCCAGGGAAATGGACATATATAAAAAGAGCAAAGAGCAATACAGGAATTTTATCATATGGTTGGTATTCGAAACGATTGGTCAGGTAGTTCCATTGTTTAGAGGTTATTTACAACACACAGCTAAAAAGTTCAGCTGAATAGTTTAAATGTATGAAACCTGCAGCATGCAGCAAAAATTATTTCAGGGATAGTACTAGTGCTGGAGCTAAGCAGGGACTACAGCAGCTAAAAACCTTAAAAACGCAGCTGCTTCACAACCCGGGAATTACAGGCCCACCGCTGCGGACTCTGCACAGCGTTCCCCGTCCATAGCAGCAGATACGATACCCCCTGCATATCCCCCGCCTTCCCCGCAGGGAAAAAGGCCTTTGACCTCCGGATGTTCCAGGCTGGAATTTCTGGGGATGGTAACCGGCGATGAGGTACGGGACTCTACGCCAACTACATTGGCTTCCAAAGTATAATATCCTTTCATTTTCTCACCGAATGCCCTGAACCCGGTACGTAGCCTTCCCCCAATAAGCCTCGGTAACAATGAATGGAGCGGGGCCGATTGCAATCCGGGCTGGTAAGAGGTGGGATTGAGGTCTGCGGATAACCTGCCCTCCACAAAATCGGTAAGGCGCTGGGCCGGTGCGGCCTGGCTTCGGCCGCCTGCCGTAAAGGCCAGTCTCTCCAGGTCTTTTTGATATTCCAGGCCCTTCAACACCCCGAATTGCTCATATTTAGGGATATCCAAATCGGTATCAATGGCAACTACAATGCCCGAATTGGCAAACAAGTTATTTCGTTTGGAAGGTGACATGCCATTCACCACTACTTCCCCCGGGGAAGTAGCTGCAGGCACTATAAATCCACCCGGGCACATACAAAATGAATAGACCCCCCTGTCTTTTACCTGTTGCACAAGGCTGTAGGACGCTGCTGGTAATAATTCGTGCCGTTCCCCGGAACAATGGTATTGAATGCTGTCAATGATATGTTGCGGGTGTTCTACCCGTACCCCCATGGCGAACGATTTCGCCTGCAAGGCAATTTTTTTAGTATTCAGCAAATAGAAAATATCCCTGGCGGAATGCCCGGTTGCCAATATGGCCCGTTGGACAGCCATCTCCCTCCCGTCGTGGATTTGAAGTGCAACAAGTTGGTTGTTTTTGATAATGAGATCGCTGACCTTGCTATTAAAATGGATCTCCCCGCCAAATTGTAAGATGGTCTCCCGCATATTTTCCACAATTTTAGGTAGTTTATTGGTTCCAATATGCGGATGCGCATCAATAAGGATCTGCCGGCTTGCACCATGGTGGACAAATCGTTCGAATACGCTTCGTATATCCCCTCGTTTAAGGCTTCGGGTATACAATTTGCCATCGGAATAGGTACCTGCGCCCCCTTCCCCGAAACAGTAATTGGAATCCGGATCTACGATATGGTCCTGATTGATGGCCTTCAGGTCGCGCCTCCTCTGCTGCACCTTTTTTCCCCTCTCCAGTACAATGGGTTTATAACCCAATTCCAGGCATCTCAGGGCCGCCCAGATCCCGGCGGGCCCGAACCCAATGATATGGATGGGCCTGGCGTTCGAAACGACCTTGTAGGGAAAGGTATACTTCTGGTCTCGTGGTGCCTTTCCCCCGGGATAGACTGCCAGTTTATAGTTGAAGTATATTTTGGGTTTCCTTGCATCAATAGATTCCCTGATCACTTTGATATCAAAGTCGGATTCCGGAATACCGAGGTGCCGGGATGCTTTTAATTTAAGGGCATCACCCTGCGCCTTTTCCGCCAAGGTTATTCGGATATTGATATTCCTGACCATACCGCAATATTACTGGATTTTCCCAAACAGAAGTATACAATCAGTTCACTAAAATGAGGATGGAGCCCCGCAATGTATAGAATAGGGAAATGCCGGAATCAGCAGGGCAGCATTCGCCTGCCGATCATCGAATGGGCATCTCCTGAATCAGGGTATAGTTGATAAGGAATTCAAATAAAGGTAAGGGTGTGCTGCTTTGGCAATTACACCAGGACACCACTGTTTGCGTGGTTGCCACCCAATCCCGGTTTTCAACACTTTAAGTATGGTCTGGATAACCTTTCCCGGCAGGTAACGGGTGGCATCAGTTCAATTTAAAACCCAACGGGCATCCATATGTCCCCCCGAAACAAAATTCGCATATGGAATACCCATCAGGTTTTTGGTTGGTGTGGCTCATTTTGAAGCCGTAATACCTTTCACAACTGCCGGATGCCCGTTATTTTGTCGAATAGGCCATATCAGGACGCATCCATCCCTCTATTACCTCGTAATCGGTCAGTGTACCCAGGAATTCATTATACAGCATTTCCCATTCCGTTCCCATTAGTTCATTATTCGCAGTGAGTTTAGCTTCATAGTCTGCAGCATCCTTTGCAGCGATGGCAACCATGTAGTACCCTCCCCGGTTTCCAAATCCGCTCTGGTAAGTTCGATAGTCCAATTTGGAACCTTTCTTCTCAAACATTTCTTTGATAGCCATGGCCTTTTGTTTTACAGCATCCTTGTTGGAGGGGGCGTAACTGAAGTAATGGAATTTCCTGTAATCCTGTCCTTCTGGGGTTTGGGTAATGCCTCCGGGCATATAGGATAATTCCTTGTTGAGATGAATGATATAATCATGTTCAATATCGTAACACTTATCCATTCTGGCAAAAAGAGCATTCAGGTTGTCAGCCCCCATTTTTTCAGCCAGGTCTTTAAATACCGGTTTGTCGATATCTGCGATACTGGAGATGGGGCTGATCCATAGATATCGGTTATCCAGGGTGTTCGATACAATGAAATTCATGTCCTGAATATTGTGCTCTTTAATATTCGTCGTAAATTCTTTGCAGATCTCTTCATACTGGGGAACCATTCCTGGTTTTACCACATCTTCGTGGATCCAATACATCTGGGTGGAATTGTCATCCTGCCCCTGGCTTGTGAACATGGCGCATACCAGCAAAAAGGCCATAAAAATTCTGCTTCGTGTTTTCATAATTAAATTGGTTTTAGGGTTCATATTTCAGTGCTTATTATATCAGTGCTTATTATTTCAGATCGGGAGGGATCAGGGTATATCCTAATTGCTGTAAAAGTTCGAGTTCATTGTAATAGATGTCTTCCCGAATTATTTTGCCAATGCCGTTAAAACGTATTTCCGAAAACCCACTTATATCCACGCGCTTGCCTGTTGGAGGGTTTTCACCAAAGACCCCGGTATTGGTTCCCCTGAAGGTCCATTTGGTAACCAGGTGGACATCTTTAGCCATCGCACTTTCAAGAGAAAGGCGACCATCCGGAAATCCTGTAAAACAAACCTTCATTATGGCTTCCATCTCATGTTGGTTTCCTGCAACCCGTATACCATTGAGTGTCCGTGTATAGTTTTCAACAGAAACCGCCCGCAGGCTGTCCATGTCCTTCTGGTTCCATGCATGGTCAATAAAAGTCTGGTAGGAATCCAGGATGAGTGCTTCTTTATATTCCGTATCCATGGCATCGTTGAGATGTTCTGCCTGTTTTCTGCACTGCACGGCAAACAGGGACATGCAGGCAACGTAAAAAAGTGTTTTCATCTGATGAGGTTCGGTTGACGCGGCTGTTAACGATATCATTGCAAGGAACAAATCACCTGAATTTAAGGTCAGCCGGCAAAGGAGTTAGGACGAATGCAGGTAATTAATGTCCGAAGCGCCTTTTTTAGTTATCCAAACAGCTGTGCCAGCTAATAATTTGTATATTTATCAGGCTCCTCCCCCCAGGATGCGAATCAACAATTAATGAGAATCAGTCTCTTAAGCAGTTATCTGGTGTGTACCTTTTCTCTTTTGAATTGCTTGATAACCGTTGCTCAAATTGTGGATTTCACCCGCGAAAAACCTTACAGGAAAGTATTTGTGGACACTGATAATTTTGGTTTTTCCTACTTGCAAACCCTTGCGGAATCCTATCTCCTGGCGAAGTCGGATTCGCTTCGGTTTTCGATGCTCAATGATCTCGCTTATTATTCGCATACGCGAAACCTTACCACCGCACTAAAATATACTGAGGAAGGCTTATTAAGGAGCGCCAATGCCAAAGACAGTGCCTGGCATGGCCGGTTCCAGATTACCCAGGGGGCTATCTTACTGCGGATGGAAAAACTGGATAGTGCGGAAGTTGTCCTGGAGGATGCCAGAAAAAAGGTCCTGAAAAGGGACCTGCCCTTCCTGCATACACAACTCGGGTACGTTTATGAGCGACGGGGGGAACTGGACAAGGCAGCGGATCATATCATGATCTCCTTACAGCTTGGTCAGCAATTCCAGGATAAAAAAGCAATGGCGCTGGCCTATAGTGATCTCAGCAATCTATTCTGGAAACAATCCAGGTTTGAAAAAGGGGTGGAATATGGCCTGAAATCCCTTAACCTTTTTGAAGACCGGGGTATCAATGACCTGGATTATGACTTTACCCTGTATGTAGTAGGTAACAACTATGTCAACCTGAAGGACTATGAGAAAGCCCTGACATACTATCAACATGCCCTGGCCATCGGGGAGCGGTATGGTTTCTATAACAACCTTTCTGATGTGTACATTTCAATGGTAGACCTATTGGCCTTGTTAAACCGCCTGGAAGAAGCAGAATCAGCCGGCCGGAATGCGCTGAAATATGCCCTGCTTCTGGATAATAATTTTATGACCATGCGATCCTGGCTGGCGATTGGCAAATTACAATATCTCCAGGGCAGGTATGATCACTCCATCGGGAGCCTCCAAAACAGCCTGTCAGTAGCCACAGATGACTTTGGGGATACGTATTTTTTGAGTGAGGCTTATGAAACCCTCGGCAAGGCCTATGCCGGAAATCATAGTTACCAGGAAGCATACCAGGCCATGGCTATCTATGACCAGTTAAAGAACGAGATCTTTACTGCAGAGGCAGACCATCGGATCTCATTGCTGCAGACGGAACTGGATGTGGCACAGAAAGAGGACACTATTCAATTACAGATTGGCCAGATTACGAAGCAGCGGACTACCCAAATTCTGACGGTTTCCCTTATTTTCCTTCTGGTACTTTATTTGTTTTTGTTGGTGAAGGCATACCGCACCAATATCCGGAAAAACAAATTGCTGCAACAGCAGAACGAGGAGAAGGAATTTTTATTGAAAGAGATCCACCACAGGGTAAAAAACAACCTTGAGATCGTTTCCGGGCTGCTTTCCCTTCAGTCTGAGCAGATAAATGACCCCAGCATTACGGAGGCCATTCTCAAAAGCCAGCACCGGGTGCACAGCATGAGTATGATCCATCAAAAATTGTATCAGGGTAAAGGCCTGGCCAGCATCGAAATGAAGGATTATTTTTTAAATCTTGGTACCTATCTCATCCATTCCTATGGTGCCGAGGACCAGGTTGAAATGGAATGTAAAATGGAACCGCTTGAATTGGATATTGATATGGCAATGCCCATAGGGTTGATAGTGAATGAATTGCTGACCAATGCCATGAAATATGCATTTCCGGATTGCCGCCGTGGCCTCATCAGTATTGACCTGCGGCAAACCGGAACCTTATTGTACCTCACAGTGTCCGATAACGGTATCGGGAAGCACCCGGAAAATATGATCCATGGTACCGGTTTTGGCACACAACTCATACAATTGCTGACACAACAACTCGATGGTAAAATAGAATTGAATTTGTTCAAAGGAACTTCAGTCACTATCCAATTTCAACAATATAAAGCTGCCTGATTATGAATACACGTATTTTGATTGTAGAAGATGATATGATCATAGCCGCCAATATCTCGCTTCAACTCACCAAACTGGGATATGAGGTAACCGGCATTGAGTCAAGGGGTGAAGAAGCGCTGGTACACACATCCATGAACCGCCCTGACATTATCCTGATGGACATCAACCTCAAAGGAAAACTAGATGGAATAGAGACCGTCAGAGCCATCCAGAAAAAGGAAGACATTGCTATTATCTACTTATCTGCAAACGCAGACGAAGCTACATTTTCCAGGGCCAGGGGCACCCACCCGCTGGCCTTCATATCCAAACCCTTCAATACGCTCACCCTGGAACGGACCATAGCCCTGGCGGTGGAACAACTTAGTGGAAAGAATAGTTACCGGGAACATACAGATAGAGAGCTGGCAGTTCTGAACGACCGGATATTTGTGCGCCATAACGGAAAAATGACCAAACTTTTGCTGGAGGAAATACAGTATATCGAAGCGGACCGGAATTATTGCCACATTGTGACAAGCAATGGCAAATACCTCGTGGTCAGCACCCTGAAGGTGATAGATGCCGAGCTTACAAGTGCCTGTTTTATGAGGGTTCACCGGTCCTATATGGTGAACGTGTCAAAAGTAGATGTAGTAACGGACAACCATTTGGAAATAGGCAGAAAAGTGATCCCGCTCAGTAAATCCTATAAAGAAGCGCTGCTGGGGAGGCTCCACCTAATCTGATGCCAACGGCCGTTAGGCTGTCCTTAATCCTCTTTGTCTTTGGCCATTGCCTTGGCTATGCCCAGCGCACTGCCATCCTTTTTAGCATTGAGCGCTGCTATTATGGCAGGATGGTCATTTTCCCTGCCCTGTGATAGCTTGTATGCAGCCTGTATTTCATTTATCAGAATCCGGAATCCGACAATACCTTTGACCTGCCGGAGGGTTTTGCCTGAAAGGCCCTGCATGGTCACTGGGTTTGGAGAATCCTTTTCATAGGTATCCATTAAGGAGGATAAAGAGGCCAGCAGTTCCTCTTCTTTTTGGATATGCAGGCTGCCATAAACATGTACCGCAATGTAATTCCAGGTGGGTACCTCTTCATCCCGGTACCAGGAGGAAGAAACATAGGCATGAGGCCCGTTAAAGATACACAAAACTGTAGCACCCTCCCGGAAGGAACTATACTGCGGATTGGCTTTGGCGATGTGTCCAACGAGGAAATCCTGGCCTGCCTCGTCTGTTTCCAGTTCCAATGGTATATGGGTGGCCCATGGTTTCCCACCCACCTGATTCACCAGTATACCAAAAGCATGATGCTTTAAAAAGCTCTTTACTTCTGCGAGGTTCTCGTTTTTATAATGTGCGGGGATGTACATAATCCTGGTTTTCCAGGGAAAGTTAAAAAAACATCTTGTCCAAATAAAATACGGGGCATATAATAATCTTCTAAAAAAGGCTGGCAGACATGCCCGTAACAGGAGCTGATAAATCATATTTGATTATCTTCACTTTTATAAAACCTAAAAATTATCAGATGAATAAACCGGTTAAATCCATTCTTTTAATCGCAGGGTTAATACTTCTGGGGTACGGAATCTACACACTTATTGCCCCGGAAGCTTCCATCAGTATTGGGGGCATGAGCCTGCAGGCCCAGGACAACATCAATTCCTATGTTACCATAGGGCTGGGCCTGATGGCACTTACCATTAGTTTATTGGGCGGCAGGAAGACGTAACAGGGAAATTCCGTTTCCCGCCCCCGGATATCGCAGTTCTTGTAAGGGGACTGCGGTTTTTCAGATCCTCATTCCGGACCTTTCCCTGTCGGTTCAGTCCTTAATTCAGACACTTGAGCAGCTTTCTTTTGATCAGGGGCACCCCATTGCGCAACTTTGTGGTACTTTAAACAAGTCGGGGATGACGTACATTATCATTACCTCCCCTGGGAAAGGATACCTTGAAACAGGTTGGTACCATCCCCTTGAATTTTGTTAATTTTAAAGCAGGAGTACGGGACAGGCTATCAATTAAGCGCACCGGGTTAAGCAACAAAACATATACTATGAAAAACCTTGGCAAAACATTGATGTTGAGTATTGTGATCGCACTGATCCTTACGGTGATAAGCCTTGTGATCATAGTATTATCCGGCGGATCCATTGCGGCTGACAGGGCATTCTGGACAACCATTGGTTATAACCTATTGTATGCCATTAGCCTCACCTTCCTCAATATGTATTTTTTCGATTACATCAACCACAAGGTCAAATGGAAAAAATTCGCCCGGTACAGGATCATAGCCGGTGCTGTTGGTAGTATTGTAATCACGATGCTTGGGATCTTTTTGATCCGGTTGGTGGTTGAAATGGCCATAACCGGCGTGGGATGGAATGAGTTTATTGCAGGGGAGAATGGGGTATATTATTTTATTGCCCTGTTGATAACGACGGTAATTTCAATTTTTTTCCACGCCATTTACTTTTACAAACACTGGCAGGAAGGAAAAGTAAAAGAACAAAAGATCATCGCAGGTACTGCTTCTGCCAAGTTCGATGCGCTTAAGAACCAGTTGGACCCCCATTTTTTATTCAACAGCCTCAATGTACTTACCAGCCTCATCGATGAAGACCCTCAGCAGGCGCAAAAATTTACAACGGCCCTGTCAAAAGTTTACAGATATGTCCTTGAACAGAAAAACAAGGATCTCGTAAGTGTAGACGAAGAACTCGAATTCGCCAGGACCTATGTGCAGTTATTAAAAATGAGGTTTGAAGATAGTTTGATATTTGATATCCCGGAAATGGGCAGCAACCCGGATGCAAGGATTGTACCCTTGTCCCTCCAGTTGTTGCTTGAAAACGCAGTAAAGCACAATATAGTTACTGCCACAAAACCCCTTTGGATCAAAGTGACCGAAGAAAATGGTATGTTGGTCATCAGCAATAACCTTCAGGAGAAACAGGTCGTTAAAAAAGGGAGTGGGGTAGGGTTAAAAAATATCGAACAGCGGTATGATATATTATCTGACCGAAAAGTAGCCATTCAAAAAACGGCGACTGATTTCAGTGTTCAACTTCCTATTTTAACTAAAAAGATATCAGCAATGGAAACACAACAAGCCTACATCGAAGACAAGCGCTATATGAAAGCGAAAGAGAAAGTAGAAGCCATCAAAGGGTTTTTCGGAAATTTGACGGCATACTGCATCGTCATACCGTGCCTAGCCTGGCTCAACTATGAGACCACGGACTTCCCCTGGGTTATATTTCCAACCCTGGGATGGGGTTTTGGGGTGTTGATGCACGGTATGGAGGCTTACGGGTACAATCCCTTGTGGGGTAAGCGCTGGGAGGAAAAAAAGATCAGGGAACTTATGGAAAAGGAAGATTTCTAAAGAATTTCAGAGCCTGAAGGGGTTTATACATTCCATCCTTAAAATTCAACATTTCGGATGGTAAATTTTTAATAAGAGCCCGGGAATAGTGAATTTTGGGTCAGTACAACAACCATACTTAAAAATACGGATCATGGAAGATTTTACAAAAGAAAACAAATACATCAAGGCCAGGGAACGGGTAGACCAACTAAAGAAATTTTATGGAAACCTAACCTCCTATATCATCATTATTACCTTGTTGGCCTTCATCAATTACTGGACCAATGAATGGCGGTATATGTGGTTTCTCTGGGCCGCTTTCGGATGGGGCATCGGATTATTGTTCCATGCAATCGGAACATTTAACCTGAATCCCTTCTTCAATAAGGAATGGGAAGAGCGGAAGATCAGGGAATTTATGGAGGAAGATGAGCAGCATTCCAAATGGGAATAATAACGTTATAAATGGTGATCATGAAAAATCCGTATCAGGAAAAATTAAACAGGGCCCGGAAAAGGGTAGAGGATTTACGCGGCTTCTATATTCATTTAGCGATATATCTGGTTGTCAATACCTTTATCACCGTCAACAAGATGATCCGGAATTACTATCATGAGGAAACCTTTGAAGAGGCTTTTTGGGACTTCGGGAGTTTTGCGGTATGGATCTTCTGGGGGATTGGGCTGGCTTTCCATGGTTTGAAAGTATACGGATATAATCCGTTTTTCGGGAAGAATTGGGAAGAAAGACAAATTCGCAGGTATATGGAGGAAGACAAAGAAAACGCAAAAAAATTTAAATAAATGACACAATTTTCAACAGTATCCAAAAGAATGGATTCCGCCAAAAAGAGGGTGGCCGGGTTAAAGGATTTTCACAACCATGTCATCATTTATTGCATTTTCAATTTAATTCTGTACGTCATAAGTGGTGACCTGTTACAGGCTTTAAACCATGGAGAAACAAAAGTGCCTGCCGGATTTCTGGAATGGTTCAACCTGAACATCCTGATAACCCCCATCCTGTGGGGGATAGGTTTGCTATTACATGGTTTAGTTGCCTACCGTCCTAAAATGCGTTTTATAGCTAGGTGGGAAGCCCGACAAATCCGCAAAATGATGGAGGAAGGGCTTCAGGCTCCGGATCAAAATTAGCGTGGATTACCAACCTTTAAACAACAAAGACCAATGGATGTAATTATAATAGAAGACGAGAAACCGGCGGCAAGACGTATGGTCCGCTTGTTGTCCGAGCTTAATGTGGCGGTTTCTACCATGCTGCACTCCGTAGAAGATTCGGTAAAATGGTTCCGGGATCATGAGCACCCGGACCTTATTTTTCTGGATATACAACTATCAGACGGGCTGTGCTTTGAGATATTTGATGCCGTGGAAGTAAAAAGTGCCATCATATTCACTACGGCCTATGACGAATATGCCCTGCAGGCCTTTAAGATGAACAGCATCGATTACCTTCTGAAGCCTATCGATGAAACGGAACTCAAAAAGGCTGTGGACAAATACAGGTCGGTTCAGCTGAGCAGCAGGAAAATAGCGCTCGATTTTAACGACATCAAAAAATTGCTGGTGAATCCGCTGGAAAGGGATTATAAAAAAAGGTTTACCACCAGGGTGGGGCAGCACATCAAGATCATCAATTCGGAAGATATAGAATGCTTTTACAGTGAAAACAAAGGAACGTATGCTGCAACTACCGATGGCAGGAATTACCTGTTGGAAACAACCCTGGAAAACCTGGAAGGTGATTTGGAACCCGAGGTATTTTTCAGGGTGAGCAGGAAATTTTATCTTAACATCAACCATATAAAAGATATCATATCCTACACCAATTCCCGACTCAAAATTAAATTAAACCGGTTCAATGAACAGGAAATCATCGTGAGCAGGGAACGGGTAAGGGATTTTAAGTTATGGTTGGAATAAAGTATAGTAAACTACTGAAATATAGTATTATAAAGATAGCTATAGATTTTTCTTATAGTTCGTAAATACGATAATTTACTTCTTTTTTTCGATCCTGTTGTCATCAAAAGATGCGGGAAGTAACTTCGGGATGAGCTTGATGAATATAGGTAAGAGAACGGCTCCGCCCGGCAGCATAAATATGGCGAGGGACGGAATGCTTTTGAAAATATCCAACAAATGTTTTTGCATTTTTACCTTCTCCTCCGGACTCAGGTCTTTAACGGTGGATTTGGAAATAAGCTGCATTAGTTCCTTGCTTTCAGATAACTCCTTTTGAAGCCTTTTGCTGTTCCTCAGGATTAGCTTATTGACCACTTTTGACATGCTGTCATAAAAATGAAATGCGAAATTGCTGTCATTCAAAAATGGGATCCTGTCCGCATTCTTTTCGAAAAAGGAGGTGATTTCCTCCAATGGTATGCCCACTTCATCCTGTGAAAAACCCAGGTCCTTCCCAATACCATAGATAAATTCGGATTCCCGGTACTCCATTGTTTTATATTCCCAAAGGGTAAGGCATGCCACATCCAGGAAGTATCGCTTTTCCCAGAGGGAGGGGAAGTTGATCAGCTGTTCCCTGTAGGCACCATCAAAATCTTGTTCTTCAGCATCTATAAAGGTCAGGGAAGACCCGAATAACTGGGCCAGTTTCCTGTCATTTTTATTTTTTTCCTTGGAATGAAGCGTGTGGTAGGTAACATTGATGGTGATATATTCCAGGTTTTGTGCATATGTCCGTATCGGTACTTCCCCTTCCAGGTATTTTTTATACGCCAGGACATCAATGAACAACAGGGAATTAGTGATGATGCGGTTAAAGGTTTTACTAATGACATTATCTTCCAGGAAAACCCTTGAATCTATCAATTTCTCCAATTGTGACGATGTTTTTTTGCCGGTCAGAATTTTATTTAGAAATGAAATTTTGGCAATATCAAGGGCTTTGTAAAATTTAAAGATAGAGATCAGGAAGGCGTCAAAATCTTCTTCGGGCCTAACAAAACGATAGGTATAACTAAGTCCGGTAAGCAGGTTTATCTTGGCCCTCTCGTCTTCGGACAGCTCATGCTCCACGCTGATAAACCCAGGGATTTTGACATTGATGCCATAAATGAACCCTGTTTTTTTTAAACCATCATACAATTCCGTAAACGTGGTGTACGCTTCGGATTGATCCCTAACAATATGCCCGAATTTGGCTATCCATCCTGTTGTGGAGGGGTTCATTGATGGTAGTTTTAAGCTACATCAAAAATAGTGGAAATATTAGCATAAAGATGAACGCCTTATCAATATATAACGCCGGGATCAATCTTGCCTGGAATAATGTAGTCCATGTATGATCCATTAATTCCTTTAACAAATTTTAACATTTAAAACCAAACCCTCGGATCTTATCTCCGTAGGTAAGGGCGAATGAAACTTCTAAATATTATAATGATGAAAAACACAAAGCTTTTATGGGGACTCGCTGCACTGGTTGCAGCCGGTAGTATTTTGGTCGCCGCTGACCATATTGATGCCCCCTCCTCTATGGGGACCACTGCGGATATTGCCGATTTTTTTGCGTTTGAACCTTCCGAAGGTTCGGATAATACAGTTTTCGTAGTGGACGTTCAGTCGGATGTACTGCCGGATCTGGCATACGGCACCTTTGACGAAGACATCCTTACAGAGATCAACATCGATGTGGATGGGGACCTTGTGGAAGATTATGTAATCCAGGCTACCCCCCGGAATGGCAGGATGTATTTCTTTTTTGGAACTGCCGTCCAAACAGGACTGATCAGCGAGGTACTGACGGATAATCCGCTTGGTGACGTTGCAATTTCCGCAACCACAGCGGTTGTTGAAATAACGGATAATGGGGTAAAATTGTTTGCCGGCCCAAGGCAGGACCCTTTCTTTTTTGACTTTTTCCAGTTTAACGCGGTTAAAGGTGGGATGGCCCCTGAAGGATTCCTTCCTGCAGGCGAAGCTGAAAACACTTTTGCGGGTGCCAACACTATGTCGATAGCCGTGGAGATCCCAAACAATCTTTTAGGAACACCTACAGCGCAGAATGCCTTAGGCCTTTCCGTTTACAAAACGTGGGTGACCACCAACAGGAAACAATAATAATAATCTAAAAAGTAAAAAAATTATGAAACTCACAAAGATAATAAATAGGAGCCTTGTTCTGCTTGCCCTGGTCGCAATCACAGCTTGCAGTAATGATGACAATCCGATAGATCCGGTTGCCATGGCAACCTGTACTGACGGGGTCATGAATGGGGATGAAACAGGAGTGGATTGTGGGGGATCCTGTATACCATGTGACATGGGGCAGGAGCCCGATTTCTCCGGAAGCTATGCTCAGGCAGACCATATGGGACGCCCCGGGATCAATACAGTCCTTGGATTTGATATGGATGGGCAGACCAGTGTAAAGGACGCCCAAAACGTAACCACCCCTGCTGAAATGGCTGCCACTTTCCAGGCCGGTTACGAAGCCCGTTTGGAACAATACCATGATGTCTATGCAGGCTTACTTGGTTTGCAACCTGAAGACGTGGATTATGAAAACAATATCCTTGGACTGAGTGCCACCAATCTGACGACTTACCTGGCTGCAGACGTTTTGGATGTTGCAGCCGATTTTCCTACAACCTATTTTAATCCCGGAACCGATTACGATGGTGACGGCAGGATTCTGGTGCCGGATGGAGATGAAATAGGCCTTACAGGAAGGGCTCTGCAGGATGATGTCATTGACGTATCCCTGATTCTCCTTTTTGGCGGAAATGAAGGAACACGTTTCAGCGGTCAGGATGTGGATTTTGATGGGATCCAGGATCTTCCCAGGTTGACATCCGATGGGGTAGGCTTAACCGCAACAATAGGATCCGAATTCCCTTTTGTCGGGAATCCTCAATAAGAATCACTATGAAAGAGAGATTAGGGGAGGATGCCTGGCGTCCTCCCTTATTCAAAAAAAAACATCAAACAGCTGTAACCTAATAAAAATAAGATGAACAAGATTTTATACTTGCTTACAATACTGTTGGTTATTTCCTGTCAGGAACAAACCAGCCAAAAAATAACCAATAGGGAAGATTATAACCGGTATCTCATTGCATCACCGGCTAAGACCACTTCGAAATATTTCGAATTGTGGGATGGGAAAATAAAACCAGACAGCATGCAGCTGATGAGTTTTGGGATTGTTGCGGATCAATACAGCAATTATTTTCAGGCTACCGGAGATATTGCCTACCTGAAAAAAGCAGAAAAGGCACTGGAACGGGCAGTGAATATTGCAGCCATAGGTGAATCTGGCTATTACCGGTCCCTGGCGAGGAACTACATCTCCCAGCACCGGTTTAAAGAAGCTGCTGAATGGGCAACCAGGGCACATGCCAAAGGCAGTGGGTTGCTGGAAAGCCAGAGCCTGCTGTTCGATGTGCATATGGAACTGGGCCAATATGACACCGCCGAAAAATACCTGGACAGTATCAAAGATATGTCGAGTTTCGGATACCTTATCCGCCTGGCCAAGTGGAATGACCATAAAGGGGATCTTACAACTGCCATCACCTATATGCAAAAGGCCCTGGATAAAGCCGAAAAAACCAGGAATGAAGGCCTGCGGTTGTGGGCGTATACCAACCTGGCCGATTATTATGGCCATGCGGGAAGGATCCAAGATTCGTATTCCCTCTATTTAAAGGCCCTGGCGCTGGATCCTCAAAATGCATACGCCAAAAAAGGGATTGCATGGATCGCTTTTTCCTATGAAAAGGACCCGGTGGAAGCCTTGCGAATCCTGGATTCCATAACAGCCCATAACAAAGCTCCGGATTATTATTTACTGAAATCAGAAATTGCGGCGTACATGGATGACGATGTAACACGACTTTCGAACCTTGACAGGTATTTTATAACAGTTGATAATTCAGCCTATGGTGCAATGTACAATGCCTACAATATAACTTTGCAGCTCGATAATACACACCATCCGGAGAAAGCTTTGAAACTGGCAAAGGAAGAAGTTCAGAACAGGCCAACAGCCCACTCTTACGGATTACTTGCTTACGCTTACTTCAAGATGGGTGACCTCAGTACAGCATTGACGATCACCGATGAGCACATCAGGGGTAAAACGTTTGAACCAGGGATCCTGTTATATGCGGCAGAAATCTATAAATCCTCCGGCAGGATAGCGGAAGTGAAGGAATTGAAAGCAGAACTGGTGGGAGCTGCTTATGAACTTGGCCCTTCTATCGAAGAAAGGATCGGTAACCTCTGATCCCTGAACTGATGTATCATACTCTTAGGTTGGAGTTTTGTTGTTTGTAGGAAGGCACCATGGCATAGCAGCCATGGTGCTTTTTAAAATTTTTTTTTGTGATTTTCTTAACTTTTTTGTAGGATAAACAGGATGAAATGCGTATATTTATCGTTTAATTCCAAAAATAAGCTATCTGAATGTCCCAAATATTACAGAATAACAAGTTTAAAACCCTTTAACCACTCTAAGCAAACCCCTGAATGCTATGGAATACATCTTATTTTTTGTTTGGATCTCAATAATGTTCCTGATAGGCTTTAGGATTTTTCAAGCCCACAGGTCTCTTAAAAAATTTTCCAGTAAGGTGAAAAAGGAATATTCCAAGTCCTGATCATTTTTCCATAGGATAAACACTTACTTCCCATCTTTTATAACAGGTACTTTCCTGCAACTCCCCATTGAATGAAATTCCCCGTAAAAAGTTCTTAGCATTCTTACACCTTTCCGCATTCCTGCATATAGGATCCATGGGTTACTTACCATCGGCTTAGATCGGAAGTCCCTATAATTATCAATAAATGGAGGGAGAACAAATCGAATGGAATTAATCCTGAGCCTGGAAGGATAGAGGTTACATACACAATAGGAGGCCGCTGCAAACGGAAAAGAACCTTATTCCTACAACCCTGAAACGGGGGTATTCCAGAAAACGGATCGGTGCCATGACCCGGGAGCGGCAAGGGTGATATGCTCCTTTTTCTGCATATCAACTATGGTCCGGTAAAAGGAAGCACCCCCCAAACTAGAATACTGGCCCGCTTCCCTTCAACCGTAATGCCCCCATAAAGCCTGCCGTTTAGGGTGGGTCTTCCTATAGGTCTGTAAAATTATCCAGGTCTAGTGTCCAGTCGTAATTTTTATAACTGATATCCACACCTTCCGTTTGGGGGATGATACCATATTGTTTCAGGATTTCCTTTATGCCACCTTCAAAGCCGAAATCCCCCCGGAACCAATTGAAAAGGGAGGTCACCGCCACTTCCTTAGTATCCGGGTTATAGGTGGAGTTCTGCTTTAAATAGGCTGCGGTGCCCTTATCAAATTGTTCATCAAGCCGGTCTGCCTGATAGATGGCTACAGGCGGGCAATCTTTAGCGCCGCAATTCAGTGCAAAATGGATAAGATAATCGCGTTCTTCAACCCTGAGTTCCCGTTCAAATTTATCCGGAAACCACTTGGGGATCATCCCCAGGCCAAATTCCCACTGTGATTTTCGGATTATACCATGTTCAATTTTAGCAAAGGAAATAATGTTCCCTGCGATCGGAATCTGATCTTTTTTAAAAAATTCACCTCGATCATTATAGAGTTCCGGATTTTCCGAAAGGATCACCTGTATATAGGCATTGTAGATATTAACCCAAAAGGCAAGTTTCTTGTCATCCGTTTTAAGGCCTTCCTGCAGGTCATTTAGGGTTGTCTTTGCCAGTTGTTCCCTCAATTCCCTTGTGGATTTTCCGGCCTTGATGTTTTGAAGCATTTGTTCGGATAGTTTGTTAAAATCAATTGTATCCTGGACTGCCTGTTGTGCAATCGGTACATGGGATAATTGAATGGTTAAAACAGTGTTTACAATTAAAGCGATTACGGTAAATTTCATTTGCCTGCTATTTTATTTCTGCTTTACTTACGTGGAAATGAAGCAAAAGTTTTTTGGTTGGTCGTAATATAGACTATTACTTAAAGAATTATAAGGCCGGGTACTTTCTAAATTTAACCCAAAGAGGAACCTTAGAGAAAAATATTCGTAAATAACAGCGCTAGTGACTACCAATTAGGGGGATGATTTTTTACAGCCTATAATGATCAGTGTAATAATACCGGCACATAATGAGCGGGAGAACCTGGATCGGTTAGTTCCCTATCTCCAGGATATTGGCAAAGGCAAGCCATTCGAAATTATTGTAGCCCTTTCTGCAAATAGCAGTGATGAAGGCCGCGATATATTTTCTGAGAAGGTAACCCGGGTGAGGGCTGCATCAAAAGGCCGTGCAGTTCAAATGAACTATGGCGCCGGATTTGCCAAAGGCGGGATACTGGCTTTTTTGCATGCCGATGTGCTTCCGCCCCGGAGCTTTTTAAATGATATCGAAAGCACGATCCGGCAAGGTTTCAAAGCCGGTTTTTTTTCATACCGGTTTGACAAGGTCAATTTACTCCTCAGGATCAATGCTTCTTTTACGGCAAGGGATGGCCTTTTTACAGGAGGGGGGGATCAGTGTTTGTTTATTGATGCAGGGACGTTCAGGGAAATGCAGGGATTTGATGAATCACAGGTCTTAATGGAAGACTTTGAATTTTTCGGACGGATGAAGAAGAAGGGTATTCCCTATAAGATCGTTAACAATGACCTGATTGTTTCTGCCCGGAAATACAATTATAACTCCTATCTCCGGATTAACCTTTCCAATCTATTGCTGCTCCTGCTGTTTAAATTTGGATATCCGGCAAAAAAATTAAAAACACTTCATAACCGTCTGGTCAGGATGCATGATTAATTCGTTCATCCACCTTAAGAATGGACCTTCGGAACTGGAATTGTTGCAGACAATGGAACGGAAGGTCACTCCTGTTTTCAAGGATCGGCTATTGGGCGATATTGGTTTTATACATTTGTGATTTGATATTCATGATATGGAGGATCTCCGTATGGCATGCCGGCAAACAGGATATCCCTTTACAGTTAAGTGCCGGGGGATTTGATATGGGTGATGCATCAGGCCATTTCAGCTATGTTGAAGACCCGGAATGGTACACTCATAGAATGAGTGGAAACATATAGGGTTTCGCTGCTTCGTAAATTCGGGATTTTTATCAATCTGAAAAAAAGGGACCCAAAAAGCCATTACCCCGTTGGCTGGTCATGATGATAAAGGTACACAGGAATAAAATGGACATGTCCTGATTTAAGATTAAGACGAAGCTACGGTACCCAGGGTATATAATTTTTCCATGGTAGGCGTTTCACTTCCGCCTTCCGGTTCGAGCGTGATCCCAAAGGCCTCTGATTCATTTGGATTGGCAAGCGCAAAGATCTTATTGTTATCCGCCATAAAATCATCGAGCAAGCCAATACTTGTAGGGGTAAGCGGGGACAATTTCAGGGACCATACCTGATATACCATCCCGGCAGGCGGCTCTGGCAGCCCCTGCGCATCTATAAGCACCTTCTGTTCCTCCTTATTCCAATATACCCGGGCATAGGAAGTTGGTGAAACGTCCTGCCCACCCAGGGGTATTACGTTAATGTCCTTATCCCGGATGGTCTCCAATAACTGGTTGGCATTGGCAAGGGAGTTCTTGGCATCAAATATCTGTTGTTCCAAAACCTGATTTTCCTTGTCAGCCAGATCCATCTGGTTTTGTAAATGGGTGCTTTCGGTATAGAACCAATAGAACCCGGCAGCGAATAATATGGCTGCAGCCCAGCCGGTATAGGCGGCCCAGTTGGTTTTCTTCCTGGACATTTTGACCACGGTGGTATCTTTTCGCTGCCCAATCCGCACCTTGATATCGTCAAATCCTTTCAGCCGCTGATAGGAAGGCACAGTAGCCCTGCTCAGGGCCAGGATCGAGGCTTCAATTGCCAGGATCTCCTCCATTATTCTCGGATACTGCTTTGCATTCAGGTATACCTCGGAATTTTCTTCTTCCGTAAGCGACCCTGCCACATAGAGTTCCAAAATCCCAGACGCTATATATTCTTCTATATCCATTTCAAGGTGATATTTTCCCTTAGTTGGGAAATGCAATTTCTGTTTCGGGTTTTTACTGTTCCCAATGGGATATCCAATTCCTTGGAAGCCGCTAACTGGGTATATCCTTTAAAATACAGCAGGTTGATAATCTGTACGCATTTTTCCGTAAGATTGGCCAGCATCTTTTTCAGGCCGCTGGTATCAAGGGTACTGTTTGTAATATCCTCCTGTTCCAGCATACCTACGAAGTAATCTGTTGAAAGGTTCTTTTTTTGGTTTTTAAAGGACTTTGAACGCACTTCGTCGATGGCAGCATTCCGGGCAATATTTAAGATCCAGGTAAAAAAACGGCCCTTTCTGGGATTATAACTCTCAGAATTGTTCCAGATTTTCGTAAAAACATCCTGAGCGATCTCTTCCGCCAGATTTTTGTTTTGCACTATCGTGTAGACTACTCCACATATATTTTCCCAGTACATTTCATATAGCCTTTCAAAAGCTATAATGTCCTTTTTCTGAAACCGCTTTATGAGTGAATCTAAATCCATAAAAACATTTGAGGTTGTAAGATAAAAAACTGCTTGAAAAGCAGTTTAATTACTATATAGAAATAATTGTTTCAATTATTGGATGATCCCCGTGCAACTTATACGTGATCCGGCGTCTCCGGTGGGCTGGGTGGTATAGTCATCCACCCCCTGGTGGACAATGACCGCTTTCCCCACGATATTTTTGGTCTCATCATCACAACCAATACACCATTCATCATCTGTGGAAAAGGTAACGGTGGCATTTCCCTCCGCATCAGCTGTAAAATTACCAATGTCACCCCTGTGGTATCCTGATTCCGCTCCCCATTTACCATGTGGCTCGGCGGTTGGGTTCCAGTGCCCGCCTGTGGAAGTCCCGTCTGCTGCAGAACAGTCGGCTTTCTCATGGATATGTATGGCATGCTCCCCTTCAGAAAGTCCCGTCAGAGTTGCTGTCATAGATACCTTTCCATTATCCTCCGTAAAATTAACCACTCCCTTAACTTTGCTGTCACTTTTGGGTTCCATGGAGAATTGAATTGTATTTACGGCAACTTCCTTATTAACCTCCTTCATTGTGTCCTTCGTTTCATCCATGGCTCCGCCGTCCTTTTTGGTTTCCTTGCAATTATAAGACGTGCTTACAAGTAAGCCCAGTACTATTAATTTGATCAATTTCATGTTTAAATATTTTATGTTCTGCCCGAAAGTTACGCAAATTAAGGCGGTCAATCAACCTATTTATTAGCAGATATGCATAAATGAGTAACCCAATAAAGTAGTGTAGTGTCCTATATACTTCTGCCTGGACATTTTAAAATAGACCAATACTAAACGATATAGGATGCCATTTGGACCTACCGTTCATCTGCACGCTCCGGCAAATTTTATGGTAATCAGGGTTTCAGTTTGGTAATGACCTGTGTTTGACTATGGAGGGTTCTGTGTACCGGGCATTTATCAGCTATCTCCAAAAGTCGGGAAATTTGCTTTTTATCAAGGTCGGAAGTGATCTTGATCTCCCGCTGGAACGTATCGATTTTGGCAGAAGGGGAATCACAATCCTCACAATCCTCCGCATGGGTCTTGTTATGGGAAATGTGGACTTCAACGTTCGGGATCTTCCAGTTTTTCCGCCTGGCATACATTTGAATGGTCATCGCCGTGCAGGCTGCCAGTCCGGCTGCGACCAATTCATAAGGTGAAGGCCCAAAATCATTGCCACCCACTTCAGTGGGTTCGTCTGCTGTATAGCTGTGTTTTCCAATTTTGAGTTGGGTAGTAAATCCGGTATCGCCATCCAGGCTGGCAACCACCTGGAACCGGCTATGTAAGTCATTTACCTTCGGTTGTTCAAGGTAGCGGGAGGCCCATTCCGAAATCACCCTTCCCACATAGGCTGCATCTTTTATATTTGACAGTAAATGATCGGCACCATCGAGGGAGATAAAACTTTTAGGGTGAAATGCAGCCTTATAAAGCGTCTCTGCATTTTTAATATCCACGATCTCATCCTGTGGTGAATGCAGTATCAGCCATGGCACCCTTAAATTTCTAACTGTCTCCAATAGGGATTGGGATTCGAGATCATCCAGGAATTGTTTTTTTATGGTAAAATCCCTTCCGCCAAGGTTCACCCTGGCCACCCCTTTTTCGGTTATCTCCTGCAGGCTGCTTTTTATCAGGTTCTTTACATGCCCGGGATCGAATGGTGCTCCAATGGTGGCTATAGCCTTTACCGAAGGGATTTCTGCGGCTGCGAACACAACTGCTGCTCCACCCAGGGAATGGCCAACCATCATGGCCGGAGGTAAATAATGGGCAGACAGGAAGTCCGCTGCAGCCTGAAGATCTTCAACATTCCCTGAAAAATTGCTTTCCGAAAATTCGCCTTCGCTTTCCCCAAGGCCTGTAAAATCAAACCGTAACACCCCGAATCCATGGGCAATAAGCCCCCGGCTTATCTGCTTTACCGCCAACAGGTTTTTGGTACAGGTGAAACAATGGGCGAACAACACATAATTGTGGGGTTCCTGATCTATGTGTAATT
>JBGTLT010000184.1:0-14738 GCA_041743975.1 Zeaxanthinibacter sp.
GGGCTGCCATAGCTACATCTTCCGATAAGGCATGGTCCCTGGTAGTCCCTGTGATGACCCAAAAACTTTCTGCCAACCCCCTTTTTGTAACAGGGATGTTCAGTAAGGCAGGTACAGCTATCGCGGAGGAGATACCCGGTATCATGTTTACTTCCAGGCCATGTGCTGCAGCATATTCCATCTCCTCCGCGCCACGCCCGAAGACAAAAGGATCTCCCCCTTTTAAGCGGACCACATTATTACCGGCCAATGCCCGCTGCACGATGAGGTCATTGATCTGTTGCTGCTGATAGTTATAACATCCCCTGCGCTTGCCCACAAAGATGTGTTCAGCCCTTTCCGCGTGTTCCAGTAAGACAGGATCTACCAATGCATCATATAGCACAACATCCGCACCCTGCAGGGCTTTTACAGCCTTTAGGGTGATCAGCTCCGCATCGCCGGGCCCGGCTCCCACGAGGGTCACCCGGCCTATATCCCCCTTCCGGGGCGACCAAACCTTTTCTGTAGTCTTGATTTCCTGAGCTGTTCGTTTCATTTTATTGCAATACGGCCAATTGTTGTTCCCTGAAAGTTTCTATGGTCTGCAAAATCATTTTTGCATCATCCACATAAAGCTCCGCGAAAGCCTGTGTTGGCTCATTATGGGTAAGGCTTAATACTTTTTCTTCAAATGAAAAGCCTAAAGTAAGTTTATTGTTCTCCACATACAATGCGTCAAAATCCTTGATGATGCTGGCATGAGTATTTGTTTTGGTATCCTCCAGGGTAAGCAGCGCCTTAGCTGCGTTAACGAGGGCGGAATAGGCATGGTAAATACCGGCCGCCCATT
Organism: Zeaxanthinibacter sp.; assembly: GCA_041743975.1. GTDB lineage: Bacteria > Bacteroidota > Bacteroidia > Flavobacteriales > Flavobacteriaceae > JTS-RE37. The sequence goes on from JBGTLT010000184.1 coordinate 833, forward strand.
TCCCTTCTTCCAAAGCTGATTCGGCATAGGTTATTTTTTCTTCGCTCTCAAGAAGAAGGGTAGCGACAAGGTCTATCACAACCCCGGCACATTCCCCGATACCAATGGCTTGCTCGTATCGCTCCGTATTACCCCAATCCACAAAATCTTCGGGGACAAGGTTATCCACGCCAGACAGGGGTTTTAGCAGTTCATAAAAATACAACTGCCCTTTATCTTCATAATAGGCCTCATAGGGTGCCCCTCCACCATTTGCTTCAAAATCATCCAGAATGATCCTGAGGGCCTGGGGCCCTCTTTTGCTGGGTATCTTTATGACCTTATCGGCGAAACGGCCATTGCCATTTCCAAAATTCCCGCCACCAAGTAATACCTGCAATGCCGGGGCTACCAATTTATCTTTGGTCCTGACGGACATGCCCTGAAAGCCGATATGGGCCATATTATGTTGCCCGCAGGCATTCATGCATCCGCTGATCTTTATCACCACATCCGGATTGCTGATGTACTGGGGATATTCCTCTCGTATGACTTTTTCCAAAACTTCCGCTATCCCTGTACTGCTGGCTATTCCCAAATTGCACGTATCCGTACCAGGGCATGCGGTGATGTCGAGTGCCTTATTATAGCCTGCTTCCGCAAAACCCAGTTTATGTAGTTCACTATAAAAAAAGGCTATTGCAGATTCCTTTATATAAGGGATCAGGATATTCTGGCGGAGTGTAAGCCGGATCTCCCCGGCTGCATAATTTTCCACAAGTACTGCCAGTTTACGGGCTTTATCTGTATAAAAATCCCCCAGCAATACTTTGATACCTATCGCTACAAAGCCGGCCTGTTTCTGTGGCACCAGATTGGTTGCCTTCCACTGTTCAAATGCGGTTATATCGCCAACTTCCACTACCGGTATTGTTTTGTCAGAGACCTTTGTTTGAGGGTATTCACTGATATCAATAGGATAGGATTTATAGGGTATGGCCAGGTGCTCAGCATCCAATAATTCTTTGAAACCGTCCAGTCCAATGTCTTTTAGCAGGAATTTCATCCGTGCCTTGGCCCTGCTTTTGCGTTCGCCATATCGGTCAAAAACACGGATTACCTTTTCCATTAAGGGGATGATCTGCCCGGTAGGCAAAAATTCATAGAGCACATCGGCGTGTCGGGGTTGGGATCCCAGCCCCCCGCCCAGCATTACTTTAAAGCCCAGGGTACCATCTTGTGTTTTGGCGATAAAACCGAGATCGTGCATATAAGAAAGACCGGTGTCTGCATCACTTGCCGAAAAGGATACCTTAAATTTCCGGCCCATTTCCTGTCCGATGGGGTTGCGGAGGAAATATTCAAAAAGTGCCTGGGCATAGGGCGATACATCAAAGGGCTCGTGTGGATCTATCCCGGCCGTATCGCTGGCCGTAACGTTGCGAACCGTATTGCCGCATGCCTCCCGTAAGGTGACGTTATCCTGTTGCAGTTGAGCCCACAATTCCGGGGTACGATCCAGGTCTACATAGTGTATCTGAATGTCCTGCCGTGTGGTGATGTGCAACCTGCCGGTGGAGAATTCATCGGAAACATCCGCAATCCTGAGGAGTTGTTGTGACGTGAGCTTGCCATAAGGGATTTTCATGCGGATCATCTGAACCCCTGGTTGGCGCTGGCCGTAAACCCCCCTGGCCAACCGGAGGCTCCGGAACTTTTCCTCATTCAGGTGGCCATCCTGAAAAGCCCGTATCTTTTTCTCGAGTTCTATGATGTCCTGCTGAACGACAGGATTTTCTATTTCGGTTCTAAAACTTTCCATGCAACTTGTATTCTTTCGACAACAATTAAACTACTTATCCTATAGGTTTGATAGATATATTATCCGGCTATTCCCATATTTTGTTATATTCTCCCGGGCTTTCCTGTCCTTTGATAAGGCGCAGCAGGCCCAGGGGTCTGTCTCCCGTGTGTCTCAGGAATGCAATCCGCATTCCCTGTTTTCAAGCACTTTTGTAGGGTCAAAATAGGTGTGTTCATTGGGCAGGTTCCTTTCCCGGAGATACACATCCAATTGAGCATCATTCCAATGGTAGAAAGGGCTTACCTTTAATACGCCATCCTTGCTTACACTTAAGATATCGAGGGTATCCCGCAGGGCGGTCTGCCCTTTCCGGAGATTGGTAAACCAGACATCAGGGGCATGTTCCTTCATCGCCCTTCTGAATGGCTCCAGTTTAACCTGCTCTGTGAACTCCGCGTGACGGGGATCATCAATATCAGGGATTCCCATTACGGCATCCCTGTGAGCAGCCGTTTGCCTGGGCACATATAATTTGACATTAAGCCCTAACCTGTAAATCAATTCCTCTGCATGCAGGTAGGTTTTTGGGGTATTATAACCGGTATCACACCATACAACCGGTACGTTCCGCATAACATCGGTAACAGCATGTAGTATGGCGACCTCATAGGGCCTGAAATTGGTAGTTACTACCGGGTTGCTGGCATACTGTATTGCCCAGGATATGATCTCTTCCGGGGGAATTCCTTTAAATTGGGCATTCAGTCCGTTCAACTGCTCGTTTGTTATCAACATATCTACCAAATTTATATTCTCTATAGGTTTACTAGACTAAGTCAAATTTATGACTATTTTCCAATTTAGTACGTTAAAAATATCCGAATATTATTTTAACCCTATAGTTTTAATAGATTAATAAGAAAACAGAAAGGAATTTACGAATATGGCAGTACGTCGTTCAAATTTTAAGGATAATTCAAGTTACCCGCCCTTCTGACAATATTTCTAGGAGATCAGGTCAGCGAGGGTAGTTGTCCGGTATACTTCCAGGGTGCTGTCCCTGACCTGAATCATCAGCCGGTGTACGGAGCAACCAGCCTCATCCGGGCAATCCGAACATTTTTCATAGAAGTTAAGGCTTACACACGGGACCATGGCTATGGGCCCTTCGAGGACCCTCATAACCGCTGTCATTGGAATTTCCGCAGGGTGTTTTATCAGGTAATATCCCCCGCCTTTTCCCTTTTTGGATCCTAGGAATCCCGTTTTGCGAAGGGAAAGCAAAATACTTTCCAGGAATTTTTGCGAGATGTTCTCATGTTGTGCTATCTCCGCAATCTGAACTGGCTGCCCATCTCGTTGTACCGCCAGGTACGCCATGGCCTTCAGCCCGTATTTTGTCTTTTTGGAAAGCATGGAACGAAGATAGTAAAAATTAACATTCTCCTTCGGGTCCGGTGGGTGAAACACCGCCTATTACGGCAGGCAACCCCGCGCTATAACTGATGCTATACAGTAATCCTACCTCCCGAAATCGGACCTTATCCCCCCGTTTGCTCCAGGGCCTGCGCTACTTCCTCAATGATATCATCTATATGTTCAAGGCCTACGGATATCCTGACCATCCCGGGGGTTATTCCGGTTTCCATGCGTTCCTCCTCCGATAATTTACTATGGGTTGTCGAGGCTGGGTGGGTCACAATGCTTCGGGTATCGCCCAGATTGGCTGAAAGTGACAACCATTTCACCGCATCGAAAAAGCGTCGTCCGGCATCCACACCGCCATTGACTTCAAAGGCAACCACACTCCCACCGGCTTTCATTTGTTTCCTGGCGAGAGCAAACTGAGGGTGCGACCTTAAAAATGGATATTTCACCCAGTTCACAAGTGGGTGGTCTTCCAGGTACTGCGCAAGTTTCAGGGCATTCTCACAATGCCTGTCGACCCGGACCCCCAGGGTCTCCAGGCTTTTGGAAAGAATCCACGCATTGAATGGGGAAAGTGAGGGGCCGGTAATCCTTGAAAAACGGTAAATCTTATCGATCAGGGATTTTGAACCAACTGTGACCCCCGCCAGCACCCGTCCCTGTCCATCCATCAATTTGGTGCCCGAATGAATTACCAGATCAGCCCCGTACTGGATGGGTTGCTGCAAATAGGGTGTGGCGAAGCAATTATCCACCACCAGAATAAGGTTGTTCTTTTTGGCGATTTCCCCCAGCATTCCGAGGTCCAGGATATCCACCCCTGGATTGGTGGGAGATTCCGCGTAAAGTATCTTTGTTTTTGGGGTAATCAGTTTTTCAATACTCTCAGGTTCATCAAATTGAAAGTAGCTATGTGTAATTTGCCATTTCGGGAAAAATTGTGTTAACAGGCTATGGGTGGAACCAAAAACACTTCGGCATGAAATAATATGGTCCCCGCTTTCCAACAGGGCTGCAAAGGTTGAAAATACGGCGGCCATTCCGGAAGCGAAGGCAAAACCATCCTCAGCCCCTTCCATCAGGCACACCTTCTCTATAAATTCAGAGGTGTTGGGGTTGGAATACCGGGAATAAATATTCCCTTCCTTCTCCTCCGCAAAGGAAGCACGCATGTCTTCCGCATCCTCAAAGACAAAGCTGGAAGTAAGGTAGATGGGATTGGAATGTTCCCGGTGCTCCGATCGGTCCATTTGGGCCCTGATGGCCGCTGTTTCAAATTTATACTTCCTCATATCTCTTTCATTACCTTGCATACGCATATCTCATTATCCTACTTAAATGGTAACCTCAACTCAACATCCCTTTTTCTCAGGCCGGGAACCTAGCCTTTCTCAGCAATCCTCAGGATATCCCCGAATACACCCCTGGCGGTAACGGAGGCACCGGCCCCCGCCCCCTGGATGACCAGCGGTTGTTCCCCGTAGGATTCCATATAAATCTCAATTATGGAATCCGAGCCCTTCACCTGGCCTAATGCACTAACCCGTGGCACGGATATCAATTGTACATCCAGCGTGCCTTTCTCCTTCTGCAAATCCCCATGGAGATCGCCTACATACCGCAATACATGGTCCTTTTTCTGATTTTTCTTGATTTCATTAAAGATGTCATCAAGAACATCCATGTTTTCAAGGAAATGGGCCGCATTTCCCTTTCGCAAAGCTTCCGGGATCAGGTTTTGGATCCGGATATCACTGAATTCATTTTCAAGATCCAATTCCCGGGCAAGTATGAGGAGTTTTCTGCCTACATCATTCCCGGAAAGGTCTTCCCTTGGGTCTGGTTCTGTAAACCCTTTTTGAATCGCTTCTTTCAGGATGAAGGAAAACGAAGCATCCATCTCCGAAAAGGTATTGAAAATATAGCTGAGCGATCCGGAGAAGACCCCCTTTATCCGCGTGATGTTCTCCCCGGATAAATGCAGCAATTTAATGGTATCAATCAACGGCAGGCCTGCGCCAACATTGGTTTCATACAAATAATTCTTCTGCCTTTTGGCCAGTTCTTCCCGAAGCAACCGGTAATAATCATACCCAAGTGTATTCGCTATTTTGTTGGATGAAACCAGGTCGAATCCATTATCCACAAAATCGAAATAATGTGTCACAAAATCTTCACTGGCTGTATTGTCTACGGCTATGAGGTTTTCAAGGTGGTGCCTTTTGGCAAAATCAAAGACATCGGTAAGGGTATAAGGCTTACCATTGGATACAAGGGAGGATTTCCAGTTCCTGGGAATGCCATTTTTATTCAAAAGCAATTTTCTCGAATTGGCAAGGGCAAATACATTGAGGTGGATACCTTTCCGTCTTTCAATGGTCTTTGCACTGCTTATGATCTGATCCACCAGGGTACCGCCAACATTGCCATGGCCAAAGATCGCCAGGTTTATTTTTTTGCTGATCCCAAATATCTGCCCGTGCATCACATTGAGGGCTTTGTGGAGATCGGATTTTTTCAAAACCAGGCTCACATTTTTACCAGATATTGTATTGTTGAATAAAAGGGGAACTATCTGGTTTTTGATCAGTGCATTATACGGCTTGTGGAAAGTGCTCAGGTCCTGCCCCACTATCGAAATCACGGAAACATCGCCGATGATGGAGATGGCCGTTATATCCTGGGACCTGAAGTCCTCTTCAAATTCCATTTCCAGGGCCTGTTTGGCCTTTTGGGCCTTTGCGGAATCCACGACGAGGCCGATCCCCCTCTCAGAGGAGCCCTGGGAAATGATGCCCACGTTGATGTCATTCTGGCTCAATACCTTGAAAATGCGGGCATCTATCCCAATTTTTCCGAGCAGTCCGCGGCCTTCCAGGTTGATGAGTGCTTCGTTTTCAATGACTGACAGGGATTTGATACCCTCTTTGCTGGTTTTTGCACTGATGAGGGTACCTGCATTATCTTCATTGAACGTATTGAGGATGCGCAACGGGATATTCTTCTCAATGAGGGGGATAATTGTTTTGGCATGCAGGATGGTTGCCCCGAAATTGGCAAGTTCGTTGGCCTCCCCATAGGACAGGGTGGCAATCCTTTGTGCCTCGGGTACCAATTCCGGATTGGCCGTAAAAATCCCATCCACATGCGTGAAATTCTGAAGCTCCGCAGCATCGAGGTAATTGGCCAGGAGGGAGGCCGTATAGTTGCTTCCATTCCTCCCGAGAGTAGTGGTTTCATCCGCCATATTGGAGGCGATATATCCGGTAAAAACCGGAACACTATCCATTGCCAGTTGTCCAAAGGCACGGAGTACATTCTCCCTCGATTCCGCTTCCAGGACTTTCGCATTCCCAAAGTTGGAATCGGTTTTTATAAGGGCGCGGGTGTCCATCAGGACTGCGTTGATACCTTTTCCGATCAATAATTTGGTGACCAGTTTGGCAGAGATCAATTCCCCATAGGCTACCACCTGATCCCTTATCCTGGGACTGAAATCTCCCAGAAGGGCAACCCCTTCAAACAATTTTAACAAATCCCTGAATTCAGCAGTTAGCTTTACATTTTTAAAGGTATGTTTCTGGTATTTTTCAAATTCATCAAATTCCTTTTTATAGACCTTTCCGGTGACTGCCAATTCCAGGATCCGAAGCAACCTGTCTGTACCTTGTTCCCTTGCAGACACTACAACCGCAATATTTTCACCGGCTTTGGCCCTGCCGGATATGATCTCCAATACCCTTCCAATCCCTTCTCCATTGGCCAGCGACCGGCCACCGAACTTCAGTATTTTTAATCTCTCGGTCCGCCCGTTCTGGTCAAAGACAGATTTCAGCAATTGTCGCATTTGCTCAAATTCTATCAAAAATGAATCGTGGCCATGCATGGAATGGATTTCCCCATAGGTAACATTATTGTTTACCAGTGCCAGATGTTTGAAGGTTTCCTTGTTCTCCTTTGCTGTAAAAAACAGGTCTGAATCCACTCCTATAATATGGATATTCGTGTCGCTGTTCTGAAGGGCCTGGAATGCCTCTTCCCCATTCCTGGTAATATCGATGGTCTTCAATAATTGATTGGTAAGCTTGTATGCAGATAATTGAAACCGCTCCTGTAATTTTTTTCCGTGGTGTGTGAGCCAGCTCTCCACATTAAATACCTGCAATTCGGTATTGGTACTGCGCTGAAAACGTTCCTTGAAGGATTCAGGGGTACGATAGCACAACATGGCGTGCATGCGGGCATCGTGTACCGGGTTTTTGGAATTTACCAGGAACTGTTCCTGTATCTGGCAATTGGCTATAAGCCAGTCTGTAGATTTCCAGTCAGATGCCACCGGGATCAGATGTTTGATGAGCCCGGGATCCAATGCGGCCATTTCCCATGCTATTCCTCCGCCAAGGGAACCCCCTATAACCGCAAATAGTGTCTCTATTTTCAGCAAGCGTATGCCCATTAGGAATATCCTGGCTATATCCCCCGCCACAAAATCCTTATAGTTTTCAATGACAAACCCGTCATACCCGTTCCCGGGTATATTAAATGCCAGGATCGTGTATTTGCGGGTATCGATACATAGCCCGTCACCAATAAGGGATGACCACCATCCTCCCGGCCCGGTGACCCCTGAATTCCCCGTAAGGGCATGGTTGACCACCACTATCGGGGCGGTGTGAAGTTCGCGGCCAAAGAGTTCGTAAGAGAGTTGGATATCCTGGGATACGCCGTTATAGGTAGTGTAGTTATGTATTTGTAGGTACTGTAACATGCGCTGTGAATAAAGCCCGGCAGCTCCCCTATTACCCGTCACTGTTTGTTTGGTGGGAGGGGGAGTTGCCGGGCCTGTATGATTAGGCCAGGACCGATGCATCTATGGTTGCAAATGCCTGTTCAAGGTCTGATGTAAGGTCTTCCAGGTCTTCCAACCCAACCGATAAGCGGATGAGGTCTTTGGTTACCCCGGTGGCTTCCTGTGCGGCATCATCCAATTGCTGGTGTGTGGTACTGGCAGGATGGATGATCAGGGATTTGGTGTCGCCTATATTGGCAAGCAGGGAGAAAATTTTGGTCTCATCTGCTATTTTTTTGGCAGACTCATACCCCCCTTTAACCCCGAATGTCACCAAACCGCTTTGGCCATTCGGCAGGTAGGCTTCGGCTTGTGCATAATACTTGCTCGATTTTAATCCGGGATAGTTCACCCAGGTGACTTCTTTCCGTTTTTCCAGCCATTTGGCAAGTTCCAGCGCATTTTCACTGTGTTTTTTCATCCTGATGGCAAGGGTCTCCAGCCCCTGGATTATTTGAAAAGCATTGAACGGGCTCAGGCAGGCACCATGATCCCGTAGACCTTCTATCCGGGCTTTGGCGATAAAGGCTGCCGGGCCCAGGGCTTCGTGGTAGACCAGCCCATGGTACCCTGGGGAGGGCTCCGTAAATTCCGGGAATTTACCATTGGCCCAGTCAAAGGTACCGGCATCCACAATGGCGCCACCCAGTGCGGTTCCGTTGCCGTTAATATATTTGGTAAGGGAATGGATCACGATGTTGGCACCGTGTTCAATGGGTTTTAACAATGCCGGGGTAGTTACCGTATTATCTACGATAAAGGGGATTTTGGCTGCCCGGGCTTCAGCCGAAATGGCTTTTATGTCCAGGACATCCAGTTTGGGGTTGCCCAGGGTCTCCACAAAGATTGCCCGTGTGTTTTCTCGTACGGCTTTTCCAAAATTGGACGGATCAGCGGGATCAACAAAAGTAGTGGTAATGCCCAGCCTGGGAAGGGTAACGTCGAACAGGTTATAGGTGCCCCCATACAAGCTGTTGCTCGATACGATATGGTCGCCGGATTTTAACAGCACCAACAGAGCCGTATTCAACGCTCCGGTCCCGGAGGCGAACACCACCGAGGCAATTCCTCCCTCCAAAGCTGCCAGGCGTTGTTCCAGGATATCATTGGTCGGATTGTTTATCCGGCTGTAAATGTTTCCAAACTCCGCCAGGGAGAAGAGGTTTGCCGCATGATCGGAATTATTGAAGACATAGGCGGTACTTTGATAAATGGGCACGGCGCGCGTACCACCATTCACTTTAGGATCATGCCCCGCATGAAGAGCGTTGGTCGAAAATTTATATTCACTCATGATACATGTATTTATGTATCCGGCTAAGCGGATACTGGTTAAATTGTTTACAATCGACTGCCCCGTAACAATGCGCCGCAGGGTAACAGGCTGCCTTCAAAACAAGGCCACAACCTATCCCGGACATACAAGGTTGTTAGCCCGGTAGCGCAGGATTTGTATTCTGGCCACATCAATAAGTTATAAAGAAAGAAAATTACATCGGTAATTTAGTGTTATCTGTCACGCGGCATGCATGATAGAACGTAGCACCTTCTTTGCTTTGGACACAAAGGGTTGCTAAGGCTTCACAGGGTCTATTCCCTCCGCCTTTCTTGATAACTTGTCAATAAGAGTTTGAACTTTTGCACTACAAATATAGGAACGGATAAATTGATTTACCTAATATTTTAAATAAAATTATAAATTGAACGCTGCCCTGACTTCCTCCACCATATCCAGTTTTTCCCATGTAAAAAGTTCCACAACTTTTTCGATTCGGCCATTATAGGGGGATTCAAACACCTTTGTAACGGTTCTCGGTTGCTTGCCCATATGGCCATACGCCGCAGATTCAAGGTAAATGGGATTTCGCAGTTTCAACCTTTCCTCAATGGCAAAAGGCCGCATATCAAAAAGTTCCATAATTTTTTTGGCAATGTCACTATCCGGGAAACTTACCTTCGAAGAACCAAAGGTATCCACGAAAATGGAGGTTGGTTCCACTACACCGATCGCATAGCTCAATTGCACAAGGATCTCATCTGCCACCCCGGCCGCCACCAGGTTTTTGGCCGCATGCCTCGCCGCATAGGCCCCGCTTCGGTCTACCTTGCTGGGGTCTTTGCCGCTAAAGGCGCCTCCGCCGTGGGCCCCTTTGCCTCCATAGGTATCCACTATGATCTTCCGCCCGGTTAGCCCGGTATCCCCATGGGGGCCACCAATTACAAATTTACCGGTGGGGTTGATATGGTATTTGATCTGGCCATTGAACAAGTGCTGTATTGCAGGCGGTAATTGCTCTTTAACCATCGGCATCAGAATCGTAAGTATATCGCTTTTGATCCTGGCGAGCATAATGGCTGCATCCGGATCAAACTCATCATGCTGTGTGGATACGACTATGGTATCGATTCGCTGGGGAACATTGTCGTCTGAGTATTCAATGGTAACCTGGGCTTTGCCATCGGGCCTTAGGTAGTTCATTTCACTGCCATTTCTCCGGAGATGGGCGAGGCCCTGAAGTATCTTGTTGGATATGTCCAGCCCAAGGGGCATATAATTTTCGGTCTCCCTGGTGGCATACCCGAACATCATGCCCTGGTCACCTGCCCCCTGTTCCTCCTTGGATCCCCTGTCAACACCCTGGTTAATATCCCGGGACTGCTCATGGATCAGGGAAATGATCCCGCATGAATCCCCGCTGAACTGGTATTCTCCCTTGGTATAGCCTATGGCATTGATAACATCCCTGGTAATCTGCTGGAGGTCCACATAGGTCTGGCTTTTAACCTCCCCAGCCAGGATCACTTGCCCTGTGGTAACCATCGTTTCGCAGGCTACCTTACTTTCGGGGTCGAATGCCAGGAAATTATCCAGGAGTGCATCGCTTATCTGGTCCGCAATTTTATCCGGATGGCCTTCACTAACAGATTCTGAAGTAAACAAATACGCCATTGTATCAAATGTTAAGTATGTAATAGGATATATTTCCTGATTGCGGAATGTTAACAGATCCCGGAGATGAACCGGATAGAACTGCTTTAGCATTTTTTATACCTGCTGTTTTCAGCATACATCCTGTATCCCGGACATGCCTTCAAACAAATTGGCACAAGAGGTTGCAATCAGTCAAATCCTTCCTCTTAATTTGCAAGGACAAAAATACATATTTGAATGTGAAATAAAAATTTTGGCCGCTTCTAATTGTATATATCTTGTATTTCCACAACTATATTTTATCATCCTCCAGATACTTCGTATATTGCGATCCCTTTTGGAATTAGGACTCCATCCATTAATACAAATACTTATGCATGTTGCGGTTGCAGGCAATATCGGGGCCGGTAAAACGACCCTTACCAAACTTTTATCCCGGCATTATTCCTGGGAAGCGCATTATGAGGACGTAGAGGACAATCCCTATTTAGACGATTTTTACACACAGATGGAACGGTGGAGTTTTAACTTGCAAATCTATTTCCTCAACAGCCGGTATCGCCAAATCCTGAAAATCAGGGAAAGTGGAAAAAATGTGATCCAGGACCGGACCATATATGAGGACGCCCATATTTTTGCGCCCAATTTACATGCAATGGGTTTGATGACCAACCGTGACTTCAGCAATTATTCCGGTTTGTTTGAACTTATGGAAAGCCTGGTCCAACCTCCTGATCTGCTGATCTACCTTCGCAGTTCTATCCCTAATTTGGTAAAGCAGATCCACAAACGCGGACGGGAATATGAAAATTCCATTTCCATTGATTACCTGAGCCGACTTAATGAACGCTATGAGGCATGGGCCCATAGCTATGATAAGGGAAACCTGCTTATTGTAGATGTGGATAAGCTCGATTTTGTAGATATTCCGGAGCACCTTGGGGAGGTGATCCAAAAAATCGATGCAGAAATCAACGGGTTATTCTAACACCGCTACCCTCATAAAATAAAGCCGTTTTCCCGGGCATGGGCAATAGCCTGGTCACTGTGGTCTACCAAAAGCACAGGGGTGGTCTTGTAATTCTCAAATAAACCTTTGACCCGCATCATCCGTTTTTTGTGCTTAACACTCCTGAGGTAGATAGCAAGGATATTATCCGGATAGGCTTCGGCAATTTCGATATAAATATCAGCATCGTGTTCCCCACTATCCCCGATAAGTATAAACTTCAGTTCAGGGTAGGTTTTAAGGATATTCAATATCTCCTTTTGTTTCTGGGGTTTTTCGGTAACTCGATTCCTGTTTTTGAAGCTTGATAAATTCCTAAGCAGTATGGGCCCCTTTGGAAAATTGTTGTTTTTCAGGAAAAACTCGAGGTACAAGTAGAGGTTCCAGGGACTATGGCTGACATAGAAAATGGGATTGGCATCCTTGCCTGACTTGCCCAGGTGGAGCATATGATAAAAGCGGGCAGCCCCTTCGAGGGGGATCCGTTTTTCAGCCCTCTTGAAGAGCGTGTTTTTGATTACCTGCCATTTTAAGGAGCTGACTATCCCGGTATGGAGTATCGTATCATCGATATCGCTGATCACACCAAAGGTCGCTTCTTTGGAAGGGATCAGGATTTCTCCCGGGAACCGGTTCTCATTCCGGATTTCCCGTTGAACCGCTGCCTCATCATAGGAAGTTTCATATGCCAGCCATCCTTCCTCATTGGCCATCTCCCTGAGGCCTTCTACGGCCGTTTCAAACAAATAATACCCCTCTCCGTCGGTTTCTGAATAATAGACGGAATTGTCGGGAAGTTTAATGGACAGCCGGGTATGCCGGATCTCATCCGCATCAAAGCGTTTCCAACTGTTCCATAACAACAGGAGGAATCCTTTTTTGGTAAGGTCAATATTTTCATCTTCCAGTGCCCTTCCCCGGGCATAGAGGTGGTTGTCCGTTCCGTAGCTCTGAAAGGATATTACCTGTAACGGGTCTTTATTAGAGAACAATTTCATAATCTACAAATGCCATGTTTCAGGCCACAACCAGATTAGCAACAACCCGGCAGCCACGGACATCCCAAAAGATATCCCAATCAGTTTTGCGAGTTTCCTGGTCCCAAGGACTGCTGCCATGACCCCTTTGAATACCAGATTGGAAAGGGCTGCCAATAAGATCAGTTTCCAACCCATGGCAGCTTCCAGGCGGTCATCCTTCATGAGATTGGAGAGGGAGAGGGTTATGGCATCCACATCGGTAAGCCCGCTGAGAATAGAAACTATATAAAGTGCACTATTCCCTAATTCCTTTTTTGCAAAGGCCACGGCCAGCAAGATAATACCATATAACAGGCCAAAGACCAGGGCACTTTTAAATTGTGCGGGATTCTTCGGCTCGGGCATTTGATTCTCCGAATCCTCTTTCCGTATAGCGTAATATAAAATTCCGCATATAATCGCCATAAAAACAAATTCAATAAGGATGGGGACTATGATAGCAGCTAATTTTTCAGGGATGATCACTCCAACCTCTATCAGCACCCGCAAAAGGGAAATGGCGGAAGCCGCAGTGATCACAAAGGCCGCTAATTTTTCAATATTGCCGTTATTGGCCGTTTTCCGTGCATAACTTACGGTAGTGGCCGTACTGCTGATCAACCCTCCCAGGATACCATTGGACAGGATGCCCGCCCTTTTCCCGAGGAACTTGTAGATGAAATAACCGATCACACTAATTCCCACGATCAGCGTGATCATCAGCCAGATATTACGTGGATTCAATACGTTGAGGGGGCCAAAGGTTTCATTGGGAAGTATGGGCAGGATGATCAGGGAGATACCGGCAAAGGTCATGATGGCCGACATGTCCTTCTCCTCCAGGCCTTTGATGAAATTATGCAGATGATCCTTCAGGTAGAGCAAC
>JBGTLT010000185.1:0-13554 GCA_041743975.1 Zeaxanthinibacter sp.
GGCTCATCATACGCTTCTGTAGCTGAATTAGCACTGAAAGGTGTTCCGTCCCCTAAAGTGGTGACGTCCACGCCTCCCTGAAGTACATTTTCTTCCCCATTGTACACAGCCTGTGTTGCTTCGGGCATCCCCTCACCTCTCTCATTTAATGTGATCCATCCATTTAACCCCCTTAAACGTCTTACTTCAGAGGCGTGCCGGGCTTCCACAGAATGGATCTGTAAAGCAGGCGTCAGGAAATCAGAACCCTGAAGATTGGTTGCCTGCCCCTTATAGGCGCGGACCCCTGTATCTTCAAATGCCTGAGATAAGGCTAAGAACTGGGCATAGTCCATTTCCTGGTCAATACCATTCTGGTGGAAAGGATCAAACATCCCTCCTGCCGTAAAATCGAAAGTGGGTTTCGCAACGGGGTCTACCCCAGCCCCTTCGAGTCCGGCGATCAGGAAATTAACATGAGCTTTCTCATGCTTGGAGATCTGCCTGAATACGGTTTCGGGCCTGCCGGAAGGGATAACGTCACAAGACAGCGCAATACGGTAAAATTCGTCTTCAAGGTATTCAAGGGTGAGGGCGAACTGTAAAGCGCCAACCGGATCGTTTTGAAAGGGCATGGCAAATGCCGATTTGGGTCTTAATGCGAGTCCAAGGGGAATAGCAGCCATGGCCAGCTTTTTCCCAAGGGTCCCCATTTTTCCAAATGTATCTCTTCGCGATGTTTTTGTCACTAACAGGTTGTCCGTAGTAAATTCATCTAAAAATTTTATTATATTCATAATAGTTTTCTTTATAAAAATTAGTATCTGATTACGGTAAGAAATTCGCTGTGAACGGGGTCTGAACATATCCCAGGTTGCCGACGGCTGCCAGTACAACCGATGGGTTCAACGCCTGGTCGAGCCCGGTATCAACAGTAACCACATCATCCCCTGCGAAATCAGCGGATCCGGGGTTGATCAAAGTGCGGATAGCCGCGGCATGCCGCGCCTCAACAGAGACAATTTTGCCTGCAATTACCAAATAGTCAGGATTCGTCAACAACCTACCTGCGCCATTATATGCGGCAACGCCGGTGTCTTCAAGGGTTTTAGCAACGTTCAGGATCTGCTCCCTACTGTTAAAATCAAGGTCGCCGTAATCAAATTCCAAAGTGGGCAAAACAAGTTCTGTATTATCTCCCACAGCTGCATTTATAGCCACTTTAAAGAATTCGCGGTGGTTCACTTCATGGTTATAAAGCGCCATTAACACCATCATTTCCTCATCAGAAATATTGGCGTAAAATGAATTCACCACTTTGGTGTAAAAATCGGCTTCCAGTTGTTCCAACGCATAAGCGTAATTTAAAACGCCCAGATCACCTTCTCCCAGGTCAAAAATTGAACCCGAGCCCGGTTGAGGGTTTGGATTGGGTGCCGGATTATCACTATCCTTCATTATAGCAACGTCCTCCCGGGAGCACGCCAGCAATATTCCGGATCCAATCACAGCCATTCCACCGAGCTTAAGAAATTGCCTGCGGTGGTTGCGGTCAGTCAATTTAGGCTGAATGACCTTAACTTCATGTTTTTTCATAGTAAAGATTTTAATTAAAGATTAGACATTCCCAATCGGCACAAGAAAAAGTACCCATTGGATTCAATAGAAACGGTACAAAAAGGGTGAATTAAATCGTACAATTAAGGTGGTATGAAACTATCTTAAATAATTCCTTAAAAGGAGCTCGTCCGAAGAATAAATTGACAATATGAATCGGGAAGCAATAAACCAATCTGAATGGGGTGATAAAAAACAGGGATGCCTTTACAGACATATACGTGTAAGTTTGCTATGGAACTTTGCCGGTTCCCGGGACGGATTTTAACAGATAAGTATACAGCCACATCAGCGTAAAGGAAGGAACCACATCCAGGCCGGGTACCAGCTCTTCTATAAAGGTTACGATTCCAGCCGCCTGGCCGATTTTTCCCGGGTACATCCTGGTCATTAGCCATCCTGCTACAGGCGCCCATATTAGATCGGAGAACTCCCCGATACCGGGAACGAGGAAGGATAGCATACCAATGGCATCGAATACAAGGCCCAGCACCAACCGGGTTTTTTTGGTTTGGAGATCAAATTTCATCTTGCAACGGACAGGTTTTTTTTTAAGATATTCTTTCTAGGAAAGATTGGAACTGATCAGCTTCAGGAACTCATTGCGCGTCTCCTGTTTTTCAAACTGCCCCCGGAAACCGGATGTAGTGGTAACCGAGTTCTGTTTTTGCACACCCCGCATCATCATACACATATGGGCAGCCTCAATAACAACCGCTACACCCTTTGGTTTTAATGTATTATTGATACACTCCAGGATATCATGGGTAAGCCGTTCCTGTACCTGAAGGCGCCTGGCAAAGACATCCACCACCCTTGGGATCTTGCTCAAGCCTACGATATGCCCATTCGGGATATACGCAATATGGGCTTTGCCAAAAAAAGGCAGTATATGGTGCTCACAGAGCGAGTAAACCTCAATATCCTTTATGATGACCATATCATCATACGATTCGGGGAACATGGCCTCCTTCAGTATACTTTCCGCATCCTGCCTATACCCCTGTGTCAGGAAAAGCATGGCCTTTGCAGCCCGTTCGGGCGTTTTCAACAAACCATCCCGGGTAATATCCTCCCCTATATCTTCAATTATATTGGAGAAGTGTTCCTGTACTTC
This sequence comes from Zeaxanthinibacter sp., assembly GCA_041743975.1. Classification (GTDB taxonomy): domain Bacteria; phylum Bacteroidota; class Bacteroidia; order Flavobacteriales; family Flavobacteriaceae; genus JTS-RE37. Next base: position 2,714 of record JBGTLT010000185.1, read on the forward strand.
ATTCGTGATTTCGATATTAAATTCTTCTAAATATTTATAGGGCGACATTTTTTGAGGAATTGGTTCAACAACTGTTTTTAACAAAAATATTACAAATATCCAGTAAATGTTTTTATTATCATATAATACATCATAACATTGTCAACCTTGTTATGATGTAGCCGCAGATCCTGTCCGGGGTGTTATTTTTTTGCTATTTGGCACCGATTGTATACTTTCGTCCATAATTTAGCCCCCGATGATAGCAGCTCGGAATATCCAGAAATTTTACGGGAACCTCCAGGTCTTGAAAGGGGTCGACCTCCAGATTGGTAAAGGTGAAATTGTTTCTATTGTGGGGGCATCGGGCGCCGGGAAGACCACGTTACTGCAGATCCTGGGGACACTGGATCTCCCCTCCAATAAAAATGAAAGTGAGTTGCGGATCAATGATATCCTGGTAAACGGATTATCCGAGCGAAACATGGCTAAGTTCCGAAATGAACATATTGGATTTATTTTCCAGTTCCACCAGCTGTTACCGGAGTTTACAGCGTTGGAAAATGTTTGTATCCCGGCATTCATCAAAGGTACCCCCCGGGGGGCAGCGGAATCAAGGGCCAGGGATCTACTTGAATTTTTAGGCCTGAAAGCGCGCTCGAACCATAAACCCTCCGAATTATCCGGAGGCGAACAACAACGGGTGGCCGTAGCCCGGGCTTTGGTAAATTATCCCGCCATTATCCTGGCAGACGAACCCAGTGGCAACCTGGATACAGAAAGTGCCGATAAGTTGCACCATTTATTCTTTGACCTAAGGGACCGGTTTGGTCAAACCTTTGTCATTGTAACCCATAATAAGGAACTTGCTGATATGGCAGACAGAAAACTGACCATGGTGGATGGCCAACTTCTGAAGTGATGTTCAAACCGTTGGCGATCTTTATAAAAAATCCGGTATATATGGTAGAAGGGAATCGCAACCTGAACTGCAGGATGGAGTCATTCCCCGCGCTGCCTGCACTCTCGGCAGGCCTTAGCTTCCTGCTTGGAATCCTTATCGGTATACTGGATACCTGGACCGGACTCGATTTCGGCCCGCATGTGCTGGATGGGTTTGCAGATACGTATTCCCCGGCTTTTGTTATCATGGCGGCTGTATTCCTGGCCCCGGTCCTGGAAAAATTAGTATTCCGGTGGCCCATGGTATTCTTCAGGGACAGCCTGTATTTTAACTATATATTCTATTCGTTTACGCCGGTATTTGGATTCTACCACCTTTTTAATTTCCAGGTTACGATTGCTGTTCTGGTTTTTTCACCAATCCTGGTTGCGCCTCAGATTGCCGTCGGGGCCATCCTCGGATACCTTCGGGTCCAATTCGGGTTACCATGGGCCATTTTGCTTCATGCCTGCTATAACCTTCTCCTGATTGGCCCGCTATTGCTATTAAACCAGGAACAGATAAACACATTATGACCCCTACAGAACTCAAGGAATATTTAGACGCCAAGGTGGCCCTGTATAACCATCCTGATTTTTTGGAAAGTGACCCGATTCAAATTCCCCATCGCTTTTCCAAAAAGGAAGATGTGGAGATCAGTGCCTTCCTTACGGCTACCATCGCCTGGGGCAACCGGAAAAGCATCATCCGAAATGCTGCCATTCTGATGGACCTCCTGGATGGTTCACCTTTTGAATTTGTAACAGAACATTCGGAGGGAGACCTTACAAGCCTTAAACATTTTGTGCATCGGACCTTTAATGCGGATGATCTTGCCTGTTTCCTTAAAGGACTGAGGCATATCTATGTCAACCACGGGGGACCGGAAAGTCTCTTTTCCAGCCAGGCAACGGCAACCTCACTCCAGCCGGCTATCACCTCATTTAAGAAATTGTTTTTTGAGATAGAACACCCGTCCAGGTCCCTGAAACATATTTCCGATCCGGGCCGCGGATCCGCGGCAAAGCGGATCAATATGTTTTTACGCTGGATGGTCAGGCAGGACTCCAACGGAGTGGATTTTGGATTGTGGAAAAGCATCCCTCCCCGACTGTTATCCTGTCCGTTGGATGTGCATTCAGGGCGGGTCGCCAGGACTCTGGGCCTCCTGGTTCGAAAGCAGAACGATGCAAAAGCGGTACTGGAACTGGATTGCAGCCTCCGAAAGATGGATACGGAAGATCCTGTAAAATATGATTACGCCCTTTTTGGCCTGGGCGCCTTCGAAAAATTTTGACTGGCTGACTATTCCGATAAACGGGCGGGACTATTTTGGTTCCAATAGGATATAGAATCCCCTGAAATATACATTTTCCCGCTTATGCTGCCTTCAAATTACCCAGGGATTAACCCGGATCCTATTCTACAATGCCCAGATTCCCTAACTTCAGGGAAATCTTTTTATTCCCTTCAGCAATCGATTTGTAGATTGCTTCCACGATCATCAAATCGCGTTTCCCCATCTGCCCCGGCGCTACGTTGGGCGTACCTTCAAGAATATGCCGTGCAAAGTCATCCATCTGGAGTTTTTGCTGCCGTTCGTTTGGAAAATTCAGTTCTCCCGCCGAAGTTGTTCCGCGTATGGGCCCATAATTATTGGCAGGTTCCAGTTCAAACCAGCCGGCTTCACACGATGCATATAACCTGTTCGCATTGGCATTGTGGGAGGTCATTATTTGCCCGGTGGCGCCCCCGGGAATTTCAAACTGTGCCGTGACGGTCTCATCGGTATCTTTAAAATAATCCGGCCGGGTTGTAAATTCCTGAGCTGTCACCGAGATCGGATTCTGTCCTGTTCCGTATATCACGCTTTGAATACTATATACCCCCATGTTCATCAAAGCCCCGCCACCGGAAAGTTTTTTGTTCAACCGCCATTGGTCCGGGTTACCCCGGGATAAGTAGGCCGCATCGGCTGAAACAAAATTTACTTTTCCGAACGTTTTTTCCCGAACCATTCGTTTTACTTCATTGGTATATGGTTCCGACTGCAGCCGATACCCAACACTTAGTTTTACACCGGCGGTATCACAGGCATGGATGATTTCGTCACATTCTGTTACGCTTACCGCCATAGGCTTCTCACAGATTACATGCTTGCCCGACATGGCGGCCCGGATGCTGAATTCGGCATGCATGCTATTGGGTAAAACCACATAAACTATATCTATCTCTTCATTCCCGGCAATGGTATCAAAATTCTGATAATTGTAAATATTGCCCTCTGGGATGGTGTATTGTTTAGCCCATTGCGCTGCTTTTTCAGGGGTCCCCGTTACGATCCCTGCAAGGTGGCAGTACCGGGTTTCAAGCAGGGCCGGTGCCAGCTGGTAGGTACTGTAACTGCCCAGACCTACGAGGGCCACACCCAATGATCTTTTATCCTGCTTGCCGTTACCCATTCCACAAGCCAATGGCATTCCACTGAAAAGTGCCATCCCGCTGAGTCCTGCACTCAGCCTGGCATTAAACTTTCTTCTGCTTAGCTTTTCCATGATAAGTAGTCTTTATTGTTCTTCTTTAGGGCAGACTATCTAAAGATAAAAATAAAATGACAAGGTTCCCATCAAAAATACCAAACCCTCACCCGCTTACTAGGATATTAAACTTATTTCCCTATTTTTAGAACCGACTAATTCACAAACCATAATGAAACGACTATTACTGATTAGCTTCCTTTTATTGTTATGCAAAGCCCCTGCGCAGGAACGAAAACTTCCTATTGATACCCTTGTCACTACCCAGCACAGCGTAACGGTAAATGGCACTACCTTCCAGTATACCGTACAAATCGGCACCCAACCGGTCTGGGATGAATCGGGCAAACCCACAGCCTCCCTTCATTATACCTATTATACCCGTAATGATGTTAAGGACAGGGCAGCCCGGCCGCTTCTGATATCATTTAACGGGGGTCCCGGATCCGGTTCAGTTTGGATGCATTTGGCCTACACCGGGCCACGTATCCTGAATATCGATGATGAAGGCTACCCCGTACAACCATACGGCGTGCGGCAGAATCCTTTTTCTGTCCTGGATGTTACTGACATTGTTTACGTCAATCCGGCTAACACAGGATATTCCCGCACGATCCCGGAAACAGGGAAAGGTGTGGACAAAAGTAAATTCTTCGGTATCAATGCTGATACAAAATACCTCGCCGAGTGGCTGAATACCTTTGTTACACGGACCAACCGCTGGCGTTCCCCAAAATATATAATCGGGGAAAGCTATGGAGGTACCAGGGTCATGGGATTATCCCTGGCACTTCAAAACCAACAGTGGATGTACCTCAATGGGGTGATAATGGTATCGCCTGCTGACTATAAAGTGATACAGGAAAGCGGGCCGGTAAGCAGTGCATTGAACCTCCCGTATTATACGGCCGCAGCCTGGTACCAAAAAGCTTTACCGCAGGCTTTACAGGAAAAAGACCTTTTAGAGGTCCTACCGGAGTCTGAAGAATATACCATCAATACACTGATCCCCGCCATTGCCAAGGGGGGGTTTATCAGCGAGGCGGAAAAAAATGCCGTTGCCGAAAAAATGGCCTATTTCTCAGGACTGTCAAAAAAAGATATCCTGGATCATAACCTGGATGTCCCAACTGATTTTTTCTGGAAGGCGCTTTTAAGGGACCGCGGCGGCTACAATATTGGCCGGTTAGATTCCCGCTACCTGGGACTGGACCGACAGTTGTCCGGGAATGCACCCGATTACAGTGCCGAACTGACTTCCTGGCTCCATAGCTTTACCCCTGCTATCAATTATTACCTCCAGGAAGAACTGAATTTCAAAACAGATATCAAGTACAACATGTTCGGGCCGGTTCATCCCTGGAACAATGAAGATGACAATACCCGTGATGACCTGAGGCAGGCCATGGCCCAAAACCCGTATTTAAACGTCCTGATACAATCCGGATACTATGACGGTGCCACCACATACTTCAATGCAAAATATACGATGTGGCAGATAGATCCCAGTGGCCGAATGAAAGACCGCTTACAGTTTAAAGGATACCGCAGTGGCCATATGATGTACCTGAGGCGGGAAGACCTGCAAAAGGCAAATGAGGATATCAGGGAATTCATAATCGGAACCCAGGCCAATGGCAAAAGTGCAAAATATTGAGATAAACAAGCGCCGGGACTTTATTAAGAAAACCGCTCTGGGGGTGGGTATCATTCCTTTTGCGGACCCGCTCGGTCTTACACTTTGGCCAGAAAGTCCCGCTTCCCTCAATATCCATTTATTTTCTAAACACCTCCAGTACCTGGATTTGGTCAGCGCAGCTGAAAAAGCTGCTGAATTGGGTTTTTCAGGCCTGGATCTCACCGTAAGGCCAGGAGGGCATGTACCACCGGAAAAGGTTGCAGAGCAACTACCCAAGGCAATAGACGATATTAAAAGGGGAGGCTCTTCCTGTTCCATTATCACCACAGCTGTAGAAAGTATTCATAACAGTCAGGACCTTGCTATCCTCGAAACCGCTGCCGGCCTGGGCATACGACTTTATCGCACAAATTGGTACCGGTACCGGGATGCCTTCGGCATGCAGGATTCCCTGGATCATTATCAACAGGAAATTAAACGGCTTTCCCGAACCAATGAAAAACTGGGATTGATAGGCTGCTACCAAAACCATGCCGGGGAACTGATCGGTTCATCCCTATGGGAGATAAAGTTGTTACTGGAAGGTGCACGGACAGCTTTTTTCGGGGTACAATATGACATCCGACATGCAACGGTGGAAGGAGGACTTTCCTGGCCCAATGGACTGAAGCTCATCCGGGAATATATTAAAACCATCGTCCTGAAAGATTTTAAATGGGATAAGGTTAATGGCAAATGGAAAATCATAAATACCCCTATCGGGGAAGGGCAGGTCGACTTCCTTACCTTTTTCAGGCTCATAAAAAAATACGGCATACAGGTTCCGGCTATTTTACACCTTGAATACCCTCTGGGTGGCGCGGAACACGGGCATTCCCGGCTTACAACGGATCCGAACCGTGTCTTTGATGCCATGCGGAAAGATTTACATAAGATTCGGACATTATGGGAAGCCGCTTAAAAATTTTCGGGTACGCGCTCCAGGTCGCAACCGTATGCTGGGCATGTCAAAACAAGGATTCTGCCTTTAACCCGGATCAGTATTCCGGCCATTTGGCCCTGGACTCATCCCTGGTACTGGCAACGGTTATTGCGGAACACCTTGAAGTTCCATGGGATATTGCCCCGGGACCCAATGGCTGGATTTGGTATACGGAACAGCGGGGTACTATTAGCCGTGTACATGAAGATACCGGGGAAATCCAATTGCTTGCAAGCCTTGGGGAGGTATTCTACCGAAAATCCACCGGGCTGCTGAGTATGGCACTGCATCCTGATTTTGAACATCATCCGTATGTCTTTGTACACCATACCTATGCCCTTAAAGATTCGGCCCTGGTTGATCAGATCTCCTCGCGGATCGTTCGCCTGACTTTTGTTGACAACATGTTACGGGAACCAAGGATTATCCTGGACAGCATCCCCGGCAATACCTTCCACAACGGATCCCGGATGCTGATCCCGGATGGGCAACATCTGTTCCTGGGCCTTGGCGATGCAGGGGGTGGTTCCGGGCTCACACAAAATCCAACGTTTTTAAACGGGAAAATACTTCGTTTACATCTCGATGGATCCATTCCTGCGGACAATCCATACCCTCACAGCCCGGTCTGGAGTACAGGCCACCGGAATGTACAGGGCCTGGCAATGGGCCGGGGGCATTTGTACGCCACCGAACATGGCCCGAATAACGATGATGAAGTCAATATAATTAATCGAAAGACTAATTATGGATGGCCGGAAGTGCAAGGCGCAAAGGACCTGGATTCCGAACTTGCCTATGCAAGGGATTCCCTGATAGAGGAACCCATCTACTCCTGGACACCTACCGTTGCACCCTCCGACCTGATTTTTTATGATTCCGGGGAAATCCCTGAATGGCAGAACAGCCTTATTATCTGTACCCTGAAAGGACAATCACTTCGCTGGCTTGAACTCAGTGAAGACGGGGAGGAAGTAACAAAAGAACATATTTTGTTCCAGCAATATTTTGGAAGGATCCGGTCAATAGCACTCGGTCAGAATGGGGCTGTTTATTTTGCCACCAGCAATCTCGACTGGCACCCGGGTCACCAACCATGGATGTATGACTCGCTTCCACTGGAATACGGGGACCGTATCATTAAATTGGAAAATGCCAATGCCGCTATGCGAGAACAACTTGCCGGATTGCCCCATCCTGTAGCATTAAAGGAAAGCCCAAAGGCATTCCGGCTTCCCACTGAAAATTTTGCATTCAGGGCTACCACCGAGGAGCTCTCTGCCGGCCAAAAATTATATGCCGTACATTGCGCGGACTGCCATCGGCCAGACGGTAAAGGGAATATCGGAGCCATCCCCCCACTGGTCGAAAGTGATTGGGTCAGTGGGAATACCGCCAGGTTAATCGACATAACACTAGGGGGGCTGCGGGGGCCCATTCAGGTAAACGGGGTAACCTATCAGGATGAAATGCCGGCTTACAGCCATCTGGGAGATGAAGAGATCGCTGCTATCCTTAATTTCATACGGGTTGAGTTTGGGGATACAACCGGGAATATTATTGCCGCAGATGTATTGCATCAAAGAAAGGGGTTGCGTTGAATCTATTTGGAATTATCAATCCAAAGGTGATATATTTGAAGGAGGTGCACTCGTATCCCTGCTAAAGAACCCAATATGAAAAATCACTTTATTAGCCTTTCGATATTTTTGCTGGTAACAATGATCCCAGCTACAGCTACTTCCCAGGATTGGGCAGCTATCGACCATTTCCGGGAAGCGAATGACACTTTGCCACCACCGGCTGAAGGTGAGGACAGGGTAGTGTTTATGGGCAACTCCATAACCATTGGATGGGCAGGCGGGCAACCTGATTTTTTTGAAGGCAAACCCTATGTCAACCGGGGGATTAGCGGGCAAACCACACCGCAAATGCTGCTGAGGTTTCGCCAGGACGTAGTAGACCTGAAACCCAAAGTAGTCGTCATTCTTGCCGGCACAAATGATATAGCCGGGAATACAGGTCCCATGACCCTTGAACAAATTATGGATAACCTGAAATCCATGGCAGAGATAGCCAGGGCCAATGGTATTGCAGTGGTCCTCTCTTCCGTATTGCCAGCAGAGGATTATCCATGGCGCCCGGGCCTCGAACCCAATAAAAAGATTCCTGCCCTGAATGAGATTATCAGGGCATATGCCGAACAAAACGACATTGTCTACCTTGATTATTTCTCAGCCCTTACTAACGATAAAAATGGTATGGACGCCGATCTGGCACATGACGGGGTACATCCTACTAAAAAAGGGTATGAGATCATGGCGCCGCTGGCGGAGCAAGCCATTTCCAATGCGTTGGAGAGCTATTGAAATACGACTAATATTAGCCGGGATGTGCGGTTTTCCTTCTCCTTAAAAATAAATATCCATGAAGAATCCTGCCTTGCTATTTCTTCTGGTTATCTCCATGGCATCCATAAAGGGTCAATCTGAATTGGAGGTCAGGGGCCTCTGTATTGGAGCCCCTTCTCCCGGGGGAGTTGTACAGCTTGTATGGTTTATTGAAGATGAATTAGCTCCAAACGATATTAACACGCTTGTCCTGAGGGTGGATTTTAATTACGCGTATGAATCCAGGCCCGAACTCAGGGGAGAAAACCCCCTGACAAGGCCTCACATCAAAAAAATTGTAGCTGCATGTAACAAGAACGGGGTCCGGTTAATTCCCCAGGTCAATCTATTGGGCCACCAAAGCTGGCATTCAAACCCTGGAAAATTGTTGGAGGTTTATCCTCAATTCGATGAAACACCCCATATAGTCCTCCCCACAGACTATAAATGGCCTAATGAAGACAGGTTATATTGTAAAAGTTATTGCCCGCTGCATCCACAGGTACACGAAGTGGTCTTTGAACTTATCGATGAGATAATGGAGGTTTTTGAAGCCAGCGCTTTCCACGCCGGAATGGAAGAGGTCTTTTATATAGCTGATGATAATTGTCCCCGTTGCTCCGGAAAAGATCCGGCAGAATTATTTGCCCGGGAGGTAAACACGCTTGCAGACCCTTTGTCCCAAAAAGGACAGCGACTCTGGATTTGGGGTGACCGGCTACTCGATGGAAAAACCACTGGCATTGGGATGTGGGAGGCTTCCATGAACAATACAGCCCGGGCAATAGGGATGATCACCAAAACAGTGGTCATCAATGACTGGCATTATGAAAAAGGTTACCCTACCCCGGCCTATTTCGCAACAATGGGGTTTGATGTGGTGGCCTGCCCCTGGCGCGTACCGGGAGTAGCCAGAGAGCAGGTGGCAATGATGTATAATTTTAAGGAGCAGAGCACTGCCGAAATGCAGGATCATTTTTTAGGCGTAATGCAGACCATATGGTCATCCGCTGAAGAATTTATGAACAATTATTACGGTACCGTCCCTGAAAGAACGGAAGGCGGAAGCCAGGTTCAAACCTTAAGGGCATTGCTGGAGGCTTTAAAAACAGCGAAGCCGGTTGATTCCGGTAATTAACCGCAATCATACTGGCCGGGACCATTCCCAGGCCAGGTTAACCCCTTGCAAAAATATCCATAATGACCGAGAATCAAAACCCCCTGGTCAGTATTCTGCTCCCTTTTAAGAATACCGATAAATACCTTGCAGAATGCCTCCAGTCCATTTTGAACCAGTCATATAACAATTGGGAACTAATCGCTGTAGATGATCATTCAACAGATACCAGCAGGGATATCGTTGCCGGCTTTGCACGAAGGGATACCCGGATACGGGTTGTTACAAACAGCGGGAATGGAATCATAGAGGCTCTGAGGCAGGCATTAGGCACCAGCAGTGGGGTGCAGGTAACAAGGATGGATTCTGATGACCGGATGACCAGCGGTAAACTGGAGATGATGTCACGCTCCCTCCTGCAATTTGGCGAAGGGCATGTTGCGGTCGGCTATGTGCGGTATTTTTCTTCAGAGGGAATCAGTGATGGATATGCCCGTTATGAGAAATGGCTCAATGGCCTCACGGCTAGCGGATCCAATTTCAGTGAGGTCTATAAGGAATGTGTGATCCCATCCCCCTGCTGGATGACCTCCCGAAAGGATCTGGACCGGTGCGGGGGCTTTCAGCCCAACAGGTATCCGGAGGATTATGACCTTACTTTCAGGTTTTATCAGAACAACCTCAAATGTATCCCTGTAAAAGAGGTGCTGCATTGGTGGCGGGACCATAAGACCAGGACCTCCCGAACCAGCCACCGGTACGCCGTCAATTATTTTCTGGATATCAAACTCCACTATTTCCTGCTCCTCGACCATGATAAACAAAGGCATCTCACACTATGGGGTGCCGGAAATAAAGGCAAATCAATCGCAAAGGGATTGCTGCAAAAAGGGATCGATTTTCACTGGCTTTGCGATAACCCCCGCAAAATAGGCAAGAACATATATGGGAAGGAAATGCTGCACTATGAGGTTTTGGGTAATATGGATAACCCACAAAGCCTCATAACGGTTGCCAATGCAGGGGCACAAAGAAGGATCCGAAACTTTTTAAGGTCTGTTCACCATAAGCCTCTGCAGGATTATTTTTTCTTTTGCTAAGCACTAAGGATTCAGAATTCCAGCCCTGTTATTGTAAATTACTGGGGCCGGGAGGTATCTTAGTTAAAAAACATGTAACAATAGGGAACGTTTAGGGCAATTGCTATATTTGCCAAATCAAACTAAGGAATGCAGTTTAAATATCCGGAACTCT
>JBGTLT010000186.1:0-34326 GCA_041743975.1 Zeaxanthinibacter sp.
AATCATTTCTTCCAGCGAAACCCCCCCGTGCTGATAGGTGTCCCGGTAGTAGCTAACATAGTGGTTATAGTTATTTGGATATGCAAAAAAGAGGTCATTCTTGGCAAAAATATAGGAACTGCTCATATTGATACTGGGCAGGTTAATACTGGAAGGATCCTTGGCCTCCAGTACATCTTTTGATTCATATGTAAGGCTCCGGCCCGTCTTATACCGGAGGTTCAAACTGGTTTCCTTGTCCCCGATCACCTTTGAGGGTTGCTTTACATGGATGGTCCCATGGTCGGTGGTAAGCACCAGTTTAAATCCCATTTGCTGTGCCTGCTGGATGATCTCCAGCAACGGAGAATTTTTAAACCAGCTTTGGGTCAGGGAACGATAAGCCTTGTCATTCGAAGCCAGTTCCTTGATCACCTCCATCTCTGTTTTGGAATGGGAAAGCATATCCACAAAATTGTATACAAGAACCGTGAGGTCATTTTCCTTTTGACTCCTGAAATTGTGGCTTAGCTGTTTCCCCTGTTTGAGGCTGCTGATCTTGTGGTATTCCCATTTCATATCAAGTCCCAATCGCTTTAACTGGGCGCCCAGGAATTTGTCCTCATAGAGGTTTTTCCCACCATCATCTGTATCGTTCTTCCACCATTCCGGGTATTTCCGGGACATATCAAGTGGCGTCAGGCCCGAAAATATGGCATTGCGTGCATACTGCGTGGCGGTAGGTAAAATGCTGTAATACGGGAGTTCCTTTGTTTTCTTATAATAGGGTGTCAGCGAATCTTCAAAGGCAAACCACTGGTCATATCTGAGGTTATCAATAACGACCAGCAGGGTTGGCCTATTTTTGATCTCGGGCTGAATCCATTGCTGGAAGAGGGTATGCGACATTACCGGCCCTAGCTCCCCGTTGAACCAGCTCCTGTAATTCTTATCTACAAATTTCCCGAAATGGCTGTTGGCTTCTACTTTTTGGGATTCCAGGATTTCGTTCATCCCCGAATCTTCTATTACTTCGAGCTGCAGTTCCCAATAGATCAGTTTTTTATACAATTCTGCCCAGGCATCATAGGAGTTCACCATGGAAAGGTCCATGGAGATCTTTCTGAATTCCTGTTGGTAATTGGAAGTGGTTTTTTCAGATACCAGGCGTGAATGATCCAGGTTCTTCTTCAGGGAAAGCAGTATCTGGTTTGGGTTTACGGGCTTTATAAGGTAGTCTGCAATCTTTGATCCTATCGCTTCCTCCATAATCAATTCCTCCTCACTTTTGGTAATCATGACAACCGGAAGGGAGGCATTCATTACCTTAATCTCATTCAGGGTTTCCAGGCCCGAAATGCCGGGCATATGCTCATCGAGGAAAACGATGTCGAAGCGCGTACCGGCGATCTCCACGAGGGCGTCCTGCCCGCTCTTGCAGGTTACCACCTCATAGTTCCGGGCTTCCAGAAAAAGAATATGGGGTTTCAAAAGGTCTATTTCATCGTCAACCCAGAGGATTTTGATCTTCGTCATTTGTATGTATTTGATCAGGCCCGAAAGTCTTTGGTTTGGCTAATTTGCTGAGGAACGCCTGGGCGGGTATATTCTTCCACCTGGCAAAGGTCTCATCTCAATTGCATAACTTTGACCTGTTATAAAGTGTAAAACTAATTGGATTTTGGCGAAATCAAATAAGCTTAAAATATTTAATGATCCAATTTACGGATTTATTAGAATTCCTAACGCGCTTATTTTCGACCTTATCGAAGACCCCTATTTTCAAAGGCTTCGCAGGATCTCTCAGATGGGGCTTTCCTACCTGGTATACCCCGGGGCACATCATACGAGATTTCACCATGCCCTTGGCAGCATGCATCTTATGGAACTGGCCATTCAAGTACTTCGGTATAAGAACGTTGCCATCAGCGAAGAGGAAGCCAATGCCCTCCGTTGTGCCATATTGCTGCATGATATAGGCCATGGGCCCTTTTCGCATGCTATGGAACACAGTATCGTGGCGGGGATCAACCATGAAACACTTTCGGGTTATTTCATGGCCGGCCTCAACGAGAAGTTTAACGGAAGTTTAACGCTGGCCATCACTATTTTTAAGGGGAATTGCCCCCGCACTTTTTTAAATCAGTTGGTATCCAGCCAACTTGATATGGATCGGCTCGATTACCTCAAAAGGGATAGTTTCTACACCGGGGTTGCGGAAGGGAATATCAATGCGGAAAGACTGATCACCATGTTAAATGTGGTAAACGGGGAATTGGTTGTGGAAGAAAAGGGAATCTATTCGGTAGAAAAATTCCTGATGGCCCGCCGGTTTATGTACTGGCAGGTTTACCTCCACAAAACCGGGATTGTTGCAGAGCAGTTACTGATCAGGATACTGCAAAGGGCCAGGGAACTGAAGGGAAGGGGTGTTGCACTGGAAGGGAGCGGACCGCTGTTGTTCTTCATGCACAACAGAGTTAGTCCGGAAAACTTTGACCGGGAGGTATTGGAACAATTTGCTCAACTGGATGACGTGGACATCCTATCCGCCATAAAGGCCTGGCAATTCCACCAGGATCTTGTTCTTTCCAAACTGTGCCGGATGATCGTGAACCGAAAGCTGTTGACCATTAAACTGAAGAGCAAACCAATCCAGGAAGGTAAACCGGAACTGCACAGGCAAAATGTTATGGTGAAATATGGGCTGGATGATGCTGATGCGGGTTATTTTGTGTTTACCGGGACAATCGAAAATAAGGCATATGACCAGAAAGATCAAAACATTAATATACTGCGTTCCAACGGGAAGCTCATCGATGTTGCAAAGGCTTCAGACCATTTGAATTTAAAAGCGTTGTCAGAAACAGTCACCAAGTATTATATCTGTTACCCCAAGGATTCGGTATAGGAATTTTTCATACTTTTGTCTCCATCGAACAGAATAGTATTAATTTTAAACTATTGGAATTCACAGCTAGTCAGATCGCAGGTATTTTGGAGGGTGAAGTCGAAGGTAACCCTGAAATTGCTGTCCATAAACTGGCGAAAATTGAAGAGGGAAAGGCAGGGTCCCTGACCTTTTTGGCCAATCCGAAGTACACTCCTTATATCTATATTACAGAAGCCTCCATTACACTTGTAAATAAGGATTTTGTACCGGAACAATCCCTTTCAACGACGCTTATCAAGGTAGATGATGCTTATAAATCATTCTCTAAACTACTCGAATATTACAATCGGGTGCAAAGCAATAAGACGGGGATAGAATCCCCGGTTTTTTTATCGCAGTCCGCTACCTATGGCGATGATTTTTACATTGGTGCTTTTTCGTACATCGGAAATGAGGTTTCCATTGGCAAGAGCGTAAAGATATATCCCAATGTATATGTTGGCGATAACGTAACCATAGGGGATAACGTTGTTATATTCGCGGGTGCTAAAATCTATTCTGAAACCATTATCGGAAATCGCTGTGTAATCCATAGCGGGGCTATTATCGGGGCTGACGGGTTTGGCTTCACACCTGACAGGAATGGGGAATTCAGCAAAATCCCGCAAACAGGCAACGTAATCCTTGAGGATGATGTGGATGTAGGTGCCGGAACCACAATTGACAGGGCTACCCTGGGTTCAACAATTTTGAGAAAGGGAGTAAAACTCGATAACCAGATACAGATCGCCCATAATGTTGAAATCGGAGAACATACCGTTATTGCAGCACAAACCGGGGTTGCAGGTTCTACGAAGATCGGTAAGAATTGCCTTATCGGAGGCCAGGTAGGTATCGTTGGCCATATCACTATCGGGGACCGGGTAAAAATACAAGCACAGTCCGGGATAGGCAGGAATGTAAAGGACGGTGAGGTATTGCAGGGTTCCCCTGCGTTGAATTATGCCGAATTCAATAAATCATATGTACACTTTAAAAATTTGCCCAAGATTTTAGGCAGACTTAATGACATTGAAAAGAAAAAAAACAGTGAACAATAATACGTGTAAACAGCGTACTATCGCCCGGGATATTACACTCACTGGTGTTGGTTTACATACTGGTACCAATGTTACCATGAAGTTTATACCGGCACCTGTAAACCATGGATATGCGTTTAAGCGGGTCGATCTGGAAGGTGAACCAGTTATTGAGGCTGATGCCAATTATGTCATCAATACCCAAAGGGGCACTAACCTGGAAAAAAGGGGCGTAAAGATCCAGACTTCCGAACATGTGTTGGCGGCCCTGGTAGGTTTGGAGATCGATAATGTCATCATAGAACTCAATGCGCCGGAACCCCCTATCATGGATGGTTCTTCCAAATTTTTTGTGGAGGCCCTTGAAAAGGCTGGGATCGTAGAACAGGATGCCCAGCGCGAGGAATATATCGTAAAGGATGTGATCTCCTATAAGGATGAGACAACCGGCAGCGATATTACCATTATACCATCAGACGAATACCAGATCACCACTATGGTTGATTTTGGCACCAAAGTTCTGGGGACACAGAACGCCACCCTGGAGCATCTATCAGATTTTAAGAAGGAAATAGCAGATGCCAGGACCTTCAGTTTCCTGCATGAACTGGAAATGCTGCTGGAACACGGGCTCATTAAGGGGGGCGACCTTAACAACGCCATAGTATACGTGGACAAAGAGATCTCGGATGCTACGATGAAAAAATTGGAGAAGGCCTTTAAAAAGAAAAAGCTTTCGGTGAAACCCAATGGTATCCTGGATAATCTCACGCTGCACCAACCCAACGAGGCTGCCCGCCACAAATTGCTCGATGTCCTCGGTGACCTGGCGTTGATAGGGGTCAGGATAAGGGGGAAGGTTATCGCGAATAAACCTGGCCATTATGTCAATACACAATTCGCTAAAAAACTATCCAAGATCATCAAGCTGGAGAAACGGAATAATATTCCAAAATATGACCTCCACCAGACGCCTTTGATGGATATCACCCAGATTATGAATATGCTACCCCACAGGCCGCCATTTTTGTTGGTGGACAAAATCCTGGAGCTTTCAGATTCCCATGTGGTAGGGGTAAAGAACGTAACCATGAATGAGCCCTTTTTCGTGGGCCACTTCCCGGGAGCCCCGGTTATGCCGGGTGTCCTTCAGGTTGAAGCCATGGCGCAAACAGGCGGGATCCTTGTGCTGAGCACCGTTCCCGACCCGGAAAACTACCTCACCTTTTTCATGAAAATTGACAATGTACGCTTTAAACAACAGGTGGTCCCCGGGGATACACTGATCTTTAAGTGTAACCTCATATCCCCGATCAGGAGGGGTATTTGCCACATGCAGGCCTATGCCTATGCTAATGGGAAATTGGTTTCCGAGGCGGAATTAATGGCGCAGATAGTTAAAACCAAAAGAGATTAGTATGAATCAGCCCCTTGCATACGTCCATCCCGGGGCAAAAATTGCCAAAAATGTGGTCATAGAACCTTTTTCCACTATCCATAATAATGTCCAGATCGGAGAAGGTACCTGGATTGGTTCCAATGTCACGATTATGGAAGGCGCGCGGATAGGGAAAAATTGCAATATCTTCCCCGGAGCGGTGATTTCTGCACCTCCACAGGACCTTAAATACAATGGGGAGGAAACCACTGTGATTATCGGCAACAATACTACTATACGGGAATGTGCCACGATCCATAAAGGAACATCCGACCGTATGAAAACAGTCATTGGCAAGAATTGCCTCATCATGGCATATTGCCATATCGCACATGATTGCCTGGTAGGGAACAATTGTATTTTTTCCAATAATTCCACGTTGGCCGGGCATGTCACCATTGGTGATTATGTGATCCTGGCAGGCCTTGTTGCCGTACACCAGTTTGTTTCCATCGGCAACCATGCCTTTGTGACGGGTGGCTCACTGGTAAGGAAGGATGTGCCCCCATACGTAAAAGGGGCACGAGAACCCATGTCATATGTAGGGATCAATTCTGTTGGCCTTCGCAGAAGGGGATTCCATTCCGACAAGATCCGGGAGATTCAGAACATATACCGTATCCTCTACCAGAAAAATTACAACAATTCCCAGGCGGTACGGATTATAGAAGCAGAAATGGAGGCTACACCTGAACGGGATGAGATCCTCCAGTTTATCCGCGATTCGCAACGTGGAATTATGAAGGGATATTTTAGCACTACTTAAAACTATATATGGCATCAACATCAGATATTAGAAAAGGATTATGTATCCGGTATAACAATGATATTTATAAGATTATAGAATTCCTCCATGTAAAGCCCGGGAAGGGCCCCGCCTTTGTCCGGACCAAACTTAAAAGCGTAACCAACGGGAAGGTCCTCGACAATACTTTTTCCGGCGGTCATAAAATAGAAGATGTTAGGGTGGAGACCCGGACCTATCAATTTTTATATGCCGAAGGCGATACCTATCATTTTATGAACACAGATGACTACAACCAGATTACCTTACAGGAGAGCAGCCTGGATGCGCCGGGTTTATTGAAGGAAGGGGAAGTGGTCACCATTTTGTTCAATACAGAGGACAGTATGCCCTTATCGGTGGATATGCCTGCCAGTGTAATTTTGGAGGTGACCCATGCAGAACCTGGCATTAAAGGAAATACAGCAACCAATGCCACCAAACCTGCAACCGTGGAAACGGGGGCACGGGTCAATGTACCCCTCTTTATCAATGAAGGGGATAAAATTAAAATAGACACCGAAAAAGGCGCCTATATGGAAAGGGTGAAAGATTAGCCACCATGGTTAAACTCCGGCGTGTAACATCGTCGCCACCCTCCCTCTGCTAATCAAATTTTTATACCCATAGTGAAATTCCCACAGCCATACACCTTAGATCAAATTGCTGATATCATCCATGCTACCTATACAGGGGCAGCGGACTTTCCGGTGTTGGGAATGAATGAAATTCATGTGGTTACCGAAGGTGATATCGTTTTTGTAGATCATCCCAAGTACTATGACAAAGCCCTGCAATCCAATGCTACGGTTATCCTCATCAATAAGGAAGTTCCTTGCCCACCCAATAAAGCCTTGCTGATCTCCGAAGATCCTTTTCGCGATTTTAATATATTGACAAGCCATTTCAGGCCCTTTGAAAAATTGAGTTCCGCAATTTCCCCCTCTGCGCAGATCGGGGAAGGAACCGTTATCCAGCCTAATGTCAGTATCGGCAACCATGTGGTTATAGGGACAGGGTGCCTGATACATTCCAACGTTACCATCTATGATAATTGCATTATTGGGAATAATGTTATCATCCATGCCGGTGCAGTGCTGGGTTCTGATGCCTTTTATTACCAGCGCCGGGGGGATGGTTATACCAAATTGCTTTCCGGGGGAAGGGTTGTCCTGGAAGACCAGGTTGAGATCGGCGCCTTATGTACCATTGACAAAGGGGTGACGGGTGACACCATCATTGGCAAGGGAACCAAGATCGACAACCAGGTACAGATAGGCCATGATACGGTCATTGGGTCAAAATGCCTGATTGCGGCACAAGCCGGAATTGCCGGTTGCGTTGTGGTCGAAGATGAAGTGACAATCTGGGGGCAGGTAGGAGTTGTAAGCGCAGTGACCATTGGAAAAAAAGCCGTTATCCTGGCGCAATCCGGAATTTCCAAATCGCTGGAAGGCGGGAAAACATATTTGGGAAGCCCTGCAGAGGAAGCCCGGGACCGGTTAAAACAAATGGCCAATGTGAAGAGGCTCGATGGGCTGATAGACAAGCTTGAAAAACAATAGCGTGAAATCAAATGCAAACACATATTTTTGTGCAAACATGGCACGAACCAGGGATTTCGCTTCCCTTGAATAAATCATATATAAGAAATTACTAACCAACCCAATTATGAGTGTATTAGTCAATAAAAAATCAAAAATAATCGTACAGGGTTTTACCGGCAGTGAAGGCACTTTCCACGCAGAACAGATGATTGAATACGGAACCAATGTGGTTGGAGGTGTCACCCCCGGCAAAGGCGGGCAGGAACACCTTGGAAAGCCGGTTTTCAATACAGTTGAGGAGGCTGTTCTTGAAGTGGGTGCAGATACCACCATCATATTTGTCCCCCCGGCTTTTGCAGCCGATGCGATTATGGAAGCGGCTAATGCCGGCATCAAAGTGATCATCACCATCACCGAAGGAATCCCGGTGGCTGATATGGTTAAAGCTTATGATTATATCCGCGATATGGATTGCCGGCTGATCGGCCCCAATTGTCCGGGCGTCATCACCCCAGGGGAAGCCAAAGTTGGGATCATGCCGGGTTTTGTCTTTAAGAAAGGGCATGTCGGGATCGTATCCAAATCCGGTACGCTTACCTATGAAGCTGCAGACCAGGTAGTCCGACAGGGTCTTGGCATTACCACCGCGATCGGTATAGGAGGAGACCCCATCATCGGTACCACCACCCAGGAAGCCGTGGAAATGCTGATCGATGACCCGGAAACGGAATGTGTTGTCATGATAGGCGAGATCGGCGGTCAGCTCGAAGCCGATGCAGCCAAATGGTATAAGTCCAGCGGCAGCAAGAAGCCAATCGTGGGCTTTATAGCCGGGGAAACAGCTCCTGCCGGCAGGACCATGGGACACGCCGGGGCCATTGTGGGGGGAAGTGATGATACGGCCCAGGCAAAAAAAAGGATTATGCGCGAGTGTGGTATCCATGTGGTTGATTCCCCTGCTGAAATAGGCAAGAAAGTGAAGGAAGTGATGGGATAAGTCACGGATGTTAAATTTTATATAATAGATTTCCTTATTCCTCCATCGGCCTTATTTTTAAACCGATGGATTTTTTTTAAAAGTAAACGACCATGATTAAAAAAATCAACATTCTCTTCCTTTTAGTTTTTATCCTCCTGGGGTGTAAGACAGACCATGACAAAGATTCACTGACCCGTACGGAACAGGATAAAAACGGACTTTCTTACGAAACGGTTGCCAATGACCCCACCGGGTTGCGGCTATACACTCTCGACAATGGGTTGAAAGTATATCTGAGCAAGAATACCAACGAGCCTAAGATCCAGACATTAATTGCTGTGAGGGCGGGATCCGTGTATGATCCCAGGGATAATACAGGACTGGCGCACTATCTGGAACATATGGTATTCAAGGGAACCGATGAGATAGGATCTCAGAATTGGGAGGAGGAAGAAAAACTGATTGCCGATATCTCAAACCTGTATGAATCCCATAAAGTGGCACAGGATGTGGAAACCAAAAGTAAAATTTATCGTTCCATAGACAGCCTTTCCCAGGAAGCCTCGAAATTATCGATCGCAAACGAATATGACAAAATGATGAGTTCCCTTGGCTCGGAAGGTGTCAATGCCTGGACCTGGCACGAAGAAACGGTATATACCAGCACCATACCCGTCAATGAACTGGATAAATGGCTGTATCTGGAATCTGAACGGTTCAGCCAGCTGGTACTCCGGCTGTTCCATACCGAACTTGAAGCCGTTTACGAAGAATTCAACCTGGGGCAGGATAGCGACGACAATAAGCAGGATTTTGCATTGATGGACGCCTTGTTTCCTAACCATCCCTATGGGCAACAGACAACAATAGGTACTTCGGAACACTTGAAGAATCCCTCTATGAAAGCCATCCATAATTATTTTGAGACCTTTTATGCCCCGAACAATATGGCCATGGTGCTGGTAGGGGATATCGACTTTGAAGAAACCATACAGAAGGTCAATGATGCCTTTGGTAAATTTGAATCCAAAGAAGTAATACACCCGGAACGCCCTGTGGAGCAACCTATCACCGCTCCAGTGGAACGGGAAGTCTACGGCCCGGAAGCAGAACGTGTATTTCTTGCATACCGCACCGACGGCCTGGGCTCCGAAGATGAAAAATATATAACGTTGGTGGATTATATCCTGGCCAATAGTACGGCCGGATTAATTGACCTGAACCTCAACCAGGAACAAAAAGTACAGCGGGCCAGCAGCTATACCACCTTCCTTACGGATTATGGAGTCCACACCCTGTACGGCTATCCCAAATCCGGGCAAACCCTGGAAGAAGTCAAGGGACTGCTCCTTGATCAGCTTGAACTGGTTAAAAAAGGCGAATTTGAAGATTGGATGATAGAGGCGGTGGCAAACGACCTGAAACTATCGCAGATCAAACAATATGAGGAGGCATCCGCTGTGGCCTATGCGTATGTAAACGCTTTTGTGCACTTTCAGGATTGGGAGGGCAGGGTAAAACTGATTGATAATATTCGATCCGTAACCAAAGAGGAACTCGTGGAGTTTGCAAATAAATTCTATGGGGAAAATTATGTTGTCGTCAATAAAAAACAAGGCGTAAGCAAGGACCTTGTAAAAGTTGAAAACCCGGGCATTACACCAATAGAACTGAACAGGGACAAGAAATCCCCTTTCCTGGAGGCCTTCAACCAGATGGAAGCCCCTGCCATTGAACCTAAGTTTGTGGACTACCAGACCGCCATCAAAAAATCCACTTTAAAAAATGGCCTCGAATTCTCGTTTGTTGAGAACCCTCAAAATGATCTTGCCGAATTGTATATCTTGTTTGATATGGGCAAGGACCATGACAAAAAACTGGGTCTGGCAGTTGAATATATGGAGTACCTTGGGACGGAGACCCAGTCCGCAATGGAACTGAAGAAGGAATTTTATAAACTCGGTATCAATTATGGGGTATATTCCGGCAATGACAGGTCCTATATATCCATCTCAGGACTCAGGGAAAACATCGACAAAGGGCTTGGGCTCCTCGAGAACCTTTGGGCCAATGCAGCGCCCGACAAGGAGGCATATGACAAGCTGGTGTTGAAGATCGCCAAAGACCGGGAAGAAGGTAAGGCCAATAAGGGCAATATTATGTGGAATGGATTGATGAGCTATGGCCAATACGGGGAAAACTCCAGGTTGCGGAATATTTATACCATTGAAGAATTGAAGGCCATAGACCCTGCTGAACTGGTAACGATTGTTAAAGGCCTTAAAAATTACAAACATACCTTTTTCTATTATGGAAAAGACGCCGGTGAAGGAATTGCCGCCCTGGAATCCAAACATGTAGTACCCAATGATTTGAAGGATTATCCGCTAAAAAAAGAGTATGAACCAAAGGATATGGACAACAATGTATACTTTGTCGATTATGACATGGTTCAGGCTGAATTGCTATTCCTCGCTAAAGGGGATACCTTCGACCCACAGAAAATGGCTGTTTCGTCCTTGTTCAATACCTATTTCGGCAGCGGGCTTTCCTCCATCGTTTTTCAGGAGATAAGGGAATCCAAATCATTGGCCTATTCGGCTTTCTCAGCCTATCAGAATGCAGCTAAAAAAGAGGAACCAAACTATGTCTATGCATACGTTGGCACACAGGCCAATAAAATGTCCCAGGCCATGGACGCCATGCTGGACCTGATGGAGAACATGCCGGAAGCCGAGGAAAATTTCAATGCTGCCAAGGAATCCACTATTAAACAACTTGCGGCGGACAGGATCAACAAGGCAAATATCTTTTGGTCCTACCTGCGATTAAAGGACCGGGGCTTATCAGATGATAACAGGGATGAAATGTATGCGGCAATACGGAAGATGACAATCGAAGATCTCAGAAATTTCTTTAGGGACAATATTAAAGGTTCCAAATATGACCTGATGGTCATTGGAAATAAGGATGATGTGGATATTCAGGCTTTGAAAAAATTTGGAAAACTGCAGGAACTCGATCTTGATTACCTTTTTAATTACAAGGAACCCATGCCATTAAAGTCGTAAAGTAAGACAACACCATTTTAAAAGCATAAATAGCATCACATGAAGTTACTCGAAGGAAAAAATGTCATAATTACCGGTGCCAGCAGGGGCATTGGGAAGGGAATCGCCGAAGTTTTTGCACACCATGGGGCCAATATAGCCTTTACCTACAGTTCCAGTGAAGCTCCGGCCCTCGAATTGGAAAATGATTTGAAAGCCAAAGGCGTCAAAGCAAAAGCCTATAAAAGCAATGCAGCGAGTTTTGAGGAATCCGAAAAGCTGGTGAACAACGTTCTGGAAGAATTCGGTGGCATCGATATCCTGATCAATAATGCCGGGATAACCCGGGATAATCTATTGATGCGCATGGGGGAGAAGGACTTTGATGCGGTCATAGAGACCAACCTGAAATCTGTATTCAACATGACCAAGGCGGTACAACGCACCTTATTAAAGCAGCGCAAAGGGTCTATCATCAATATGAGCAGCGTGGTCGGGGTGAAGGGTAATGCCGGGCAGACTAATTATGCGGCATCCAAAGCAGGTATGATTGGATTCACAAAGTCCGTGGCACTTGAATTGGGTTCCCGGAACATCCGGTGCAACGCTGTCGCCCCGGGGTTTATTGAAACAGAAATGACTGATAAACTGGATGAAAAAACGGTGCAAAGCTGGCGGGATGCTATTCCGTTGAAAAGAGGCGGAACCCCGGCCGATGTCGCCAATGTATGTTTGTTCCTGGCATCTGATCTCTCCGGTTATATTACCGGGCAGGTCATCCATGTGGACGGGGGCATGCTTACCTGATTACTACGGCCGATCATAGCATAAAGTGAGGTGCGGCAAACATGCAAAACCGCAAAAGACAGGTAGATGGATAGTGTGAAGAGAGAGAAGCAATAGATGCAATCAACAACATTGGTATTGGTACTACTTGCGGCTTTGGCATCAATGGCCATAGTGTTCTATCAATATTATTTCAGGTCAAATGCCCCCGGAAGGTATAAAGTAGTCCTTGCTGCCTGCAGGTTGCTGGCTGTTTTCGGGATTTTCCTGTTATTGATCAACCCTGAATTTATACGGTATCAATTTGAAGAAGAAAAGGCCAACCTGGTCTTGTTGCTTGATAATTCGTCATCCCTCCAATTGTCCGATGCAGCGGAACAATCAGAAAAGGTCAGGGAAGCCATAGCCGGCAATTCAGCGTTATCAGCCCGGTTCCGTATCAGTAGCTTTAGTTTCGGGGAGAACCTCAACCCCTCAGACAGCCTATCATTTACCGAAAAAGCTACCAATATCTCAAAAGCCCTGGCTGCTATTGAAGAGGTGTATTCAGAAACTGCTACTGCGGTGGTTATAGTCACGGATGGAAACCAGACCCTGGGGGAAGATTATGAATTTTACGGCAAAAATCAACCATGGCCTGTTTATGCCATCGCGGTTGGTGACACCACACAATTTGCCGATATCAGGATAGACCAGCTCAATGTCAATAAATATGCCTTTCTAAAAAATAAATTCCCGGTTGAGGTTTACCTGTCCTACCAGGGAGAGGCTGCTGTAGACAGCCGGATGACCATTGCTTTGGACGGGCAAAATGTATATTCAGAGAAAGTATCCCTTAGCAATACGGGAAACAGCAAGGTCGTAAGCACCCTTATCCCGGCTTCATCAGTGGGGGTGAAGCGTATCAGGGTAGCCCTTTCTCCTTTAAGCGGAGAACGGAATACAACCAACAATATCCGAAACAGCGCCGTCGAAATCATCGATGAAAAGACCAGGGTGGCTATTATTTCAGACATGTTGCATCCCGATATTGGTGCTTTAAAGAAGGCCATTGAGAGCAATGAGCAACGTGAAGTCTTGATCTTTAAGCCCAATGTTCCCCTTACAACACTGGACAAGATTAATCTCTTTATGCTGTATCAGCCCACACCCTCGTTCAGGGGAATATATCAGTTTATCGAAACCAAAATGGCCAACAAGTTTACCATTACCGGGACCAAAACTGATTGGAATTTCCTCAATGGGATACAGTATAGTTTTGAAAAGACTTCCTTTGCCCAGAGTGAAGATGTAAGCCCTCTCCTCAATACGGCATTCAGCCTTTTTGATATATCCGGTTTTTCAACAACTCATTTCCCACCCCTGGAAGATACTCTGGGCGATCTCCTTATTACCAAAGCTTCCGAATCTATCTTTGGGCAGGAGATCAAAGGGGTGGATACCAAAGAACCCCTGTTGACCATTATAGAAAACGATAACCGGAAAGAAGCCGTTCTCTTTGGCGAAAATATCTGGAAATGGAGGGTACAATCCTTTAGGAATGAACAATCGTTTAAAAATTTTGACGAATTGATCGGAAAAATTGTATTGTACCTGGCTTCCGATACACAAAGGGACAGACTCTCCCTCGACTATGAAAATATCTACCAGGGAAATACGGAAGCCGTCCTTACTGCAGCCTATTTTGACAAGTCCTATGTCTTTGATCCCAATGCCACTATATCCCTTTTCCTGCAAAACGACTCCACAAATTTCAGAAGTGAAATCCCGATGTTGTTGATGAGTGGTTACTACAAAGCAGACCTCGGGGGCCTTCCGGCGGGACAATACGGTTTTAATGTCAGGGTGAAGGGCGAAAACCTTATGAAATCAGGGAATTTCAGCATACTCGATTTTGATGTTGAACAACAGTATGTCTCCACAGACTACCGGAAGTTAGGCAGATTGGCCTCGGCAACGAACGCGCAATTATATTTTCCTGAAAAAACGAATGATATGATAGCTGAACTTCTTTCAGACGAGCAGTTTGTGCCCATCCAGAAAAGCAATCAAAATGTCGTACCTTTGATCGATTTTAAAATTTTGCTGGGCCTGATTGTTGCAGCGCTTGCTGCTGAATGGTTTATCAGGAAATATAACGGACTAATCTAAAAAACGAAGTTACTATGGACAAACTGCCTAAAATTGCGCTACCCGCAATAATTATTTTTATTTTACTTATCATTCTGATTTCAAAATCAACCATCACTATCAGCTCCGGGCAGGCCGGGGTGCTATACAAGACATTCGACCAGGGTGTGGTTACAGATAAACCTCCGCTGGGTGAAGGTTTCCATATTGTGGCCCCCTGGAACAGGGTACACATATATGAAGTCAGAAGGCAGGAAATATTTGAAAAAATGAATGTGCTTTCCAGCAATGGACTGGATATTAAACTGGATGCCTCTGTCTGGTTTAAACCTGAATATGAAAATCTTGGGCAATTGCACCAGCAGATCGGGGAAGGATATGTTCAGCGTATTTTATTGCCCACCATCCGGTCTG
Source organism: Zeaxanthinibacter sp. (assembly GCA_041743975.1). Classification (GTDB taxonomy): domain Bacteria; phylum Bacteroidota; class Bacteroidia; order Flavobacteriales; family Flavobacteriaceae; genus JTS-RE37. The sequence goes on from JBGTLT010000186.1 coordinate 15,080, forward strand.
CCGCTCGTTCTGTAGTTGGAAGGTACACCCCGGAACAATTATATTCAAGCAAAAGGGATGCCATACAGACCGAAATATTCGAGGAAACAAAAAAAATTGTCAGCGATCAATTCATTTCCCTGGATGAGGTGCTCGTACGGGATGTAACACTCCCCCCGACTATAAAAGAAGCCATTGAACGAAAACTTCGGCAGGAACAGGAGTCCCTGGAATATGAATTCCGATTGGAAAAGGCAGATAAGGAGGCTCAGAAAGTACGGATAGAAGCCCAGGGTAAAGCTGATGCAAACAGGATACTCAGTGCCTCATTGAATAGTATGATCCTGCAGGATAAAGGTATTGAAGCCACCCTGCAACTTGCACAGTCCCCCAATGCCAAGGTGGTGATAATAGGAAGTGGTAAAGATGGCATGCCCATAATACTGGGGGATAATTAATTTTGATAATATTTTTGCGGATTCAAAATAAATTCTACTTTTACAGCATTATGAGAAACATGAATACACATCATCATTTTTGCTCTGTCGCTCGGACGAGGTAAAAATGTATTGTTGTATTTCAAAAATATATATAACCCGTTTGAGCAATCAAACGGGTTTTTTTGTGCATTATATTAATGAATAATACGATCCTGAGGCGGGCACTTAAACAGTTTCAGGAGGAACGAACAAAAAATTGGGATGAAAAAGATTAAAATAGCAATTCAGAAATCCGGGAGGCTCATGGATGATTCCCTTAAAATTTTAAAAGACTGTGGTATCTCCATAGATAATGGCAAGGACCAGTTAAAGGCACAGGCGAGCAACTTCCCCATGGAGGTATTCTACCTCAGGAACGGGGATATTCCCCAATATTTAAAGGATGGAGTCGTGGATATCGCTATCATAGGTGAGAATGTACTTGTAGAAAAGGGAGAAGACATAACAATTAGCGAAAAACTTGGATTTTCGCAGTGCCGGGTCTCCCTCGCGGTAACCAATTCAATGAAATACAAAGGTATTGCCGATTTTGAAGGAAAACGGATCGCTACCTCCTATCCCAATACGGTAACATCCTATTTGAAAGGCAGGGGTGTTGAAGCTGAGCTGCATATCATCACAGGGTCCGTGGAAATCGCTCCCAATATTGGATTGGCAGACGCCATATGCGATATAGTTTCCAGTGGTAGTACCTTATTCAAAAATAACCTGAAAGAAGTAGAAGTAATTTTGCACAGTGAAGCAGTACTGGCAGTATCCCCCAGGATTGGGAAGGCACAGAAGGATATTTTGGAAAAGATGCGCTTCCGGATCCGGTCTGTATTGAAAGCCCGGCAATTCAAATATGTACTGATGAATGCCCCAAACGACCGCCTGGATGCCATCATCAAAATTTTACCGGGCATGAGGAGTCCAACTGTACTGCCCCTGGCAGAACCGGGATGGTGTTCGGTCCATACGGTCATCAACAAGGATACCTTCTGGGAAGTATTGGATGAATTGAAGCTTGCGGGGGCAGAAGGGATATTGGTTTGCCCTATTGAAAAAATGGTTTTATAACAGTGCCTGTGAATTATCAGGAGGGCACTGTAAAGCCTTATTCTGCTTCGAACAGTATTCGCAAATGAAATCAATGCAACATGGAAAAATTTTATAACCCGGACAGGGCAGAATGGCCCCGGATACTCAACCGGCCGCAACAGGATTTTAAGGAGATCCGGGAAATTGTGGATACGGTTTTCAGGGAGGTTAAAGAGGGTGGGGACCAGGCCGTATTGAAATATACCGACAAATTTGATGGCGTACAACTTCAGCAAATGCGCATATATGCCGGGGAAACCACCGGGGCCGGAGACCAGTTGTCAGAGGCGTTAAAAGATGCCATCCGGCAGGCCAAACGCAATATTGAGAAATTCCACCGGGCACAGCAAACGGAACCCATACATGTAGAAACACAGCCCGGGGTAAACTGCTGGCAGGAAAAAAGGGCCATACAGAAGGTAGGGTTATATGTGCCAGGCGGCACGGCACCCCTATTTTCCACGGTGCTGATGCTGGGGATTCCCGCCCGCATTGCAGGGTGTTCAGAAATTGTGTTGTGTACGCCTCCTAGGAAGGACGGTACCATTCACCCGGCCATATTATATACCGCCCAACTTTGCGGTATCGAGGCCATTTATAAGGTGGGGGGTATCCAGGCCATTGCGGCCATGACTTGGGGAACGGAATCCATACCCGGTGTATATAAGATTTTTGGTCCAGGGAACCAATTTGTAACCCTGGCCAAACAAAAAGCCACACAATATGGGGTAGCCATCGATATGCCGGCAGGTCCCAGTGAACTCCTGGTGCTGGCGGATGAGACGGCCAACCCTGATTTTATTGCCGCGGACCTGCTGAGTCAGGCTGAACACGGGCCCGACAGCCAGGTGATTCTCGTTACAACATCACGTGATTTACAGGATGCCGTGGAAAATTCCCTGTATACTCAATTGAATTCCCTGCCCAGACAAGCCATAGCCCAAAAAGCGGTTGGCAATAGCCGGTCCATCTATGTGGCGGATGAAAAACAGGCCATGGACCTGGTCAATGAATATGCACCGGAGCATCTGATCATTTCGGCCAAAGCTGAAGATTATTATCTGAAACATCTGATCAATGCCGGCTCCGTTTTTGTAGGGCCCTATACTCCTGAGAGTGCGGGGGATTATGCGTCGGGCACCAACCATACCCTCCCTACCCATGGTTTTACACGGCAATACAGCGGGGTAAACCTGGATAGTTTCCTGAAAAGCATAACCTTTCAAAGGATTTCTGAAACGGGGATTCAGGAAATTGGGAACACCATAGAAACAATGGCCGCGGCAGAGGGGCTGTGGGCACATAAGAATGCGGTAAGCATCCGGCTTAAAGCCCTGGAAGAAGCAATTGTTCCTCAGAAAGAGGATACGAAAGAGTAACAAGTAGAAGGATGGCTTTAATCATATGAATTCCCCGGGGCTTTTGCCCCGGGGCGCCTCTCCTCGGAGAGGTAGACACCGCCCAATCGATTTCGGGTGAGGAGAAATTCATTATTTTGTGAAGCTGCAAAAAAAAACAATCAAAATGGAGCGTGCATTTGATGTGGAAAAATTGATCAGGCAGAACGTAAAGGACTTACATCCCTATGCTTCCGCACGTGATGAATATATATCCGACGGTTCCCGGATGATCTTCCTGGATGCAAACGAGAACCCCTTTGATAATGGGGTTAACCGGTATCCCGATCCACAGCAACGAAGCCTGAAGGCAGTTTTGGCAGCCCAAAGAGGTTTGGAGGTTGACAATTTATTGCTGGGAAATGGCAGTGACGAAGTCCTCGACCTGCTATTCCGGACTTTCTGTGAACCCGGGATCGAAAATGTCATTACGCTGCCGCCAACCTATGGCATGTACAAGGTTCTTGCCGGCGTGAATGCAGTTGAGAACAGGGAGGTGGTCCTCAACCCTGATTTTGAACCCGATATGGATCAGATCCGGGATAGGATAGATCAAAATTCCAAAATAATATTCCTTTGCTCCCCGAATAACCCAACGGGTAATACCTTTTCCCGTGACATCATTGTTACTTTGCTCAGGAATTTCCAAGGGTTGGTGGTACTTGATGAAGCCTATATGGATTTTTCCAGTGAGCCGGGGTGGATTGATAATTTGAAGGAGTATCCCAATCTGGTGGTGATACAAACGCTTTCCAAAGCATACGGGATGGCGGGTATCCGTTTGGGAATCTGTTGCGCTTCCCCTGAAATTATAGGGGCCATGAACAAGATAAAACCCCCATATAACGTGAACGAACTTACCCAGGAAAGAGCCTATGCCCGGCTTCTGGACCAGGATGCTGTCAGGGAGGAGATATCACTAATTTTACAGGAACGGGAAAAGCTCCGGAAGGAACTTGCGCTCCTGGATTATGTCCTGGAAGTGTTCCCTTCCCAGGCAAACTTTTTGTTGGTACGGGTAGACGATGCAGCCAAAAGGTATCAGCAACTGATAGAACATGGGATTGTGGTACGGAACAGGTCTTCCCAGCCCCGTTGCTTAAATACCTTGCGGTTGACCATTGGGACGGCGGAGGAAAATGCAGCCCTCCTGAACGCTTTAAAATTAATTTGATGGAAAAAGAAATCAGTGGAAAAAGGGTCCTGTTTATTGACCGGGATGGTACCCTGATCCGGGAACCGGCCGATGAACAGATCGATGCCTTTGAGAAGGTAGCGTTTTACCCCGGGGTATTTTCGTATCTGGGAAAAATTGCCAGGGAACTCGATTTTGATTTGGTGATGGTCACCAATCAGGATGGCCTGGGCACGCCCGCATTCCCCGAGGAAACATTCTGGCCTGTTCATCACTTTATATTGAAAACATTCGCGAATGAGGATATCCATTTCAGGGAAATCCTGATAGACAGGACATTTCCGCACGATAAAGCCGAGACCCGCAAACCTGGGACAGGCATGCTCAGGCACTATTTTTCAACGGAATATGACCTTTCAAACTCATATGTGATCGGTGACCGGCTAACGGATATGGAATTGGCAAAGAACCTTGGTTGCCGGGGGATATTCATCAATGAGAATACACACCTAGGCGTCGCGGAAATAACGGTCAAAAGGGATAAGCTCAATAGTTTCATCGCCCTGGAAACGGATCAATGGGAAAAAATCTATTCGTATTTAAAACTGGACAGGAGGGTGGCCGAAATCAATAGGAAAACGAATGAAACAGACATCCATATCAGGGTTGACCTGGATGGGACTGGAAAGAGCAATATCCATACCGGGCTCGCATTTTTTGACCACATGCTGGACCAGCTTTCCCGGCACGGGCAGATGGATCTGGAAATCGAGGTTGCCGGTGACCTGGACGTAGATGAACACCATACCATTGAAGATACGGCCATTGCTCTGGGAGAGGTTTTTCACAAGGCCCTTGGCACCAAACTGGGGATCGAAAGATATGGATTTTGCCTTCCTATGGATGATTGCCTTGCACAGGTTAGCCTCGATTTCGGTGGGCGAAACTGGCTGGTCTGGGAAGCAGATTTCAAACGGGAAAAAGTGGGAGATATGCCCACGGAGATGTTCCTGCATTTTTTTAAATCCTTTGCAGATGGGGCAAAGGCGAATCTGAATATAAAGGCAGAAGGCTCCAATGAACACCACAAAATTGAAGCGATCTTCAAAGCCTTTGCGAAAGCTATTAAAATGGCCGTAAAACGGGATGTGGATAAAATGGTGTTGCCAACCACAAAAGGGTTGCTGTAAAAGGGCACAACAATGAAGATAACAATTATCGATTATGGCGCAGGCAATATCCAGAGTATTAAATTTGCCCTGAGGCGGTTGGGGTATGAGGCAATTTTAAGCAAGGATGCCGATGACATCTGTGCCTCCGACAAGGTCATTTTCCCGGGGGTGGGGGAGGCCAGCAGCGCTATGAGAAAATTACGGTCAAGCGGCCTTGACAAGGTCATTCCGGAATTAAAGCAACCGGTTTTAGGCATCTGTCTGGGAATGCAACTCATGTGTAATTCCTCAGTTGAAGGACACACGGCCGGATTGGGAATTTTTGATGTGGATGTCATAAAATTTAAAGAAACCTCCAAGGTGCCACAGATCGGTTGGAACCAAATAACGAATTTCCGTTCCGGACTCTTCAATGGTGTACCTGACAATGCCTATATCTACCTTGTCCATAGTTATTATGCCCCGCTTTGCGAAGCGACTATTGCGGAATCGGACTATGGGATAGTGTACAGTGCAGCTCTTGGAAAGGACAATTTTTACGGAACCCAGTTCCATCCCGAAAAAAGTGCCCGGGACGGAGAGGTCATTTTGAGGAATTTTATTGAACACATATAAAAATGGAGGCTTTCGTATCTACGGACAAAGACAAACTGGATATTGATAAGATCCATGACTATATCAGTAGTGTATCCTATTGGGGAAGGGGCAGGTCACCGGACGATGTAAGGACAACAATTGAGAACTCCCTGTGTTTTGGAATGTACCTCCAGGAGGATACCCAAATTGGCTTTGCGAGGGTGGTAACCGATTATACTGTTTTCGCGTACCTCATGGATTTTGTTATTTTTGAAGAGCACCAAAAAAAGGGATATGGCAAGGCCCTGGTTCAAAAAATGCTGAATCATGAGGTGCTCCGGAAAGTAAAGACCATAGCACTAAAGACCCGGGATGCCCATGGCCTGTATGATGCATTTGGGTTTGAAAAGATCGGAAATTCACCTTTGTGGATGACGAAGGACCAAGTTATATTGTTATAAGTATACAAATGAGGATCATACCAGCAATAGACATCATTGACGGGAAATGTGTCCGGCTTTCCAAAGGCGATTACAACAGCCGGAAAACATACCGTGATGACCCGCTGGAAGTTGCCAGGGAGTATGAGGCGCATGGTATCAAATACCTCCACCTTGTAGATCTGGATGGCGCCAGGCTGGGGCAAATTGTAAACCATGGGGTATTGGAAAGGATTGCGAACAACACCAGACTTCAAATAGATTTTGGCGGAGGCCTTAAAACAGATGATGACCTTCGTATTGCCTTTGAGAGCGGGGCTCACCAGGTAACAGGGGGAAGTATTGCCGTCAGGGATCCGGAGACCTTTTTGCGCTGGGTAGCTACCCATGGCAAAACAAAGATTATTCTGGGTGCCGATGCGATGAACGAAAAGGTAGCCGTTTCCGGATGGAGCGAAGATTCAGGTAAAGCCCTGATTCCTTTTATCCAGGGCTACCAGAAAAAGGGTATTACTACTGTAATCTGTACGGATATCAGTAAAGATGGCATGTTGGAAGGTCCGGCTTTCGAATTGTACGAAAGGATTTTACAACAGACCAAGGTGATTAAAACCGTGGTTGGAATGAGTGGGGTTGAGGATAGGGAAGTATTCGGGATCAACCTCATTGCGAGCGGGGGCATATCCCATTTCGGGGAAATCCCAAAACTATGTGCCATAGGTTGTGAAGGGGTGATCATCGGTAAAGCGATCTATGAAAAAAGGATAGAGTTGAAGGAATTGGAGAAATACATACTTAACAGTTGATTATGGAAGGAAAATGGGGTTCCGAAATCAAAAGCCAGGCACTGTACCGCCTGGATGAAAGCAGCAGGATGGCCTTCAAATGCCTTGCGGAGCTTACTGATAATGAAATCTGGCAAAGGCCCAATGCGGCATCAAACAGTATGGGGAATTTAATTTTGCACCTGTGTGGTAATATGAGGCAATATATAGTTGCCTCCCTGGGGGAATCGCAGGATACCAGAAACCGGGATCTTGAATTCTCCACAACCTCGGGGTATTCCAGGGAGCAACTGGTAACGATGCTTTCTGATACTATTGCAGCTGTTAAGGATACAATTAAATCCTGTACTGACGAACAGCTTTTAAAAAAAAGGAAGGTCCAGGGATTTGACCTCACAGGGGTAGGTATCATTATTCATGTTGTGGAACATTTCTCTTATCATACAGGGCAGATCGCTTTCTGGGTCAAATTGCTGAAGGATAAGGATTTGGGATTCTATGCGGGCTCGGACCTGAATATCATGAATGAGCCCTGAGAAAAAAAAGGACTAATATGAAAAACACATGTTAACAAAAAGGATCATTCCCTGTCTCGATATCAAAGACGGGCGTACCGTAAAAGGCATCAATTTCATATCGCTGCGTGATGCCGGTGACCCCGTGGAACTAGCCGCATATTATGCTGCTGCCGGTGCTGACGAACTGGTATTCCTCGATATTTCTGCGACCGAAGAAGGCAGGAAGACCCTGGCCGACCTTGTTCACCGGGTGGCCGAAAAGGTTAATATACCTTTTACAGTAGGCGGGGGTATCTCTTCCGTGGAAGATGTTGATATCCTGTTGCAGAACGGTGCCGACAAGGTTTCTATCAATTCCGCAGCTGTTAAAAACCCGGATCTGATCACGGAGCTTTCCGCGAAATTTGGTTGCCAGTGTATAGTGGTAGCTATCGATGCGCGGCAGGTAGATGGTTTTTGGAAAGTACACCTGGTGGGGGGCAAGGTGCCAACAGACCTCGATCTCTTTGAATGGGCGGAAGAAGTGGAAGCTCGTGGGGCTGGTGAGATCCTGTTCACTTCCATGGATCATGACGGCACTAAGAACGGTTTTGCCAATAAGGCATTGGCACGCTTGTCTGCATCCAGGAATATCCCCGTGATCGCTTCAGGTGGTGCCGGGAATATGCAGCATTTTGTGGAAGCTTTTACGATCGGGAAGGCAGATGCAGCCCTGGCGGCCAGTGTTTTTCATTTCAAGGAAATACAGATAGGGGATTTAAAGGAAAAACTAAAGGAGCACGGCGTGCCGGTAAGGACCGTATGATGTTCCAGGGCATGGTATCACCCGGGCCACCGGGGTTTGGTGCCGGTACAGCTCAAGTGAGATTAACTGTTTCAAGCAGTTGTTACTAAATTAACTTATATGGAGATTAATTTCAATAAAAACGGGGATGGCCTGGTACCGGCAATCATACAGGATCCGGATACCCACAAGGTATTGATGCTGGGGTATATGAACCAGGAAGCCCTTACCAAAACAGAAACATCGGGGAAAGTAACCTTCTATAGTCGGACCAAAAAGCGACTCTGGACCAAAGGCGAGGAAAGCGGAAATTTCCTGAGCCTCGTATCTATAAAAACAGATTGTGACAAGGATACCTTACTGGTTTCTGCATATCCTGATGGCCCCACCTGCCATACGGGGGCTGATACCTGCTGGCAGGAGGAAAACCAGCCCGATTTCGGGTTCCTCACAGTGCTGGAAGATATTATTGCAGACAGGATGGCAACCGTTGACCGGGACGGGCAACCGGGAGGTAAGCTCAGTTATGTGCAGTCGCTGTTCCGGGATGGAATCAATAAAATGGCTCAGAAAGTTGGTGAGGAAGCTATTGAGATGGTGATCGAGGCCAAGGATGACAATGATGATCTGTTCCTGGATGAAAGCGCCGACCTGCTTTTCCATTACCTCATCCTGCTCCGGGCAAAGGGATTCAAGTTGGCGGATATTGCTGAAGTACTACGGAAAAGACATTAATTGGGATCGTTAAGAATTCTTAAAATGATAGGGGCATTTTATGAAATGTAGTATTTTTACAAGATGGCTATGATTACAAGAAAAGGTTTCCGTTTTTCATCCTATGAAGCGGAGGAACTTACTCCCTTTGAAAAGCTTTTTGATATTTTTCAGGAACTAATTACCCATACCTCGGGTGATGTAGAGGAGGCGCTTGACTGGCTCAGGGAACTGGATAAGGAATATGAACTTACCGATGAGGATTACACGATTGACGATTTTATTGAAGATCTGAAGGCCAAAGGATATGTAAGGGAAGAATTCAAAGATGGCGGTGGGGATATCGATGGTAAGGAAGGCAAAAATATCGGGCCCCTTTCCATTACCGCAAAAATGGAAAGGATCATTCGGCAAAGGGCTTTGGACCAGCTGTTCGGAAAGATAAAACGCAGTGGTAGCGGAAACCATAAAACCGGGAAATCAGGCCAGGGTGATGAACATACCGGGGAATTCAGGGAATATAGGTTTGGCGATGGCCTGGAGCATATTTCCATGACTGAAAGCCTTAAAAATGCACAGGTAAACCACGGGCTCCAAAATTTCACGCTCGATGAAAATGACCTGGTGGTGGAGGATACCCAGTACAAAGCCCAGATGAGTACGGTACTGATGATCGATATAAGCCATAGCATGATCTTATATGGCGAAGACAGGATCACCCCCGCCAAAAAGGTAGCCATGGCCCTTGCGGAACTCATCACTACAAGATACCCAAAAGATACACTGGAGATACTGGTGTTTGGCAACGATGCCTGGCCAATACCCATTAAAGACCTCCCATACCTGAAAGTCGGGCCATACCATACCAACACCGTTGCAGGGTTACAGTTGGCAATGGATATGCTACGGAGGAAGCGCAATACCAATAAGCAAATATTTATGATCACGGACGGGAAACCAAGTTGTTTGCGCTTGCCAGATGGGTCATATTATAAAAATAGCGTAGGGCTCGATGATTTTATTATTGAAAAATGCTATAATATGGCGCGGGTCGCCAGAAAATTGCATATTCCGATCACTACCTTTATGATTGCCCAGGACCCCTATCTTATGCAGTTTATCCGTCATTTTACAGAAGCGAATAAAGGAAAGGCGTTTTTTACTGGATTGGAAGGATTGGGGGAAATGATCTTTGAGGACTATGAACAGAACAGGCGCAAACGGCTGAGGTAAATCCTTAGTTGTTTGGCGCGCATAGCACCCGATAAATGTATACAGGCCTGGTCAGCCGGGGTAAGGCAACCTTTGGTTGCACCAGTACCCATGGAAGGCCCTTAATTAAAAAATAAATAATTTGAATCATACGAAAATAACCACGCTTGGGCAACTGAAAGAATCAGGTTACCAGACAAGGAGCATTAAAGATGAATTGAGGAAGAACCTCATAGAACAAATCGCGAAAGGGGAGGATACGTTCCCCGGGGTCTGGGGTTATGAAAATTCAGTGATCCCAGAGTTGGAACGGGCCATACTCTCAAGGCATAATATCAATCTCCTGGGATTGCGGGGGCAGGCCAAAACCCGACTGGCCCGACTCATGGTCAATTTATTGGATGAATGGATCCCCTATGTGGCAGGATCCGAGATCAACGATGATCCTTTTAAGCCAATTTCCCGTTACGCCATTGAACTTATCAAAGAAAAGGGGAATGATACCCCGGTAAGCTGGCTGAACAGAAAGGAACGGTTTTATGAAAAACTGGCAACCCCGGATGTAACCGTTGCCGACTTGATAGGGGATGTAGACCCCATAAAGGCAGCTAACCTCAAATTATCATACGCAGATGACCGGGTTATCCATTTTGGGATGATACCGCGTGCCAACCGATGTATTTTTGTGATCAATGAACTCCCGGACCTGCAGGCCCGGATCCAGGTTTCACTTTTTAACATTCTGGAAGAGGGCGATATCCAAATCAGGGGCTTTAAGCTTCGGCTGCCGTTGGACCTGCAATTTGTATTTACCGCGAACCCGGAAGATTATACCAACCGGGGGAGCATCGTAACCCCTTTAAAAGACCGGATTGGTTCCCAGATACTTACCCATTATCCTGATGACATTGAAACTGCCAGGAGAATTACGGAGCAGGAAGCCCGCCTGGATGAGCGACAAAAAAAAGCGGTATATGTCCCTGGCCTTGCAAAGGACCTGATAGAACAGATCAGTTTTGAAGCCCGTAATAGTGAATTCGTCGACCCTAAAAGTGGCGTCAGTGCCCGAACCAGTATCACAGCCTATGAGAACCTTTTGAGTACGGCAGAACGCAGGGCCCTTAAGATTGGTGCCGATACCACAACCGTGCGGCTCAGTGATTTCACCGGGGTGGTCCCGGCCATTACCGGAAAAATTGAACTCGTCTATGAAGGGGAGCAAGAAGGGGCAGACAGTGTCGCAGAAATTCTTATAGAGGGTGCAGTGAAGTCTTTATTTCCCAATTATTTTCCTAAGATCAATAAACTGGAGCACAAAGATGCGGTTACCCCTTATGATGAATTGATCCATTGGTTTTTTGAGGGTAACGGATTTGAACTGTTGGATGATCTTACAGACGCTGAATACAAACGGCAATTGGACAGTATCCCACCTTTGGGGCAATTGATCAAAAAACACCAGCCCGAGGTTAAAAAAGAGGATAGCTACTTTTTAAAAGAGTTGTTGCTTTGGGGGTTGGTGGCCCATAAAAAACTAAACAAGCAGAGGTTCGCAGAAGGCTATCAGTTTAAGGACCTATACGGGAGTTTTATCAGTGGCTTATAGGCCGCCCTTGTGGATAACAAGCTACATCCGGCAGCGGCCAATCCGAATGGGACCTGGCAAGTACGCAAGCAGATCAGAGTCGGATCAAAGGTTCGCCATACAATCAAAAACCCCGGAATTGCTCCGGGGTCTTTTGTTGCCATAACACAAGTTGTTCCTGTTAATGCCAGGAATCAATATTATCGTTGATATTATCAAATTTGTAATCCCCTATCAGTTCCTTTCTTTTTTTAAAGGCAGAAAGTGTAAGCACTACCAGCAAGAGTTGCAGGACAATAATCAGGAATCCCATCGGCAGGAAAGTTCCGGGAATAAAGTGGTTGTCATAATCATAATAACTCATCAGTATATAAAGGGTATTGACTACTTTAAAAACGTAGATCAGCAGGATGCCATACATAACAAACTCAATGTTCCTCATTTGAATATCCGCCATTTCCTGTTCATGGATTTTAAACCACATAACGTACAGGAATATAAAATGGATGAATGTCAGAAAGGGAAAGATGTAATTGTCCGGCTTCAGAAAATAGAATTTGTTGGAATAAAGGCCGTAAAAGTTCAAGACGATCAGGATAATTAGTACCACAACCGACAGAACGAGACAACTTTTCCAGGACAATAAGCGCAATTCTGGCTTCATAAAAATTTATTTCTGTGCTTTGGGTGTACCAATTGAATACTGCATTTAGAACGGGTGCAATTTATTTTTTATTTGAAATCATTCGATGAACCGCAACCAATGTTGGGTAAGTGTCAAAAACTGTGGCAAACAGCCACAATGAGCGATGCTTTTCGTAATAAGGTCAAGGACCCCCGTAATCTGATACTAACCGATAATGAAGGAAAATACCCAATGCGTTCTCTTAGGAAATGAATTAAAAGCAAGCCCGCGCATTGCCGGGGACTGAAAATGGGATTATGCCATATGTTCTCTTGTTGCTATGATGGAAATAACTAACAGCTACCGGGACCATCTATTCTTCAGGAGGCAGTCCCGCGCACCCTTATTTATAGTTGGTTTTTAAGGTTATTTTTATAATAAATCACAAAAAAGATTACTTTTCAGGGGTAGCGGGCCTTTATTACCGATAGTAACAAGTGGTGGTCCGGGTGGGCCCAATATAGAATGAATTATTTTATAAAATGCACCTTCCAAAGGTTATTGTATGAAACAGCAACGGTTCTACTATTTGATCAGGGTGCAATATCTCGGATTCAGGTATAGTGGCTGGCAGAAACAACCAGGACAGAAGACCATTGAGGGCATGATCTCCAAAACCCTTAAATTTATCATTCCGGACAGGTCGTTCAAAATATTGGGTGCCGGCCGTACGGATGCCAAGGTATCTGCAGAAGGCGCGGCATTCGAATTATTCATTAAAGGAGCGGCACTGGGTGAGCTGCAGGAATTCATGGCGGACTTTAACCGTAACCTGCCACCGGATATCCGGGTCTACAAGCTTGAAGAAGTTGATAGGGACTTTAATATTATCCAGCATATTGCAGTCAAGGAATACTGGTATTTTTTTTCATTCGGGTCAAAAAACCATCCGTTTTGTGCGCCATTTTTAACCAATATCCCGGAAGACCTAGACATCGGACTCATGCAGGAAGCTGCCCTTTTGTATACCGGTACTCATAATTTTCGGAGCTATACAGCCAGGCCGCAAAAAAACACAGCTTTCCTGAGGGAGATAAGCTATTGCAGCATTGCGGAAAACAAGATGTTCACAGCAAATTTTTTCCCCGATATAAGTTATGTACTTACCATTCGTTCCAGGGGATTTCTCCGGTACCAGGTTAGGATGATCATGGGGGCATTGATACAATTGGGGAGGGGTGAGCTTAGTATGGATGAGCTGCGGAATTCATTAAAAGAAAATTCGGGGGTGTTGCTTTCTTATGTAGCACCGGCTTCGGGCCTGATGCTGCACGACCTGAACTTTGAATAGACCACTGATACTATTACTATCTTTAGGCAAACGCAGATATATGAGCACCAGGAAAAGAAACAAATCGAACCATAAAAAAAAATTAAGGATTCACCAAAAGATTGGTAAAGCCCCGGGGACAATAACCTACATGGGCCACAGGGAAGGTACCCCGACTGTCATAACCGTTTTGGAATACAATGAGGAACTATATGACTCGGGCAGCCTGCAAGGCCCAACGGAAATTACCAGTCATATTAAACCAGACCGGACGGCCTGGTTCAACATAGTAGGGTTAAGCGATGCACAATTAATAGGAAAAGTAGGGGAAACACTTCGGCTGAATCCCCTGGTGATGGAAGATGTTGTAAATACCAGGCCACGCCCCAAAATTGATGAATATGACGACTATATTTTTGGGGTTTTTACCATGTCTTATCTGGATAAGGACCAAAAACTTATAGGGGAACACATTGCACTGGTTCTGTTGGAAAATGCCGTTGTGGTCTTCCAGGAACTGGAGCAGGACGTGTTCAATGGCATCCGGGAAAGGATTCAGAATAAAACCGGGAGGGTGAGGGGCAAACACGCAGATTACCTGTTCTTTCTCCTTTTGGATGCTATCATCGATAACTACTATGTGGTGCTCGAGCATATCGGCGACCGGATAGAAGTGCTTGAAACAGAAGTTTATGAAAGCCCAAACCCCGAAACGGCCCATAAGATACAGGACCTTAAAAAAGATGTACTGAATATCCGGAGGTGGATCTTCCCGGTCAGGGAATTGGTAAGCAGATTAATAGAAACCAATCATAGACTGATATCTGCTGATACCCGGCATTTCTTAAAGGACGCAATGGACCATTCAGTAGAAATCAACGAGAGCCTTCAGGTTTACAGGGAAATGACCATGAGCCTCATGGAAATGTATATCAGCAATGTCAGCAATAAAATGAACGAGGTGATGAAGGTGCTTACCATTATGGCCTCCATATTTATCCCCCTTACCTTTATTGCCGGTGTTTATGGGATGAATTTTGACCATATGCCAGAACTCCATTGGCCCAATGGCTACTTTTATGTGCTGGGGCTGATGTTGCTCATATTCCTAATGATGTTGATGTACTTCAAGCGAAAACGCTGGTTATGAGATAAATCAGGTCAGTATGTACTATAAAAAGGAACTATAATCGGATTGTCCTTGTCAAAGAAATTCGTAATTTAACACGATTATTTCATAATATTATTACCTATCATCTGATACCATAATTAATTAAAAAGAAATTGTATGAAAACATTCAAAATACCACTTAGCATCCTGGGGTTCTTCTTTTTTGCGGCTCTTACCGCCCAGGACATTTCCAATATTCCACCATCTACTACAGGCAATGAAATAGCGTCTGAGACAACGGAAAAAACCTATTCGATATATTCCAATGGCAAGGTCATTAAAAATTCGGTTAATATAACCACCACAACCTCACAGGAAATCATGTTTGAAGAAGAGGATAGGGACAAGGTGGAACAAGACCGGGTAGCATCTAAAAAAAAGATTACAAAAACTGTTCTGATTGATAATGATGGTGATGATGCGTATGATGAGAAGATTGTTTTCACCTATATGGGATACAATGGTTCGGATTTTACGCTTGTAAGCAATGATGATCAGCTGAAGGTGGCTGTAGATGAAGGAGAAAACCTGAATATTATTGAATCCGAGGTTATTGTAATAGGCAAACTCAAAAGCAAGAAGGAGGCCTATGTGTTCACCAACCATAAAGGCGAGACGGTAGAGTTTTACATCGAAGATTATGAGTCGATAAATAGGCAGGAATGATTGGCTGGTGCGGGGATCATTGCCTATACCAGGTAATGTTAAAACAGGATCCCCTTACCATATCGAACCCGATAGGATATCCTTTAAACGATAACTGGGTGAAAATCAATCAAAGAGGTCGGAGGACAAATACCGGTCCCCCCGGTCACAGACTACAGACACTATAACACCTTCCTCCAGTGTGTCTGCAAGGCGAAGTGCCGCAGTGGCGGCTCCTCCGCTACTCATACCACCGAAGATACCTTCTTCAGATGCCAGTTTTTTAGCCATGGTTTTCGCATCGGCTTCGGTGACTTCCAGCACCTGATCTACTTTTCGGGGGTCGAATATTTTTGGGAGGTATTCCTCCGGCCATTTCCGTATGCCAGGGATACTGGCATCATCAGCTGGCTGTACGCCAATGATACGGATAGCCGGGTTCATTTCCTTCAGATAAGTGGAAGTCCCCATGATAGTACCTGTAGTGCCCATGGCAGAAACGAAATGCGTAACCTTTCCCTGGGTATCCCGCCAGATCTCCGGGCCTGTCGACTTATAATGTGCTTTCCAGTTATCATCATTCCCAAACTGGTTGAGCATGGTAAATCCTTCATTTTTTACCCGGGCCTCCGCATAGTCGCGTGCGCCTTCGATTCCTTCCCCGGAAGGTGTCAGGGTGACCTTTGCACCATAAGCCCTCATGGTTTGCACCCGTTCTTTGGTCGCATTTTCTGGCATCACCAGTTCAATATTCAAATGATAGATTCCGGCTATCATGGCCAGGGCGATCCCGGTATTTCCGCTGGTGGCCTCAATTAATCTGGAATTCTTGTCGATGGCACCACTTTCCATGCCGTTTTTAATCATATTATGAGCTGCCCGGTCCTTTACGCTGCCACCGGGGTTCTGTCCTTCCAGTTTGAAAAACAACCGTATATTTTTATGGGTGTTAAGCACTTTACTTTCAACCAAGGGCGTATTCCCGATCAGGTCTAAAATGCTATGTGGCATGGGACTGGGTCTTAATTTTTATCTCCGGATTATGGAATACAGTTGAATTGGCGGGGACAGAAGCAGTAATCCATGCATTTCCTCCGATAACCGAATTTTCTCCGATTACGGTATCCCCCCCTAAAATGGTAGCATTGGCATAAATGGTCACATTGTCCTCAATGGTGGGATGCCGCTTTGTTTTCTGCAGGTTCTTTGCCACATACAATGCCCCCAGGGTAACCCCCTGGTATATTTTCACCTTATTCTTAATCACTGCTGTTTCGCCTATCACCACACCAGTGGCATGGTCGATAAAAAAGGAAGCCCCAATTTGAGCTCCGGGATTAATATCCACCCCAGTCTGCCGGTGGGCGTATTCCGTCATGAGCCGGGGTACCATGGGAAAACCTTTGATATATAACTCATGTGCCAGGCGGTAAATAGCGATTGCATAAAAACCGGGATAAGCCATATATACCTCTTCAATGGATATAGAAGCCGGGTCACAACTGGCAATGGCTTCAGCATCCAGGTTTAATTTGGCCAGCACGGTGGGTAAACTGGCAAGGTAGTCGTCCCAAATTTTCCCACATGATTTTTCCACATCCCAACAAGCCAGGTCCACAAGGGATTCAAATTGGTGTTCAAGGGTAACCAGATTTTCAGCAACAGGGGTTTCAATGTCAAAAAGTGTCAGGAAAAGCAAATCGGTAAAGGCTTCGGCCTGTTGCTTTAACCTGTATCTCAGATTGGGTTGTTTTTTGTTGTCATTGATCCTTTTAATGATCTGTGATCTGTCCATGCATCAGGAATTTACCCGCCAAAATTAACCAATAATTAAATCCCATGGGGTAAAAAGGGTAACTTTAGCTTAAATTTATGTGACATGCCTAACACGGTCATCTCCAGAGATATGCTTTATTTTTTGGAGCTATTGCGAAAAAACAATAACCGGGAATGGTTTGCCGACCACAAGCTGGAATTTAGGCAGCAGGAAGCAGCCGCAAAGGACTTTTACGGTGCCCTTATAGAGAAAATGAAGGTACATGACCCTATTGAAAAACTAAAACTATTCCGTATTTATCGTGATGTGCGCTTTTCATATGACAAAACCCCCTACCAGGGGCATTTTGCCGGTTCTTTTTCACGGGCAGTCGCGGCGAGGCGCGGAGGGTATTACCTGAGGATCAAACCCGGGGCATCTTTTATTGCTGCCGGTTTTTGGGGACCTGAAAAGGACGATTTGTTTAGAATCAGAAGGGAATTGGAACAGGACCCAGAGGCGTTTATAGCCGTAATTGAATCTCCGGCTCTCCGGGAAGTATGGGGTAGCCTGCAGGGGGAGGCGCTAAAAACCGCCCCGAAAGGGTTTGATAAGGATCATCCCCATATTGGCCTTATAAGACAGAAGCAATTTATTTTTAAAAGGAGTTTTACCGATGAACAGGTCCTGTCTTCCGGTTTTATGGATGATGTAAACAATTCCTTCAAGGCTATACGGCCCTATTTTGACCTGATGAGTGAAATTCTTACCATTGACAGCAACGGGCAGTTGCTGAACAGCAAGAAAACCTAAACCTATAATGGTAAAAAACCTAGACCAGGGTTTCTGCTTCGAGCAACTGGATCTGGTCTTTCAGGCGCTCAATGACCATATTCATCATTCGTTTGTTGAGGGATGAGGAATTAGATATGTATTGATCATATTCCTCAATGGTGAACTGCCCTATTACCATACCTTTCAGGGAATTCCGGAATTTAATGTCCTTGTGGATGGCATTCTCGATAAAGGTCAACTTTTTTTCCGGGGGAAGTTCCTGAAATCCAAATTTGTGCTTGGCGATATAATTTCTAAAAACGGCGAGAAGGAGGTTGTTTTGAAATTTAATGACAGGACGTAAACAAGTGTTCTGGAAACGCTCATCACGGCTCATTTCTACATAAATTTGGGCTGAAGGAATTTCCGGGCGAAGCTGTAACAGACTATGCGACCTGTTATTCATAGTATGAGTTTCCTTAAAATTATAATTTAAATATCCCGGACATGGGTAACGCAAAATAAGTTCTTAACCAGATTATGAACATACAGGGACCTTGCATAATATAAAAAAGAAATGATAACTTTAAGCCACTATTTGGGAATGGTCTGGGGTATCCCCTTTCCCTGGAATGTGGTCCGTGGCTATCACCGGAGGAGGGTGAATTTGCTTCCGGTCACGGTGCTACCGCATATTTGGATATGGTATGATAAAAGCCTTGAAAATTAGTATATTGAGTTTACTGATGGGCCTTTCATGTGCACAAAAGGACCCCTCTGTTCTCAGTGAAAAATGGAAAAAGGAGATTGCGGAGACCGAAAAAGAATTTGCTGATCGGGTATTGGAAATCGGAATGCGGGAGGCTTTTTTGGAATTCGCTGCCCCGGATGCCGTCCTCATGCGGGATAATACGCTAATTGTCGGTAGAAACTCCATAGCAGACTATTTGAAGGAACCCCCTTCCGACGGGACGACAACCAGCCTGACGTGGAAACCTGACTTTGTATCGGTAGCTCGGTCCGGGGATTTAGGATATACCTATGGCAGCTATGTATTTACCATTACCGA
>JBGTLT010000187.1:0-4002 GCA_041743975.1 Zeaxanthinibacter sp.
TATTACAAGCATGATAGAGCAATTTTCCCGAGAACGGGTTACCAAACGAAAAACAAGTTCAAATACAGGCAACGAGGCAGTCGATTTACCGGTGTTCAGCGTTTTCGCAGATCTTTTTAAAAGTATAGATACCGAATGTAAACTGATTCTATTGGACGAGATCGTACCCGTTGGCGACGAAAAGGAAATCGAATTTTTGGACGGTTTACTCGAAAATCCCGATCAAAGAATACGCAACAAGTCACAGACCGTTCTCAAACTCTTGATCGCAAAGCTTTCCCATGAGCATCCGGAAGCCCTCTATTCAAAAGGGGTATGCGATATTGTTGCGGAACAGGGGTTATCTAGCAATATCGCGGAACAAGAAATACCTGTTGCTATTCCAGAACAATTGGTAAACCATACGAATTCTGAGGAAGAAAGTGTAGACCATCTAGTTTCTGGATTGGAGCTGTTTCCTGCCTTGGCTGCCGAAATTTTTGACTTCGATTTTGAGCTTTGTGAAGTGTTTGACAAAAATCACGAACAAAAAATTCTTGACATTCCGGTAATCGCGACAGAAGTATCCCCCAATGAAAACGGAGGCTCGTTTTTTAATTCACTTCGAAACTTTACAAAATTATTCTCTTAATTCCCATAATGGATAGCCAGGCCTTGCATTAACAGCTTTTACAACAAGATTTTAAGGTTACACCACAATTAATTGTAATCATCGGGAGTATTGAATAAGTTTACTTCATCAAATACATGCAGCGGCCCAAATCGCTCCCAAAATCTGAAAATAATCCAATAACTTAACCTACGTATCTTATGCTTTACGACACTTACGGAGAAGAGTATCTAGCTTTCTTACAAGACCTCAACGAAATTTTAAGTCTCAACGAATTGGTGGAGTTGGATTATATGTAGTACTGTCAACCGTAAACCGCCCCAAACCCAGATCCCCAATTTTTAAAACCTACTTTTATGGCAAGTCAAAATCCTGATAATGCAGATTATCTTAACTTTATTGTAACCCTGAACGATTTACTCACAAGCGTAGAAATCCGCAAATTAAATTATTCTTAGTGTTTTTAGTGAATTAGTTGTTTAGAAAGGAGGCCTTGAACGTGCCTCCTTTTTTTTGCGTCCGAGCAAGTAGAATGCTAAAAAAAGCACTTGATGTTCAGGGAAGTCCCAAGGAAAATACTGTTCTTGAAAATTATTTCTTTTGGCTTAGGGAATGCTATCTTACTAGAATTCAAAGATTACGTGGTCATACCGATGTATAACTTTTAAAGACTGGATTTCACATAAAAAGGGATGCCATTTTCATGGTCTCCCTTTTAGAATTCAGTGTACTGTTATATTAGGCAAATTCTGCAGCTGTTCGCACTGATTACAATCAACAGCGTTTAGCGCACTGCGTAAAGCGCTTGGCGCATTACCCAAGATATGTCTTTAAAAGTTTGCTTCTAGAATTATGTCGCAACTTTCTAATTGCCTTTTCACGGATTTGTCGTACCCTTTCACGTGTCAGGTCAAAGGTCTGTCCGATTTCAGCAAGGGTCATGGATTGTTGGTCGCCGATTCCATAATAAAGTTTCACCACGTCGGCTTCCCTAGGGGATAAGGTCTCCAAAGCACGGTTGATTTCTGTGTTAAGGGACTGCTGCATCAACAATTTATCCGGCCTTGGCGATTCTCCCGAACGTAAAACGTCGTAAAGATTCGAATCTTCTCCCTCACGCAATGGGGCATCCATAGATACATGGCGTCCGGAGTTTTTGATGGATTGCTTCACCTCGCTAACGGTCATTTCCAGTTCCTTGGCGATTTCCTCTGCGGATGGTGGACGTTCGTGGGCCTGCTCCAAATAGGAAAAGGTCTTTTTGATTTTGTTGATCGAACCGATTTTGTTCAGTGGAAGCCTGACCACACGGGATTGTTCCGCAAGTGCCTGAAGGATGGACTGACGGATCCACCAAACCGCGTAGGAGATGAACTTGAACCCGCGGGTCTCGTCGAAACGCTTGGCTGCTTTGACCAATCCCAAATTGCCCTCGTTGATCAGATCTGGTAGTTTCAGACCTTGGTTTTGGTACTGTTTGGCCACGGAAACTACAAATCTTAGGTTTGCAGTAGTCAATTTTTCAAGGGCGAGCTGATCACCTGCACGAATGCGCTGTGCGAGTTCTACCTCCTCGGAGGCATTGATCAGGTCGATTTTACTGATATCCTGCAAGTATTTGTCCAACGATTTTGATTCCCGGTTCGTTACCTGCTTGATAATCTTTAATTGCCTCATGTGTACATTTTGGATTTTGGAGTTCTACAAGAGGGTAGTATACAGTTTAATTCTGTCTTTTCCAAAAAGATGTAGGTATTGTTATACACTATTTATGAGAAGTTTAAGGACTTTTGGACAAAACACCCATAAATTCGATACATTGCAATCCATAAACCCGTAAATGAGCAAGCGCAAACTTAAAAAATACCTATCGGAATTAAAGAAGGATGCCCTTGAAGAGCAGCTACTAGATCTTTACGGCCGATTCCCGGCAGTGAAGGAGTATTATGATTTTATCTTTAATCCCAGAGAAAATAAGCTGTTACAGGAGGCGAACGCCAAAATATCAAACGAATACTTCCCCGTAAAACGTAGAAAGCCCAAAGCGCGGCGCTCGGTGGCCCAAAAATATATCAAACATTTTATCAAGTTGGGCGTCGAACCCCATATTATCGGCGATGTGATGCTATTCAATCTTGAAATCGCCCTATCCTTTGCAAGGGATAGAAATGTACCGGATGCCTTTTTTAAAAGTATGTTGAACTCCTTTGAGCAAGCGGTACAGTATGTTTCCATCAACGGACTTTTATTCGATTTCAAAGAAAGAATTTTAAAATTCTATCAAGATACGCAGACCCAGGATTGGTTGTTCGGGGAAGGGTTTTCGAGGGTTTTGGATAGTATTGATTGAGATTCAATTAATTTTATCCTACTTAATATAGTTTCGAATTTTAACTGAAAAAATGGCGTTAGTAATTATAAGGCAAGACGGCAAAATAGACTTTTGGAAAAAGGCTTTAAAGGCGGAATCTCCCGAATTAAGGGTGTACAGTTATTTGGAAGACCATCCAAAGGACAAAATAGAGATGGCCCTGGTCTGGAAACATCCCGTAGGTAGTTTGGCCGAATATCCCAATTTAAAATTAATCGCTTCGAACGGGGCGGGGGTGGATTTCATTTTCGAAGATCCCGATGTGCCCAAGGGCATTCCCATTACGCGCATCATCGATACGAAATTGGCCGAGGATATGTCCGAGCACGTTTTGGCGGTCATTTTAGGCCATCTCAAAAATCTGGATACCTATAGACTACAGCAGACCCAAGGTATCTGGAAACCAAGAAATTACTATCGCATATCCGACTTTACAGTAGGTATCATGGGCCTGGGAGCGCTGGGCGGCGTTTTGGCCAAAGATTTGGTACGGTTCGGATTTAAGGTTCAGGGCTGGGCGAATTCCCATAAATCCATCGAAAATGTAAAAACCTTTGCCGGAGATGAAGAAGTGTCCGAATTTTTGTCATCCTCCGAAATACTGGTCTGTCTGTTGCCGTTGACGGATAAAACGACCGGTATTCTAAACACATCCCTTTTTAAACAATTGCCTAAAAACGCCTTTGTCATCAACGTAGCACGTGGGGGACATCTGGTGGATGGCGATCTGATCGAAATGCTGGATAACGGCCATCT
Organism: Zeaxanthinibacter sp.; assembly: GCA_041743975.1. Lineage (GTDB taxonomy): Bacteria > Bacteroidota > Bacteroidia > Flavobacteriales > Flavobacteriaceae > JTS-RE37. The sequence continues at coordinate 3,738 of JBGTLT010000187.1, forward strand.
TTCCGGCGCAGGACTCGATGTCTATCATCAGGAGCCCTTGCCTACAGCGCATCCATTTTGGCAACATGAAAAAATACACATGACGCCGCATTACGCCAGTGTTTCCGAACCGAAGTTCGTAGTTCCACAAATTTTGGAAAATTATGGACGTTTGCAGCAGGGTGAACCCTTGATGAACGAGATTTCTCGGCACAGGGGGTACTGATAAAACCAAGGGGGCGTTTGGACAACGTTTTTCAAATCTTCATGGCAAAATTCGCTTTAC
>JBGTLT010000188.1:0-37851 GCA_041743975.1 Zeaxanthinibacter sp.
AATAACTCTTGTCATGGGTAATTGTAAGAATCCATCGGCCTGGTTCAAAACATCAGGACTGGATCCTGGATCCCAGCACCTCACTGCTCCGGATCACCGCGCTGGAATTGGGCAACAGGAATACATCCTCAAATACCACCGGGTACGACTGGCAAGCACACCCGTAAACCTTACCTAACGCTCCTGCTAAATGAACCCCTCCAAATACCGCAGCAGTTGTAAATCAACCAAGTGTCTAAGATAAGAAAACGGTATATTTATGGCAGATGCTATATAGGAAATGCGGGACAATATCGTAGTACTTACAGGGGCTGGAATGAGCGCGGACAGTGGCCTTAAAACCTTCCGGGATGCAGATGGCCTCTGGGAAGGCCATAACGTTATGGAAGTGGCTTCTCCCCAGGGTTTCGCGAAGGATCCCGATATGGTCCTGGAATTTTATAATGCAAGGCGAAGGCAACTTCTTACAGCCACTCCCAATAAAGGGCATCGTGCCCTTGTTGCACTTGAGGAACACTACAATGTCACGATCATCACCCAAAATGTTGATGACCTTCACGAGCGTGCCGGCAGTACGAGTGTATTACATCTACATGGCGAACTGCTCAAAGTCCGTAGTACAGGTGATCCTTCCCTGGTTATGGAATGGTACAAGGACCTTTTCCTCGGGGATACCTGTGAAAAAGGACATCAGTTGCGGCCGCATATTGTATGGTTTGGGGAGGAAGTCCCACTACTGGAAAAAGCTGCCGGAATTACGATGGACGCACACAAGCTGATCGTTATCGGTACCTCAATGCAGGTATATCCGGCTGCAAGCCTTATTCACTATACGGCCCCTCTGACCCCTATCTATTTTGTGGATCCCAAACCTACTGTTTCCGCTTCCGAACGGCATAATCTCACCCTTATAGCTGAAAGGGCGGATGTGGGAGTCCCTGCCCTTGTTGCCACCCTGATTGCTGAATTATCCTGATCCTTTCCGGAGGCCGGCAATACTCCAGGAACGCCGGCCTGCATAGGATGAATGGAAGTCACCTATTCCTGAACATTTATTTGTTACTGGTGTACCCTGATGGTAAGCATCTTGATCACTGGTAATGCTGTTGTTTTTTATTATTTTCATCGTCCCAATTCAATACAACATCACCTTTTGAACAAAGCTGAACTTTATAAATCACTTTACGGGGAAAATCACTCCCGGGAGAAACGGATTGAATTGGCACGCAGGATACTCCGCTCCGAAAATCTTGTGGCACCCCTTCTCGACCTGGCCTTTAACAGAAAGGACCCTGTTTCCATTAAGTCCTGTATGGTGCTTGAATTCACTGTTAAGGAGCGTGTTGCCTCCCTGCATCCGTATATAGACCACTTCACAAGGAAAATTCGAAATGTACGCAATGAATCTGCCATCAGACCCTTATCAAAGACCTGTGAATACCTCCTGATCGATTATTTTATACATACCGATGGAACAACGCAGGCCGTCCTTACCAGAGAAAACCTGGAAAGGATTGCCGCTGTTTGCTTTGACTGGCTTATCGGGGACCACAAAGTGGCCGCCAAAGTATACGCCATGGACTGTTTGTTGTTGTTGGGCAGGAAATTCGATTGGATCCACTCGGAACTATGGTATGTCCTGGACCAAAATTATAATAGTGAAAGTGCTGCTTATAAAACAAGGGCACGGTTTGTTTTTAGCCAAATGAAAAAGAAGGTTTAACAGGTCTGCAACCTGAGCCCTGATTACCAATTACCTTCAGGAGCCCATAAAAGAAGTCAGGATGCATGGAACTTCCAGGGGATAACATTTAGAACTCTCCTGCTAATGCCTATCTTTGCATCTTTACGAAAGTAAAACCGGTTCCAGCAGATGTCCTTAAACCAGCTAAACGCGATTTCTCCCATTGATGGCCGTTACAGAGGCCAGGTGGAATCCCTGTCCTCCTATTTTTCAGAAGAGGCCCTCATCCGGTACCGGGTAAAGGTAGAAATAGAGTATTTCATAACCCTCTGCGAATTGCCATTACCCCAACTAAGGGGGGTTCACCCATCCCGCTTTCAGGAGATCCGGAAGATCTATGAGGTTTTCCAGACGGCAGATGCACTGGCTGTAAAGGATATTGAAAAAAGGACCAACCACGATGTCAAGGCAGTGGAGTATTTTATCAAACAAAAGTTTGAGGCTATCGGCTTAGGTCACTGCAAGGAATTCATACACTTTGGGCTTACTTCCCAGGACATCAACAACACCGCTATTCCACTTTCCCTGAAGGATGCCCTGAACGATGTCTATGTACCGCAATTCCGGATGGTACACACCCGGCTAAACGAACTGGCAGCCGAATGGGCCGAAGTGCCTATGTTGGCCCGTACCCACGGGCAACCGGCATCCCCTACCCGCCTTGGGAAAGAAATTTCCGTTTTTGCCGAACGCCTGAAAGAACAGTTCAATGTGTTGAATGATATTCCCAGTGCCGCTAAATTCGGAGGGGCAACCGGCAATTATAACGCCCATAAAGTGGCGTATCCCGATATTGACTGGCGGCGATTCGGAGAGAGGTTTGTTCAGGAAATCCTGGGGCTGCACCATTCATTTCCAACAACCCAGATAGAGCATTATGACCATATGGCCGCGCTTTTTGATTGCCTAAAACGGATTAATAATATCATCATTGATCTGGACAGGGATTGCTGGAGTTATGTATCGATGGATTATTTTAAACAAACCATCAAAGCCGGGGAAGTGGGATCCTCCGCAATGCCGCATAAAGTAAATCCGATCGATTTTGAGAATTCGGAGGGCAACCTGGGAATGGCCAATGCCCTCTTTGAACACCTTGCCGGCAAATTACCCATTTCCCGGCTTCAGCGAGATTTGACCGATAGTACCGTATTGCGCAATATCGGTGTCCCGCTGGCGCATACCCTGATCGGCTTCAAAGCCACTTTAAAGGGCCTGAATAAATTACTTCTGAACCCGGAACGGATTGCAGGAGACCTCAATGCCAACTGGGTTGTGGTTTCCGAAGCCATTCAAACTATATTGAGGCGGGAACAATATCCTGACCCTTATGAAGTTTTAAAGGGATTGACCCGCACCAATGAGGCAGTAACGCAATCCTCTTTTATCAACTTTATAGACACCCTGGATGTCTCTGAAACCATTAAAAAGGAACTGAAATCTATTAGCCCCGCAAATTACACCGGGATTTAACAAGAATGCATCAGCGATACTATACAGGCGCCCGGAGCCTCCCTGCCGGTAAAAATTTTTATAGATGAATCCCGATAAAATGCGATATAATTCTTATTTTCCAATTTGTTCAAAATATCAAAATTACTTCTAAAGTGCTGTTATACATGGAAATGAAATTCTCGGTTCAAGAGGCCCTATCCAAACTCTGGGTAAAACTGGAGGGGTGGCTGGATGCTATAATCCTGAAGCTCCCTAATATTATTATGGCTATCCTGGTGATGGTGGCATTTTATTTTATTGCCAGGGGGGTGCAGAGGTTATTTAAAAAAGTTTTACTGAAACGGGTAAGCCAGATATCCATTCAGGATATCATCAGCAAAGTGTCCTTTATTGTGGTGATGGTCATCGGTTTTTTCATGGCCCTGGGGGTTCTGGATCTCGACAAGGTCCTTACAAGTATCCTGGCGGGTGCCGGGGTAATTGGCCTCGCCATCGGCCTGGCGCTTCAGGGCACGCTGAGCAATACTTTTGGAGGCATCGTTTTGTCCTTCATGGACAATATCAAAATCAATGATTTTATCGAAGCCGACGGTACGGCCGGATTTGTGGATGAAATAAGTTTGCGCAATATCGTCCTGAGGCGTCCGGATAACAATTATGTAATCATCCCCAATACCAAGTTTATTGAAGGGTCGTTCACAAATTACTCCATCAGCGCCAGAACCAGGATCGTGGTTAGTTGTGGCGTAGGTTACGAAAGCCATTTACAGGAAGTGGAAGACATGACCGTCAGTGTCATTGCCAAGCATTTTGAGCAGAAGGGGAATGAGGAAGTCGAATTCTTTTATACAGAATTCGGGGATAGTTCCATTAATTTCATGGTGCGTTTTTGGATTGATATGATCAACAGCAAGCAGGAACATGCTGCCAGGCATATAGCGATGAAATTGATCAGAAACACCTTCAAAGAGCAGAATATCAATATCCCTTTCCCCATCAGGACACTCGATTTCGGTAAAAATGACCTTAGTGTGGAAGTAAAAAACGGCCCAAAAAATAAAGGGAATTCAAAATAATGCCGGATGGGTTGTTCATATGGGATACCTGTAGATCATTGATCCAGGGACCTGAGGTTAAGTTACCCTTTCAGGAATTTGCCTATTTCACCAAGGCCTTCGCCTTTGTAATCTGATTTCCGTATGGCCTGCATCAACTGGATCATCTGGGCCGGATTCATATTATTGCCCAATACCCGTATCAGGGCGAATCCTTTTTCGTCACTGTTACCGAAGATGATCACCTCATCAATGGCATCTTCATCCCCAAGGTATTTTATCACACCTTTACCATAAGGAGAATTCAACTTCATCAACTCCACAAATTCATCGTCTTTCAGGATAGCATTGACCTTTTCTTTTTCAATTTTGTATTCGGCTGCATTGGTCGTCGTTTTACGAAACGCCAAAACATTGAGTTTTCTAAGGGATTGCAAAGCTTTGCGCTGTGAATCGGAAAGCTCCACACTATCCATATTCAGAATACTTGCCGGAACATCCAGGGAGATAAAATTAGGGTTTTCAGCACTGTCAACATAATATTCCTGAAGGCTTTGGGTTGAGGAACAGGCGTACATCACAAGGCTAACCGTTACGGCCATTAGTGCCTGATATAATATTTTTTTCATTGCTGTGGGTTTATGGTACTATGAAATTTAGTATTATCACCGTAATGGATGCTATTTACCGGCCTTATTCAATTCGCTGGGCAGGTCCATTTTTTTAGTCAGGCTTCCTATTTTCCTCAGGTCAATATTCCCTGTCATAGTAAGGAGCACGGTTTCAATATTCCGGCCACCTGCGCCTTCCTTAAACTTATCCAGACCGGTTACGAACATCAGCAGTTCTTTTACATGGTTCTCATCCCGCCCGCTTTTAATGTAGAACTTTACGTGGGTATCTTCATCTTTGACCCGCATCAATTCTTCGAGGGAAGCGGATTTCAAATAAGAATCCACGGACGTACGCATCTGTGAGGATACAGCCTCATCTTCGGTTATAAAAACCTTCAGGCCATCAAGCTCCCTGGCCAGGCTCATAAACTCCTGTGTTTCCGGATCATCAGTCCCATCACCTATTGAGGTTAGGAGGTTGATCATGCCTTTATTGATAATCACCGTCGATACCTGGTCCATATTTTCAAATTCATCAAATAAGGACTGCGAAAAACCGGTAAGGGAAATACATGTTACTACTAAGGTAAGAACTAATTTTTTCATGATTTTTCATTTTTTGAGTTGCCTTCCTGCAGGCCACCTTTAGGTGAAATGCAGGATAAGGCTTGTTGATGATTACTGATTATTATTAATTATTCTTATTCTTCTTTCCCACCTGGTTAAGCTCTTCCGGCAGATCCATTTTATTGGTTAACGAACCGATCTTGGTAAGGTCAATATCACCTGTGAGGGACAGCAGGACCGTTTCGATTTTGCGGTCATTCACTTCTATATTGGCATTCTGTATCCCTGTGAGGAACATTAACAACTCGCTTACATGGTCTTCGTCCTTTCCGTTTTTCACATAAAACTTTACATCCGCGTCCTTATCCTTCACGCGCATCAACTCCTGAAGCGAAGAAGATTTAAGGTATTTATCCACTGTCGCTTTCATGTCAGTTGAAACCGCTTTGTCTTCTGTAATAAAAACTTTAAGGCCACTTAAATTTTGTGCGATATCCATAAATTCCCTGGCTTCCGGCTCATCCACTTCAATTTCCATCTTTGCCAGCAGACTGAACATTTTTTTGTTGATAACCACGGAACTCACGTTGTCCAGGTTCTCAAACCTGTCAAATACGGACTGCCCAAATCCTAGCAGCGGTAAGGCTGTCATTGCGATTAATACGATATATTTTTTCATCTTTTTCAATTTAAAATTTAATTGCTTTTGTATAGTTTTTGAGTAGTTTCTTCAAATTCATTCAAATACCCGATCTTCTCTGTTCCCCTTTCCAGGTTCTGGGCCAGGAGGTTCAGGGCTTTACGGGTCTGATAATAGGCATATTCGGCTTCCTTTTTTTCCTGGTAATTGTTGCCAAAGTAAATACCAAAAGCCAGGATCGCGATTGCTGCAACAGATACCCATTTATAATAAGGCTTTCTTGTATTCAGGGGTACCTGCCGGGTAAACCGTTCTTCTTTGGCCTTTGAAAAGTAATTGAACATGGGCCTGTAGCTTTCCAGTTCCGGCGCCACTGCTGTACCTGAGAAATAATCCCGTAACATCCTTTCTTCTGCTGCCGTGGTGTTGGCATCAAAATATTTCCCGATCAATTTTTTAATATTACCCAATTCCATAACTGTGTTTTTGTAGTAGTTTATCCCTTACTGTTTTTCTTGCCCTGGAGAGTGCTACCCGTACTGCGGTAGGCTGCATTTCCATCAATTGGGCAATTTCTTCAAATTCATATTCTTCCACATCCCGCAACTGTAAAACCATTTTTTGCTGCTCCGGCAGCTCCTCCATAATCTTTTCAACCCAACTTACACTGTCATTCACTTCCAATTGATTCTGGAGTGAAACATTCTCATCCTTATAATTGCTGTGTACCAGTTTCAGGTTGCCGGATTGTTTCGATTTTAAACGATCCAGGCAAAAATTCTTGGTCATTGTCATGGCAAAGGCCTCCACGTTCATATAACTCTCAATCATTTTATTTTTGGCCCACAGTTTCATCAAAACCTCCTGGGTTGCATCTTCTGCTTCCTCCTTAGAAACCAGTAGTCGCTTGGCAAGCCTGAATAACTTATCCTTAAAAGGCATGACCACATTTAAAAACTCGGACTGTGTCATTGTTGGTTGTTAAGCTGTTTTGTAAACCATTCATGGTGCTTTACATGACGAAGACGAAGTACAACGAATTTTGTTACAAAAAGTTTTTTATTCCTTTATATGTAAGTAAATTAGGCAATCCCAAACTAAGCCTGTTGGTTTGGGAATACTAAAAAAAAAAATTGAACCCCGGTTACTGACTAGCATCCACTTTCTGGAATGGTATTTGGTAGTTTAACGATATACAAATGAAAAAGATGAAAAATTTCCTTGTTCTATTTCTTGGTTTTGGAATACTGCTCAGCGGTTGCGTGAAAAATGATGACGGAGTAGATGGCCCGGACGGCCCGGACCCGGAACCTACCGCGGAAGTTGTGGTGCAGGATTTTATGTGGGGTGCCATGAATATCTGGTATTTCTGGCAGGCCGAAGTTCCCAATCTGGCGGATGATAAGTTTAGTACGGATGAAGAATATACCGCCTTTTTACAAACCGAAACCGACCCCGCTGAGTTTTTCGATACTAAATTAAGATTTAGCGATGACCGGTTTAGTTTTTATAATGAGGATTATAAAGAACTTACCGATAACCTATCGGGCATCTCCAGGAGCAATGGCGTGGAGTTCGGGCTTTTCCTTTTTTCCAATAGCGATGATCTCTTTGGGTATGTCCGGTACATTGTCAAGAATTCCGATGCGTCAACCAAGGCTATTGCCAGGGGAGACCTGTTCACGGGTGTTGATGGGCAGACCCTGAACCGGGACAACTACATTGAACTCCTTTTTGGTGACAACGCCACCTACACCTTGAATATGGCCGATATCGTTAATGGCACCATATCACCAAACGGTATAGAGGTTAGTCTTACAAAGCAGGAGGCCCAGTTGGAAGACCCGGTTTATATTGTAAAGTCCATTGATGTCAGCGGCCAAAAAATAGGTTACCTAATGTACAATGGTTTTACCAACGAATTTGACCAGGAACTGAATGACGCGGTAGGGCAGTTAAAGTCAGATGGAATTACGGATCTGATCCTCGATCTGCGGTATAATTCAGGTGGATCGGTCAATAGTTCCAGGTTGTTGTCCAGTATGATCTATGGCACCCATACAGACCAGCTCTTTCTCCGCCAACGCTGGAACCCCAAAATCCAGGCGGCTTTTACCGCCGATGACCCCACGGCCCTTGAAGATTATTTTGCGGATGAAACGAGCGCCGGCACGCCTTTGAACACCTTAAACCTGAGCAGGGTATTTATCCTCATAACAGGAAGTACCGCATCTGCCAGTGAATTGGTCATTAATGGGCTGGATCCATATATCGATGTAATCACAATTGGGACCACCACTACCGGTAAAAATGAATTTTCCCTGACCATGGTAGACGATCCCGACAGGGATGGGGCCCCATTTATCTATACGCCTTCGAGGGAAAGCCAGATCAATCCGGAAAATAGCTGGGCCATTCAGCCGTTGGTAGGCAGGAATGAAAATGCATCGGGGTTCTCCGATTATACCGCCGGTTTTGCACCGGATATCGAATTGGATGAAGACCTTGATAACTTTGGGATCCTGGGGGATATCAATGAACCATTGCTGGCCAGGGCCATTCAGGAAATAACAGGTTTATCTTCCAAACGGGATTTTACCGCAAAATATCCCGTTAACCTGCTCACCAGCTCTAAAATGTTTAAGCCTATGCGAGATAATATGGTGCTCGATAAGGACATTCATATTTCGGTACAGTAATCGGAATTAGAATTTATAGATGGCCTCCGAAATATTGGGGCCTTTCTATTTAATACCCACCCTAGAAATCGAGTTGCAGCCCGACCCGCATGTTGCGGCCACGGGTTGTAAACCCGAGGACTTCCGTAAACTGTGCGTTGAGGATATTGGATACATCCAAAAATAAACGCAGCCTGGAGGGCAGGAGCTCATGGGAAATATAGCACCCCAACAGGGAATAAGGGTCCAGGTCAACATCGGTCAGGGTATTGAAATCCGTATCCTTCCTTGCGCTTTTCAGCATATAATTCACTGAAGCATAGGTCTTATCCGAAAAGGTATAGCCCAGTTCTGAATTTATGGAATGTTTCGGTAGGCGTATTGCATTGTCCCCCCGCCGTTCAGTGAAGGTATAATTAGACTGCACTGCCAGTGCTGCCAAAGGTGTCCATTGAAATTCTACCTCTACCCCTTGCGCAGTTATTGTATTCTCCGCATTCATATACCGGAAGGCACTGTTATCAAAGTAAACAAAATCCTCCTCCCGGCGATTAAAATAGAGGGCACTGGCTCGTAGTTTTTCGCGTTCTGAAACTTCCAGCCCCATTTCAAATGTCCGGTTCGATTCGGGCTGCAGGGCGGCATTGGCACCAAATTCCCCGAACAGCTGAGTAAGGGAAGGGCTTATGAAAGCAGTGGAAAATGAAGCGATCCCTTTCAGGTAACCCTTCTCTGTTGGAACCGTAAAGGAAGGATTAAATGAATACACCCAATGGCCCCCGTATTCCGAGTGCAGACTAAGTCGGGCGCCCGTATTTACATTCAGCCCAAAGTCCGATACGTACACCAGATTGGCATAAGGATCTGTGAGGCTGAAAGTTTTTATTTCCGAAAATCGCGTATTGTCTTTTGTATAATTCAATCCTAGGAGGGTATGTAAGGAATCATCGATGGTATATTTATGATAGAGGTCAAACACATACTGATACCCTGAGAAGGTCCCGGGGAAATTGCTGATGTTTTCGGAACGAAAGTCGGTATAAGCCATATTAACATGAACTTCCCCGGGTTTATATGCAAAGCCCGATGAAAGCCCGATCCGGTTTTGATCACTCCGAAACCGATAGGAGGCATCCTCCATCCCGAAAGATTCATCATAGGCACTATTCAATTTGGCCTGGTTCCCGTAAACGGCCAGTTCCAATTCCTTTGACACCCTGAAACCGAATCGGAAATCGGTATGTATCGCGGAAAACGGGTCTTCTTCATTTGTGGGGGTACTTAAGGACGAAAGCCCGTTGGAATACCTGTTCCCTGTACCCACTGAATAGGAAAACCCTTTGATTTTTCCCTGTATCCTTGCATTGTTTGTGAAATCTGCCAAATTGTAATTTTGATCCCCCGCGGATTGATTTGTACCGATACCCGAAAAAAAATGCCCGGCTACCGGTTCAGCAGCACCCTTTTTTGTGGTAATACTGATCACAGCTGCAGCGGCATTGGCGCCATACAACGTACTGGTAGCTCCTTTGATAATTTCAATTGATTCAATATTGGAAAGGTCGAGCAGGCGCAGGTCGTATTCCTGCGAAAACGAAGAAGGATCAGATACCCTAAGGCCATCCACCAGGATAAGGACCTGCCTCCCCCGGCCTCCCCGTGCAAAGACCCCCAGAACTTCCCCCTGACGCCCGCGACTGCCGGGGATCTCCAACCCGCTTTTAGTAGTAATGAGCTCAGCAACTGTCCTGCCCTGGTTGCGTTTCAGCTCTTCCGGCCCGATGCGGATCACGGTTTTGCCGGAAAACTCCCTCCTGAGTTCAAACCTGGAGTCGCTTACCACAACTTCCTCCAGTTGTTGCAGGCCAGGCAAATCTAATTGTTGGGCACTCGCGGACATACCGATTGCGGAAACGGTAAAAAGACCAATTATACCTTTTTTCATATGGCTGCTATTAGAAACGGGAGTACAGCATGTGGAGAACCATATGCAAACTTTTATCCCGAAAGTTTTACAGTATTAATGTGAAAATGGCAGGTCTCCTGACTTGCGTACCACCATTGACCTTCCCATCCTGGCCATCCCTAAGGATAGGGCTTGAGACCCGGACAGTGGTATTAGAAGAAATGGCAGCCACCGATAGGGACCAATATTTCAATCAGCCCTCCCAGCTTAGCTTACAGTTGCGGGAACAGTTCCGGAATTTCAGGGTTCCTCAGTACGTCAGAAAGAGTACAACAGGACCAGATCACCGGATTCCCATTTAATCTTAACAGCGGATGCCCCCTGTTAAAAACCAAAATTCCTGTCAAAGTTAAACAAACTGTTCAATCATTCTATGAAAAGGTTAAATAATACTATTTTTGATGCTGCACCTAAATGGATGGATTGAAAAAACTAGTTCTGCTCACCTGCCTTGGCTTATGCTTTGGCTGTAAAGAAGATAGGAAGGAATTGAAGCCAATGGAAACTCCTTCTGTCTCACGGACTATTGCCTACGCCAAAGGTTTTACGTTACAGCAGGCAACACCGGGTCTGACGATACTGGAGATCTCCTCCCCATGGCCCAATGCCGAAAAAACCTATTCCTACGCACTGATTTCCAAGGAGGTACTCCCTTTCACTACGCTTGACAGGGATGCCTATGACGCTATCATTACCGTACCGGTTGAGCGTATTGTTGTAACTTCAACTACCCATATCCCCGCACTTGAAGCATTGGGTATGGAAGACAGGCTGGTTGGGTTTCCGGATAGTGGATACATCTCGTCAGAAGCAACCCGGAAACGGATAGATTCAGGGGAGGTAACAGAATTAGGCAATAATGAGGCTATCAATAGTGAAATGACCATAGCACTCGCCCCGGATGTCGTAATTGGTTTCAGTATAAACAATCAGAACAAGGCCTATGAAACCATTCAAAGGTCCAATATCCCGGTGGTTTATAATGGCGACTGGACAGAGGAAACGCCATTGGGGAAGGCAGAATGGATTAAGTTTTTTGCCCCTTTCTTTGGGCTGGAAAAGAAAGCAGACAGTATTTTCTATACGGTAGAATCCGATTATAATGAGGCCAAAGCCCTTGCCACCAAAGCGTCCGATAATCCCTCTGTTCTCAGTGGGGCACTGTACAAGGATGTCTGGTACCTTCCCGGTGGTAATAGCTGGGCTTCGAAGTTTTTGAAAGATGCAAATGCGCAGTACCTCTGGGAAGACACCGGGGAAACCGGAAGTTTATCCCTCAGCCTGGAAAGTGTCCTTGAAAAGGCAAGGGATGCAGATTATTGGGTTGCCCCCTCCCAATATACAAGCTACCGGGATATGCAGGAAAGCAACCGGCATTACGAGCAATTTAAGGCATTCAGGAACAGGAAAGTATATACCTATGCCCGCACAGCCGGAACCACCGGGGGCCTTTTGTATTATGAGTTGGGGCCCAACAGGCCCGACCTGGTGCTGAAAGACTTCATCCATATTTTCCATCCGGAACTGTTGCCGGAGTATGAGCCATTCTTTTTTAAGCCCCTGCAATAGTGCCAGAAAACAAAAAATATTCCCTGCCGTTCCTTGCATTGCTGGGGGTGATGCTGTTGTGTTTTCTCCTGAATGTTAGCTTGGGTTCCGTAAGCATACCACTTGGGGATACCTTTAATGCCATTACAGGTGGGGAGGTGAAACAGGAATCCTGGCGTTATATTATCTGGAACTACAGGATCCCGAAAGCATTCACGGCTGTACTGGTAGGAAGCGGCCTGGCCCTGAGCGGCCTGCTGATGCAAACCTTGTTCAGGAATCCCCTTGCAGGCCCCTTTGTGCTGGGTATCAGCTCCGGGGCAAGTCTTGGCGCTGCCATTCTTATCATGGGCTCCGTACTGGTTTCCGGGTGGATCGGAATAGGTTTGATCAGTGATATTTCCCTGGCCATAGCAGCCAGTATGGGTAGTTTTCTTGTTTTGATGGCCGTTATGGCCATTGCCTCCCGGATCAAGGATACTATGGCTTTGCTGATCATCGGGTTGATGTTCGGCAGCATTACGGCAGCTGTGGTCACCGTCCTGTCCTACTTTTCCAGTGCAGAAAAATTACAGCAATATATTTATTGGTCCTTTGGCAGTGTGGGCAATCTTTCCTGGCCCCAACTCTCGTTGCTCCTTGTAATTATCCTTATCGGCATACTGCTGAGTATCCTCTCCATCAAATCCCTGAATGCCTTCCTGCTTGGGGAAAGCTATGCCAGGAGTATGGGGGTAAATATAAAGCGGTCCAGGTACCTCATCATCACCGCTACCGGAATCCTGGCCGGCGGGGTAACGGCCTTTGCCGGGCCTATTGCGTTCATTGGCCTGGCGGTCCCCCATCTCACCCGGCAAATTTTTGACACCACCAACCATAGGATTCTCGTTCCGGCGGTACTGGTATATGGGAGTATATTGCTACTGCTGTGTGATACAATCGCGCAATTGCCCACATCTGCCCATGTTTTGCCCATCAATGCCATAACTTCCATTATAGGTGCCCCGGTTGTGATCTGGCTATTAATGAAGAAAGGGAAAATGATTTTTTAATGCATTCCCTTGAATAGTATTTAATTGCTATGTTCTACAGGGAAGAGACTTATTATTACATTTAAAATTGATAAAGCCATAGAACGAAACAAAAAAAATATCAGTCTCGAAGTGGAAGCCCTTAGCGTCGGTTATGGTAAGCAGGAGCATAGTCTTGTGGTTGCCAGGGACCTGAATTTCAAACTGGAGGTAGGGGAACTTGTTTCAATAGTCGGGATCAATGGCATCGGTAAAAGTACGTTGTTACGGACCCTCGCTTCCCTGCAACCCAGGCTTTCGGGCAATATACTGCTCCAGGGCAGGCAGTTGGAGTCGTACCAGCCTTCCAGCCTAGCAACAGTCATAAGCATCGTTCTCACAGAGCCCATCGCCTCCGGGAACCTAACAGTTGCCGAGCTCATTGGCCTGGGTAGGCAACCCTACACCAACTGGCTGGGTTCTCTGGCAACTCCTGACAGGGAGGTTATCGCAACTGCAATACACAAGGTTGGCCTGGAGCACCTGCAAAACAAAAAATGTTTTGAATTGAGCGACGGGCAATTACAAAAAGTCATGATAGCAAGGGCACTTGCCCAGGATACGGCCATTATGTTGCTGGATGAACCCACCACCCATCTCGATTTGTTCCATAAGGTGCAGGTATTGAAATTATTGCGGCAAATAGCCCATGAAACCAGGCGGATTATTTTGTATACCACCCATGAAATTGACCTGGCTATACAATTATGCGATAAAATCCTTATCATGGACAATGCCCAAAATCCTTTCGGGGACCCACCTACCCTTATTCAGAACCGCTGTTTTGAGTCCCTGTTTCCTTCAGATACCATCGTTTTCGACCCGGGTACCGGTTCATTCAGGATTCAAAACTAAGCCGGAGGCTATCCCTCATATTAATGCCAAACTGTTATCTTTACTTTAAAGAACTCCGTTGGAATGAATGAATACCTTATTTACCTGCTGATTGCTTTTATTTTTTTACTTATTGGTTATTTCGGCGGGGTTTACATACAAAATTTAAAAACCAGGTCAGGGGAGAGCACGCTGTTGGAAAGGGAGCAACAATTGAGACACAACCTGTCCCTTTTAAATGAACAGCTGGCTGAGAGCATTTCGGAAAAAAACGAACTCCGGTTGCAAAAGGAACAGATGGGGAACCAGCTGATACGCTATGAAGCGGACATGGAAAATTTACAGTTACGGAACCAGGAACAGAAGCTGGAAGTAGAAAAACTGCAGGAAAAATTTACCAAGGAGTTTGAAAACCTGGCCAACAAGATCCTGGATGAAAAAAGTGTGAAATTTACGGAACAGAACAGGTTGAACATCAATAATATCCTGAATCCGCTTCAGGAAAAAATACATTTATTCGAAAAGAAGGTGGAAGAAAGCCGAAAGGAAAACTATGGCATACACCAGGCATTGAAGGAGCAGTTGGGGCAGCTGCAGACCCAGAACCTCAAAATTACGCAGGAGGCTGAGAACCTTACCAAGGCCCTGAAAGGCGACAGTAAGATGCAGGGCAATTGGGGGGAATTGGTCCTTGAACGGGTTTTGGAAAAGTCGGGCCTGGAAAAAGACAGGGAATATTCAGTCCAGCAAAGTTTTACGGGTGAGGGCGGGGGCCGCGTGCTGCCTGATGTGGTTATACATTTGCCGGATGGCAAAAAAATGGTGGTAGATTCCAAGGTATCCCTGACCAATTATGAACGGTTTGTCAATGCCGAGGATGAGTTGCTCCGTGAAAAATTTTTAAAGGACCATATTTACTCCCTGAAAAAACATGTGGATCAGCTCTCTGCCAAGAAATATGAGGACCTTTATGCCATGGAGAGCCCGGATTTTGTGCTGATGTTTATCCCTATTGAAACTGCATTCTCCGTTGCCATCAACCGGGACAACAACCTGTATAACAAGGCCTTCGAACAAAATATAGTCATCGTTACCCCGTCCACGCTGCTGGCGACACTGCGTACCATTGATTCCATGTGGGGGAATGAAAAACAGCAGCGGAATGCCATTGAGATCGCCCGGCAGGCAGGAGCCTTATATGACAAATTTGAAGGCTTTGTGACAGACCTTGCCAAAGTTGGAAAGCGGATGGATGAAGCCAAAACGGAGTACAAAGGCGCCATGAACAAGCTTGTAGAAGGCCGGGGAAACATCGTTTCCAGTATCGAAAAAATAAAGAGAATGGGTGCCAAGGCGAAGAAATCCATTCCCGAAACCATCCTGAAAAGGGCGCAGGAAGACGAGCTGGAAGAGCCCGCATCGGATATATAACTATTTATTCTATGTTCAATGTTGAATGGACTAATTTAGCATTATGAAGTTTAATGATGGGGGTTGGAAAAGAAATGTGTAAAGGACTCTAAAATGAAAAATATCCTGCTTATTGTTATCGGTTCGCTTATCGCAATTTTTATGCTCTACTATGCATTCGTCTATTATGTCCCTTACAGTGAAGGGGTCCGTACCGGGGAACTTATCAAGGTAAGTCGGAAGGGGGTATTGGCGAAAACCTGGGAAGGGGAGATCAGCCAGGGGATATCCGGGGCCCAGATCTTCAGCTTTTCGGTGCTGGACAAGGATCAGGAGGTGATCCGGAAATTACAGGATTACCAGGGGGAATATGTTAAATTGAATTATATAGAACGCTACTCAACTTTCTTCTGGCTGGGGGATACCAAGTATTTCATTACCGATGTGACGGAAGAAAAATCTCCGCATTTTAGAAACTGATCCGTGCAAAAGTATAAGACCTCCCGGGAATCCAGGGTTTCCATAACCGAGCTCATGCTTCCCTCCCACTCTAATTTTGGCGGCAAGGTACATGGTGGCCATATCCTAAACCTGATGGATCAGATTGCCTTTGCCTGCGCCTCCAGGCATTCCCAGAGCTATTGCGTAACAGCCTCTGTAAACCGTGTGGACTTCCTGCATCCGATAGAGGTTGGCGAACTGGTAAACCTTAGGGCTTCAGTAAATTATACCGGCAGGACCTCCATGGTAATTGGCGTGCGGGTGGATTCTGAAAATATAACAACAGGAAAGAAGAAACATTGCAATTCTTCCTACTTTACCATGGTCGCCATTGACCCAGAAGGCAATGGCAAGCCAGTTCCGGGCTTGCTTATAGAGGATATCCAGGGAATAAGGCGCTTTGCGAGGAGCATAGCAAGAAAAGAACAGGCATTTGACCGGTCTACCCTGTTTGATGCCTCCAATTTTAAAGTGGAAGAACATTTACAGGGCCTGAAAACCGAGAATATTAAAATCAGGCTGAAATAAGTCCGGAGGCAGCCTCCCAGTCCAGATACCACCTTAAGGCTCCTGTATGCGGAGCGACCAACGAAGCCGGGTACCGATCATAACCCTCCTCTTTCCGGATCACTTCCCGTACTTTTTGCGCTTTGTTTGAGCCGGTGACGAGGAAGGCCACTTCCCGGGCATTGTTGATAAGTTTCCCCGTAATGCTCACCCTTTCCTGGCCGGATTCGGGATGCCTGGCCACAACACAATTTTCCGTTGCATACCACAATTTGATTTTATCAGGAAAAATAGAGGCTGTATGGCCGTCATCACCCATGCCCAGGAGTACGAGGTCAAATTGTGGGATGCCATGGGTAAGCGGAAGATTTTCCCGGAGGACCCGGCTATACCGCATGGCCTCCTCTTCGGGTGGTTCTTCCCCCCTTATCCTGTGAATCTGCTGTTCGGGAACCAGAACGCGGCCCAGGAGTGTTTCGAAAGCCATTTTATAATTGCTTTCAACATCCGTGGGGGGTACCGCCCGCTCATCTCCCCAATAAATGTGCACCTTAGACCAGTCGACCCCGGATGCATATCGTTCCGCAAGGGCCTGGAACACTATTCCGGGTGTACTCCCTCCGGACAACGCCACATGCAATTCGTTATTATCGGCTATAATTTGTATGAAGTGCCGTGCAAAATTCAGTGCCAGTTCCTCCTTTGATTCAAAAATAGTGAGTTGCATTGGTTTCCGTTTCGTTGGTTAAAGATGGCAGGATTGACTTTAGGCAGGCATTATACGGGGTAGGTTCACCCTATTACACAGAATCCGGGATCATCTGCCAGGTATTCCCCGGGGTTACGCCATGTATAGTTGCCTTCAAATAGGTCATCCGCGTTCTGGGGTCCCCAGACCCCAGCCGAATAGCCGTAGGTTATTACATTGCTGCCATTTTTCCAGTATTCCAGGATAGGATCCACAAATTCCCAGGCAGTCTCCACCTCATCGGCCCTGGCGTATAAGGTCGCATCACCCTGCATGGCGTCGAGCAAAAGCCTTTCATAGGCAGTCATTACATGGGTATCCACCAGGCTGGAATAATAAAAATCCAGGTTGGCCCGCTCTACTTTAAATCCCTGGCCAGGTACCTTAACCCCAAACTTTATCAATATCCCTTCATCGGGCTGTATCCGGATGATCAGTTTGTTGTCTTTGTTGTCCAATCCTGTTGCATTGAATATCTGGTGGTGTGGGGACTTAAAATGGATGACCACCTCCGTGACTTTGGTAGGCATTCGTTTGGCAGTACGTACATAAAATGGTACTTCTGCCCATCTCCAGTTGTCTACATAAAACTTGATGGCCGCATAGGTTTCCGTGGTGGATTCCCGATCCACGCCCTCT
This sequence comes from Zeaxanthinibacter sp., assembly GCA_041743975.1. Taxonomy (GTDB): domain Bacteria; phylum Bacteroidota; class Bacteroidia; order Flavobacteriales; family Flavobacteriaceae; genus JTS-RE37. Next base: position 17,977 of record JBGTLT010000188.1, read on the forward strand.
TCCTCACGGTAGCCATTCACCTTTTTCCCGTCTATTTCCGCGGCGAGATACTGGCCCCTGATCGTATTATTGTAGAGCGTATCTTCATCCTTCATGATCCGAAGTGATTTGAGCGCTTTTACCTTTTCATTGCGGATTTCTTCAGCATTCGCTCTAATTGGCGGTTCCATAACAACCAGGGAGACAATCTGTAAGAGGTGGTTCTGGAACATATCTCGCAGGGCACCGGATTGATCATAATAGCCACCCCGTTTCTCAACCCCTACACTTTCGGCATTCGTAATTTCCACATGATTTATGTAATTTCGATTCCAGAGCGGTTCAAAAATACTGTTAGCAAACCTGGTTACCAGGAGGTTCTGAACCGTTTCCTTTCCAAGGTAGTGGTCTATCCTGTAGATCTGGGATTCCTGAAAGTATTCATGCAGCGCATTGTTCAGGTCCCTCGCGGTTTCCAGGCTATAACCAAAGGGTTTTTCCACAATCAGGCGCTTCCATCCTCTGGATTCGTTGGTAAGGCCCTGATCCGACAGGTTTTTGGAGATGACTTTATACAGGTTGGGCGGGGTAGATAGGTAAAAGATATAATTTTCATCTGTGCCATATTTCTTATTCAGGGCTTTGATGCGCTTGCTGAGTTTCGCATAATCCGTATCATAGTCCTTGCCTATATCTTCATAGAAAAGCCTTTCCGCAAATTGCTTCATAATTGCAGCATCGCCCGCTTCCTTATTGTCCGTGATATAGGTGCTTTCAATGAATACTTTTTTGCGGAACCCGGCATCCGAAAGGTTGCTCCGGCTTGCTCCAAGGATTACGAAATTCTCTGGAACATGTGTATCCCGGAACAGGTTAAACAAGGCCGGCATGAGCTTCCGGGCAGTGAGGTCACCTGATGCCCCGAATATAATGAGCATTTGATTGACAGTTTTATTCATAGGTATGTGCGCTAGCGAAATTTTAAATATATTCAAAGAAAAGGCAAACACAATGTTATTAGCAATAGTAATTTCTAAAATAAATCGATATTTTAGGTTAATTTTATATGGTATCACACGAAAATAAAACTTATTTCAATCCATAATACAACCGGGCAAACTTCTTTTAATTGCAAAGCCTTCAACAGGCATTAAACATAAACTATGCAGAATAATTTGTATGATTTTGGATTGGTAGGCCTGGGGGTGATGGGTCGGAATTTTATTCTGAATGTTGCGGATAACGGCTACTCAGCTTATGGTCATGACCTCGATGCCGAAAAAGTGGACGCCCTGAAGTCCGAAGGCGGTGATATGGCAAAAGTAGATGCATCCACAGATCTTAAGACCTTCGCCCAGGCGCTGGTGAGACCCCGTAAAATTATGTTACTGGTGCCGGCCGGCAAAATTGTTGACTCCGTTATCGAAAGCCTGTTACCTTTCCTGGATAAAGATGACCTCATAATTGATGGAGGGAATTCTTTTTTCACTGATACCGATCGCCGCGAAGCCTATCTGAAAGAAAAGGGTATTCATTTTTTCGGGGCCGGGGTTTCGGGTGGTGCCAAAGGTGCACGCAAAGGGCCCAGTATTATGCCCGGGGGTTCCCGGTCTGCATATAAGGAAGTCAAACCGATCTTTGAAGCAGTGGCCGCTAAATTCAACGGGGAGCCCTGTGTAGCCTATTTAGGCCCGAAATCAGCCGGTAATTATGTTAAAATGGTCCACAATGGCATTGAATATGGTTTGATGCAGCTCATTTCAGAGGCGTATGACCTTCTGAAAAAAGCGGGTGGAAAAAGCAATGAGGAACTCCATCAAATTTTTGAAACCTGGAACAAAGGCAGGCTACAGTCCTTTCTAATTGAGATAACGGCAGAGATATTTGAGATGCATGATGACCATGGAAATGGGATGTTGATAGACCAGATCCTGGATAAGGCCAAACAAAAAGGGACCGGCAAGTGGACATCACAGAATGCGATGGACCTGGGCATCCCTATCCCCACTGTGGACATAGCCGTAAGTATGCGGGAGATATCCGCCCTGAAAACCGAGCGGTTACAGGCCGATACCTTGTATGACAGGCCCGAAATAGCGCTGTTGGAATCCGTGGAGCTTGTGAAAATGGCGGAGGAAGCACTTTACTTCTCCTATATGATCACTTATGCACAGGGCTTTCACCAATTGGTCGCCGCCTCTGCAGAATACGGATATGAACTGGACCAGGGAACCATCGCAAAGATCTGGCGGGCCGGGTGCATTATCCGTGCAGCGTTGCTGGAGGATATTGCCAAAGCATATTCAGGGGACGATCAGCCTGCAAACCTCCTCCTGGCACCTGCTTTTGTTTCTAAAATCAGGGCTACCGTATCCTCGGCCAGGGAAATTGTGGGGTACGCGGCCAAAAATGGCATCCCCATGCCGGGACTTTCCAATTCCCTGTCCTATTTTGACGCATATACATCCGGCAGGTTACCTTTGAACCTGATTCAGGCACAACGGGATCATTTTGGATCCCATACGTATGAAAGGCTGGATAGGGATGGAATCTTCCATACGGAATGGGATGGATAATCGCGGTTTCCGGAAACCCTCTTTTAAGGAAGCACTGAGGTTTTGGCTGAAACTCGGCTTTATCAGCTTTGGGGGCCCGGCCGGACAGATTGCTATTATGCACGAATACCTGGTGGATAAAAAACGCTGGATAAGCGACAGCCGGTTCCTGCATGCCCTTAACTACTGTATGATATTACCCGGGCCGGAAGCCCAGCAACTGGCAACCTATATAGGCTGGATGCTTCACGGAAAAAAGGGCGGCCTTACGGCGGGCATCCTTTTTGTCCTGCCCTCCATGTTCATTCTCTACGGCTTAAGTGCCATCTATGTCTCTTATGGCCAGGTTCCCTGGATCTATGCGCTATTCAACGGCCTGAAACCGGCAGTAATTGCCATCGTCATCCTGGCTGTTATCAAAATTGGTAAAAAATCGCTGCTAAGTCCGTTTCATTATTTCATCGCCCTGGCTGCCTTCATTTGTATTTTCTTTTTGAATATCCCATTCCCGATGATCATATTGGGGGCTATTGTTTTGGCGGCATTGACGGGGAAATGGTTCCCTGGCTTCTTTAAGGCGAATGCCGTTGCCCGGGCACAAAGCGAGACGGACGAAGCCGAATATTTTATCAACAAGCATACCATTACACCTGCCATAGGTTTTAAGCCTCTGCGTTTTCTAAAACAAATAATTACTGGCCTGCTGCTATGGACGATCCCCTTCCTTGCATTCTACTGGCTTACAAGCGACTTTGAATTCTGGAAACAAATAACGCTATTCTTCACCAAGGCGGCATTCGTGACTTTCGGGGGGGCTTATGCTGTTCTGCCTTACGTTGCCCAGGTAAGTGTGGAGAAATTCCATTGGCTTACAGAGCACCAGATGATCGACGGGCTCGCGCTTGGTGAAACGACCCCCGGCCCGCTGATAATGGTTTTGGTATTTGTAGGTTTTATGGCGGGTTACAACCACTTTGGCAATTCCCTCATTATGGGGGCACTCGGGCTTGTAGCTACGACTTTTTATACCTTTTTGCCGTGTTTCCTGTTCATTTTTATCGGGGCACCGCTCATTGAGCAAACCCAGGAGAACAAAAAACTTAAGGATATCCTTTCGCTGGTAACCGCTGCAGTGGTTGGCGTAGTCCTGAATCTCACCCTGTATCTGGGGGAAGCGGTTATCTTTCCGGGCGGAATTTCTGAGGCAAGGCCGGATTACTATGCCCTGGGATGGACCGTTATATCTTTTTTTGCCATGTACCGGTTCAAAATTAACATGATCACCTGGATTGGCATTAGTGCGGTTTTCGGACTGGTACGTTTATTCTTCCTCCCTCACATACATATTTGATAAGACCAGCTTGTTTTATTCCTAATTTTATGCCGGATTCAAACAGCTATCCTATGTATAAAAATGGTGTATACCTCACCAGCCTTTTCTTCATCCTACTCGCCTTACCGGTAGCTGCCCAAAAAAACGTTGAAAAACAGGATTTGCTCTGGACACGTTATGCGTTGAAGGCCAGGATCAATGATAATTGGATGATCAGGCAGGAGTTTGATAACAGGACCTATTGGTTCCCATGGCGGCAGCACCAGGTTTTGAGTCGTACCCTGGTCGACAGGAAATTGGGGAAGGGCTGGAATACAGCGGTTGGTTTCGTCTATTTTAACCATTCCCTGCCCAACGACCCGCTTTTGGAAATAAGTGATAACCAGGGGGAGTTCAGGCCGCAGCTGGAAGTGGGGTACAGGCAGGATATTTCAGATAAACTGAGTGTTTCCCACCGTTACTGGTCCGAATTCAGATTTCTCGAGCAGGCAGACGGCACCTTTATAATGGAGAATAACCGTTCCCGGTACAAACTGGAATTACGGTACCAGCCTGTGGCAAAATTTTCAGTCCAGCTATATGATGAGATCTTTATAAATATCGGCGGAAAAATCGTTCAGAATGTTTTTGATCAGAACAGGTATGGAACCAGCGTGCATTACATGCCTTTTAAAAACCTGGGATTTGAACTGGGGTATATAAATTGGTTCCAACAGCGAAAATCGGGTATTGACTTTTATGATCGCAATATCGTTCGGTTCACCATCCATCACCAGATCAATCTCCAAAAATCAATACCAAAATAATTATGGCAGAACTATTTACCGGGCTTACCATCCCTTTTTTATTGGCAATGTTCCTGGCGGTAACCATGGGCGGCAGCGGTACCGCACCTGCATTTTCCGCTGCTTATGGGGCGAATATCCTGAAAAGGAGCGTCATCCCCGGGTTATTCGGGATTATGGTCCTTGCAGGTGCATTGATCGCAGGTGATAAAGTTTCCCTAACACTGGGCAAAGGCCTTTTGGATCAATCATTTTTCACAACAGTGAATACATCGGTAATTCTGTTTTCAATCGGACTTTCTGTATTGCTGGCCAATTTGGTAGGCGTCCCTCAGTCTACCAGTCAGTCCACCGTGTTGTCCATTGCCGGGGCGGCCACAGCACTGAACGGGTTAAATACCCGAAAATTATTTCTTGAGATCATCCCCACATGGATCATCCTGCCGATTATTTCTTTTGGACTGATGTATCTATTATCCAAATGGGTTTTCCCGGTCCTGAAGAACAAGATATTCACAACCGATTTCTCCCACGTTCAACAGCACAAAGGCCTGAAAGCCCTGGTCATTATATCTTCATTATATGTTGCCTTTTCCATAGGTGCCAATAATGTGGCTAATGCGGCAGCACCCATTGCTTCCCTGACCGCTAATGAAATTGGACAAGATGCTATCACTAATTTCCTGCCCATCATTATTCTTTCTGTACTGATCGTAGCTCCCTGTTTTGCCATTGGCAGTTCTTTATTGGGACACCAGGTAACGGAAAAAACAGGTAACGAAATCGTAAAGGTTAGCCCTTTCTACGCGACGGTGATATCTATGATCGTAGCAAGTTTACTGATATTTGCTTCGGTGTTTAAAGGGATACCCACATCACTGGTACAATTGAACGGAGCAGCCTTCATCGCATTGAGTATTACCAAAAATGGCGGGATGCATACCTTTCGCAACAAAACGGTACGGCTGTTTTTTACAGTTTGGGGTATCGCCCCGGTGTTTTCTTATTTACTAACCTTTATACTCATTAAATTATTACAGTAAAAAGAATATAAAACCACGTTCCTTAAGATCCTGTTTATGTAGTGGCTTCGCGGGATTAGAATGTACGGCTCAAATTAAATCCGAAAAAGATAACACCGTCACCCCAGTTGCCATTGGCCTGGCCCAGGAACCCATTCTCAAAGGAAGGCTGGGCATTGGTAAAATGCAGTTGGAATACGTGTCCGCCTGTTTCAATGTCAACACCTACGGAGAGCGGATCCTTAAATGCGCTGTTATCTGCCCTGTTGAGGTGGGCCGCATAGTCTATATTGATTGAGATCCTTTTGGATATCTTATACCTCCCCCCGGCACCGATTGCAAATTGTGCTTTTTGCTCGTCCTGGTCCCCGGATGCTTCAGGCAGGTAGTTGTCATAGAAAAAGGACGGAGCCAGTTCCAGTGATAACCTCTCATTGATCTTCCTTGAAACCAATACCTGGCTGATATACCCAAGACGGTCAATGAATTGAATGTCGGGTTCCAGATCCTTATCCAGGTTACCGTTGATATAAACCCCATTGAAGCCTGCCACTGTCACCGGGGATCCCCCTTCCTGCTGGCGGATCAACCGGTATTTGGTATTGAGGTCATATGTCTTCTGATAGGAACTCCGGGATAACCCCACATTCAACCAGTCGGTAATGCCATAGATAAAATGGAGCCGGGTGACTGCCTGATCCAATCCAAAAAATTCCCGAATACCGCCTTGTACCGATCCGAACCTGTGGGATACCACAAAATATAAACTCTTTCCCGCCGCCAATTTGGTGGATTCAAGATTTACGATTTTCAGGCCTTTAAAGGCTGCCTCTGCAACCTTAGTGGTATCATCCTTATCAATTTCCCTGAGCAGGTCATCCTGCGTAAAAGAGATCAGGGGAAAAAGTAACAGCAGCGTAAGCAGGTAGTTTGTTTTCATTATCCATTTTTTAAGGTTGAAGGGGCCATTTGACCTCAAACGTAACGCCGGCTGGCCTCCCATCTGTATTTAATAAATAAACATACGACTATCCGGGCAAACTGTAACGGTAACCTTCCCATCAATGGCCTCCAGATACAAAACCCCTGGGCCTGATGAATTCCATAACAGTAATGACCGGTATGCAAAAATGGTTATACAGCCCCCGATTTTATCCTAATAAAGTGATTATCCCAAGTTGCCCACCAGGTTTTAGATACAGCCAGGCGCTAAAAGTTGCAAATAATTTGGAACCAATTTGCATTTTTTGCATCTAAATTTTAAAACCCCCGCTTCCCCAGGAGGTCTCCTTGCTTATAACAATTGTATTGATTAACCTTAACAAAATCGCTATGAAAAAGTTAATTTATCCCTTAATTGTATCCGCCATTGTCCTTTCAGGTTGTTCCAAAAGCAGTTCTCCGGAGGACATGCCCGATCCTGTAAACGAGAATCCTATGCCTGAGGACGCAACCTACGAGGACGATGTCAGAGGCATTATACAAAGCAATTGTATATCTTGTCATGCAAACCCGCCGATCAATAATGCACCTATGTCCCTCACAACCTATGCCGATGTCATGAACGCGGTTGAAAACAGGGGTCTTTTGGGCAGGATCAGCAGTTCTTCCAACCCCATGCCTCCTACCGGGCAATTACCGGCCAGCACCCGGAAAATAATTTCGGATTGGATTGACCTCGGAATGCCTGAAAATTAATTGCTTTGAGAATTATACTTATTTCCATGCTGCAACTGCTCTTGTGCAACTTTTTATGTGCACAAAGTGCTTACAGTACCCAAAAGGGCGAAATTCGGTTTAATGCCTCCACTCCCCTGGAAGATATAGAGGCTGTCAATACCCTTGTCAATGCAATCCTCAAACCGGAAAATGGAAATTTTGCCGCCGTGGTGCTCATAAGGGATTTCCAGTTCAGGCGCGGGTTGATGCAGGAGCATTTTAATGAAAACTATATGGAATCCGAAACCTATCCCAAAGGGTATTTTACTGGGAAGGTTGTAAATTTCAACATGGGTGATCTTACGGGGGAACCAAAGGATTACCGGGTTACAGGAAAGCTTACCCTGCATGGTGTTACCAGGGAGGTATCCCCTGAAATCCAGCTTAGCAAAACGTCTGAAGGCATATTGCTTACCTCCGGTTTTATGGTCAGGCCGGAAGAATACGGAATTAAGGTTCCTAAAATAGTATTTACCAAAATTGCCCAGGAGGTTATGGTAGAAGTTTCACTCCCCCTGTCCGGCCAATAATGTATTCATCAATCGCAGGGAATTTGCCTGTTATCCTTCCGGTAAGGGTATCCCCGGTACCAAAAAGGATACGCATAGTGCCGGGCCTATTTGCTCAGGTACATCTTCCTGCGGGTATAGAGGTTATAGAATTCATCGTCCTTTAAATTATCTATAAAAAGGATACTTTCACCCGTACTCTTCATTTCCGGCCCCAGGTTCTTATTTACATTCGGGAATTTGTTGAAGGAGAATACAGGCTGCTTTATGGCAAAACCTTCCAATTTGGGGTTGAATGTAAAATCCTTTACTTTTTTCTCGCCAAGCATGACCTTAGTAGCGTAGTTGACATAGGGTTCCCCATAGGCTTTTGCAATAAAAGGAACCGTGCGGGACGCCCTTGGGTTGGCTTCAATAATGTAGACCATTTCGTCCTTAATCGCAAACTGGATGTTGATCAGTCCAACAGTGTTAAGGGCCAGCGCTATTTTATGGGTATGGTCCTTTATCTGTTGCATTACAAATTCGCCCAGGTTAAAGGGTGGAAGTGTTGCATTGGAATCACCGGAATGGATACCACAGGGCTCTATATGTTCCATGATCCCGATAATATACACTTCCTTCCCATCACAAATGGCGTCAGCCTCCGCTTCGATGGCCCCATCAAGGTAGTGGTCAAGGAGCAGCTTGTTGTTCGGGATTTTACGCAACAAGTCAACCACATGTTCTTCCAGTTCTTCCTTATTGATGACGATCTTCATCCCCTGGCCTCCCAGCACATAGGAAGGGCGAACGAGTAATGGAAAATTAAGCTGGTCTGCAAGTTCCAGGGCTTCCTCTGCACTTTCTGCCACCCCGAATTCGGGATAAGGGATGTCATTGGCCTGCAGTAATTTCGAAAAACTGCCCCTGTCTTCAGCCAGATCGAGCGATTTAAAGCTGGTACCCATAATTCTTATACCGTACTTATCCAGTTTTTCTGCCAGTTTCAGGGCGGTTTGACCACCTAACTGCACGATCACACCTTCCGGCTTTTCATGGAGGATGATATCATAGATATGTTCCCAGAATACAGGTTCAAAATAGAGTTTATCTGCAATATCAAAATCCGTTGAGACGGTTTCCGGATTGCAATTGATCATGATTGTTTCGTAGCCGCATTCGGAGGCTGCCAGGACCCCGTGCACACAGCAGTAATCAAATTCGATACCTTGTCCGATCCTGTTGGGCCCGGATCCCAGAACCACGATTTTTTTTCGATCTGTAACCACACTGTCATTGGCCACATACCGCAGCCCGTCAGTGCCAACAATTTCCTCCTCAAACGTGGAATAATAGTAAGGGGTCACTGCCGGGAATTCAGCTGCACAGGTATCCACCAGTTTAAAGACCCTGTTTACGTTGAGCTCCATACGCTTTTTGTGGACCTCACTTTCGTAACAATCGAGCATATGTGCTATTTGCCTGTCGGCAAAACCTTTTTGCTTCGCTTCGAGCAGCAGTTCCCTGGGGAGGTTGGCCACCGTAAACCTGGAGATCTCCTTTTCGAGCAGGTTTAGTTCCTCATACTGCTTCAGGAACCACATGTCTATTTTGGTGATATCATGGATGCGGCTCAAGGGTATGCCGAGTTGTATAGCGTCATATATCACAAACACCCTGTCCCAGCTGGGGATGGTCAGTTTACTGATGATCTGGTCATAATCCGTGTAGCCTTTGCCATCTGCCCCCAATCCATTCCTTTTGATTTCAAGGGACTGGGTAGCTTTATGGAGTGCCTCCTGGAAGGAACGTCCAATGCCCATAACCTCTCCTACTGATTTCATTTGCAAGCCAAGGGAGCGGTCTGAACCTTCGAATTTGTCAAAATTCCATCGCGGGATTTTCACGATGACATAATCCAGGGTAGGCTCAAAAAGGGCCGAGGTGGACTGTGTTATCTGGTTTTCCAGTTCGTGCAGGTAATAGCCTAAGGCCAGTTTAGTGGCGATTTTTGCTATGGGGTAACCGGTAGCTTTGGATGCGAGGGCCGAAGACCTGGAAACCCTGGGGTTGATCTCTATTGCAATAATATCTTCTTTTTCATCCGGGCTTACAGCAAACTGTACATTGCATCCTCCTGCAAAATCCCCGATACTGCGCATCATTTTGATCGCCATATCCCGCATTCGCTGAAACGTTGTATCCGAAAGTGTCATGGCAGGTGCTACGGTAATGGAATCCCCAGTATGTATGCCCATCGGGTCCATATTTTCGATAGTACAGATAATCACAACATTATCATTCCGGTCGCGAAGCAGTTCCAACTCATATTCCTTCCATCCCATAAGGGCTTTATCGATCATCACCTCATGAATAGGTGATATTTCCAGTCCCCGGCTCAGCAATTCATCAAAATCCTCTGCTTTGTAAACAATGGAGGCACCTGCACCTCCCAGGGTATAGGAAGCGCGTATCACCAGTGGAAAACCATATTCCTGGGCGATCTCCTTACCTTCCAAGAAAGAGGTGGCAGTGGTCTGGGGCGCCATCCCAATGCCAATCTTCATCATGAGTTGCCTGAACTTCTCCCGGTCCTCAGTAATATTGATCGCATCAATGTCTACCCCGATGATCTCTACCCCAAAATCTTCCCAAATACCTTTTTCCCCGGCTTCAATGCATAGGTTTAAAGCTGTTTGCCCCCCCATGGTTGGCAGGACAGCATCAATATTCGGATGGTTTTTGAGAATTTTAATGATGGATTTTGTAGTGAGTGGCAGTAGATATACATGATCTGCCATTGTGGGGTCCGTCATGATGGTGGCCGGATTGCTGTTGATCAACACGGTCTCAATCCCATCCTCCCGCAACGACCTCAGCGACTGGGAGCCGGAGTAATCAAACTCGCAGGCCTGCCCTATTATAATTGGTCCGGATCCTATGATCAGTACGCAAGCAATGTCTTTTCTTTTTGGCATCTTCTTATACTATCTATGATGGGGTTACTGCTTTTAGATCGGGAAAAGTCCGGCAGGCACAAAAAAAAGGTGCTACTTTTAGAAAGTAACACCTGATTTTTAGTAGCAATTCGATCATTATTTTTTATGTCTCACCTCTGAGGATACACTGATTTTCTTCCTTCCTTTGGCTCTTCTTCTCGCCAAAATTTTTCTGCCATTGGCAGAAGCCATGCGTTCCCTAAATCCATGTTTGTTCCTTCGCTTTCGTTTCGATGGCTGATATGTTCTTTTCATGCGATATTTTTTACTGTTTTATAGGATCACCTGCTCGTGAATAGTTCGATACTGCCTTCGCAAAATCTGGGCGCAAATATACGAAGAGTTTTTGCTTTGCCAAATTCATTTATAAATTATTTCCGATAGTTTTTAGTACTTTTGCGGCAGCAGAAAAACGATCCTGCCTATTCATGAAAAAAGTAAGCTGCATTCTCATTTTTAGCATTCTTAGTGGCATCACGTTCGGCCAGACCACTCTTCAGTACAACCTCCAGGTTGGAGACGTTTTTACGGTAAAGCAAAATGCCCGGCAGGTTATAGCGCAGGAACTGGACGGTGCCTTCCATAAGATCACGAATACCATTTACGGCCTCCTGGAATTTCGGGTGGTCGGGAAAAAGGAAGATACCTTTGAGCTTACCATCACTTTCAAGGACCTTATTTTCAATGTGAACTCCAGCATACAGGGCGAACTGCTCAATGTCGACGCAAAGGATGCAGAAGCTGATGATGCCCAGTCCAAAATGTTTCATAGCCTCCTCAATGTCCCTGTACATATGGTCCTGGCCAGGAACGGTGATATACTCCGGGTCACTGGGGGAGATAATCTGGTCTCCAAAATGGCTGAATCATCCGGGTTGCAGGATCCCTTTTCATTAAACCTTATGAAGAAATCGCTGGAAAGGGAGTTTGGTTCGGAAGCGCTGTCCGAAAGCTACAAGCAGCTGACCTATATCTACCCCACTAAAAAAATCAATATCGGAGACAGTTGGCAGAATGAATATGCCGGGAAACTATCGGCCAGGAACACCTGGACCCTTACTGGCCTTACAAACTCAAATGCCAATATTACCGGAAAAGCTGTTGTTGCCATGGAGGTTACTGAACCGGCAACTACCATGAAACTCAACGGCACGCAGATGACCGCCATCATCACCAACCTCGCAACCGGTTTCATTCAAAAAATGACCGTTGAAGGTGTTTCTGATGGATATTCAACGATGACCCAAATGGGGGACCAGGAGATCCCGACCACAATTAAATCCACAGTTACTTACGAATTAATCAAATAAAAATATGTTCCATAAAAATATCAAACTTGTTATCACCGTACTTATCGTAGCCTTTGCTGTCTATCAGTTCATTGAGGGTAATATAGGAAATGGGATCTCTTTGATATTGCTCTCCCTTATTTTTGTCTTCCTGTATTTCAGGAATGAAATTATACTGATGTCATTTCTGAGGATGAGAAAGCAGGATATGGCCGGTACTGAAAAATGGCTTTCGAGGATCAAAAAACCGGAATCCGCACTAACACGAAAACAACAGGGATACTACAATTACCTGTATGGGATTATCTATTCACAGAAAAACCTTACTCAGGCCGAAAAATATTTCAAAAAGGCCCTGAAACTTGGCTTGAATATGGATTATGATTTAGCCATGGCTAAATTAAGCCTGGCAGGGATTGCTATGCAAAAACGCCGGAAAAGGGAAGCGGTGAATTTGCTCCGGGAAGCCAAAAAACTGGATAAAAACAACATGCTCACGGATCAGATCAAGATGATGCAGCAGCAGATGAAAAAGATATAGGCCCCACCTGGTGGCGCTTACAGCAATGGGGCCCATAAGCGGTTATAGGATTCCTTTAATTTTCTGATAACCCCGCGTTCCTTCCACCTTTCCAGCATTACCTCCTCACTGTCCTTCAGGTCTTTGAGAAATATTGATTTCATCTTTTTGGACAGACTTTCATTGAACATCAGGGCATTGATCTCAAAGTTGATCGAAAAGCTCCTGTAGTCCAGGTTAGCCGTGCCCACACTGCAAAATATGTCATCTATTACCTGGGTTTTGGAATGGATAAAGCCTCTGGTGTACCGATACACTTTTACCCTGGATTCGAGCAAACTTTCAATATAGGAATCAGAAGCATATTGAGCGGGCCAGGAATCGGATTTATAGGGGACGAGGATGCGGACGTCTACCCCGCTCCGCGCTGCTGTGCCAAGGGCGGTAAGGATGGAGCCGTTAGGTATCAGGTATGGGGTGGTTATATAAATATAATCCCTGGCCGAGTTGATGCCCGTAAAAATGGCTTCCATAATATTCTGCCAGTCGGTGTCGGGCCCGCTTTCAGCAATTTGAATAGCCACCGGTCTCCGGGAAGCTGGCTTGTTTTTAGGAAAAAAAGCGTCTACAAGTTCCATCTCCTTTGAGGAAACAAATTCCCAGCATAATAAAAAGGACGATTGCAAGGCACCTACTGCACTACCCTGAATCCGAATGTGGGTGTCCCTCCAATAGCGTTTATTTTCATAATTGTTATCGTATTTCTTGTCGATGTTAATCCCACCGACATATCCGACAGACCCGTCAATAACAACGATCTTCCGATGATCCCGGTAGTTGAATTTACTGGTAAACCTTGTGAAGATCACTGGCATAAAAGGAAAATGCTCCACCTTGCTTTTATCCAGTTTCCTTTTGGACTTCGCTGAAATATCACTGCCAACATCGTCATACACAAGCCTCACCCTAACCCCTTCCATCGCCTTCCTGCAAAGGATGTCGATGATCTTGATGCCAAATTCGTCATCAAAGACGACAAAGTATTCCATATGGATATGGTCCTTGGCTTTCAGGAGGTCCTCCTGTAATATTTTAAACTTCGCCTCTCCGTTAACCAGAATTTTTACATCGTTATCATACGTCAGGATGGCTTTTTCGTTGTTTTTAAGGAGACTGTAAATTTTATACATCCCCTCCCCGAACGTTTCGGCAAAGTCTTCCCGCTCTTCCCGGTTAAGGCTGAATTTGGCGCGCCAATTCTTGAGCTTTACATCATCCAAAAAATATTTTTTTTTGAATATTTTGTCCTTACGGTGGTCCTGCCCGATAAAGTAATATACCAACAGGCCAAGGAAAGGAAGTGTCGCCAGGGTAAAAAGGTAGGCCAGGGTTTTAATGGGGCTACTGTTCCTCAAGACGATAAGGGTAGAAAAAATAATGACCAGAATATAGTTGATCCCCAATAAAACCTGCCAAAGATTTTCCCTAAGGAAGGACACCATTATTTGGAACTTTTATAGTATCCCTTGTTTGGTATTTCAAGGGTATACTTTTTTCCTGATGAGTTGTTCAGGTGTGGCTCCCGCAACCAGGGGTTATGCCGCTTTAATATCTTGTAGTTTATCTCGTACTGTTGGGCAAAATCCGCAAAGCTCAGCACCGGGGTGTCAATTTCAACCGAAAAGGTGGGCACATTGGTATACAGGTCGTCCTGTGAGATATCAAATCCATATTTTCCAGGATTGGATAAGATTTCCTTGATGGCCATGATCCGAAAGACATACCTGCCTGTTTCTTCGCCCAGGAGGAGATCATAATAATCATCAACCTGCTGGATTCCCATGAACTTATTGATCGATCCAGGGCCGGCATTATAAGCGGCGGCAGCGAGTGTCCAGCTCCCGTACTTATCCTTCCATTTTTTAAGGTATTCGCAGGCAACTTCAGTGGATTTTTCCAGATGGTAGCGTTCATCCACATTTGAATTTACTTCCAGGCCATATTCCTTGCCCGTTTCCTTCATAATTTGCCAGAAACCTGTGGCTCCTGCTCCGGACACCACATTCTGCAACCCGCTTTCCGCCACAGCCAAATATTTGAAATCGTCCGGGATGCCATTTTTGGCCAGGATGGGTTCAATGACAGGAAAATATTTATGGGCTCGTTTCATCATCAATAGCGCATTCGACTGCCAATACGTATTGACCAGAAATTCACGGTCTATCCGTTCCATGACCTCAGGATCCTCTTGTGGAACTACTTCCGCGGCAAAATTAAGGTCAACCGGAATATCTATCGAGGTGATACGGTACTCCTGTGCAACATTCTTAGTGCCTTCATCCATTAGCCCGCCCTGTGTGACCTCGGATTGTAAAGTGCTGTTTTGCTGAACTGCAAAAACCATACTGCTCAATACGACTGCCAATCCAAAAAATACAAGGATGTTCTTAAGAAATTTCATAAGTGATGATTTGTTACTATTCAAAGGTATTACATACAACTCCCAAATCCCAAAATAATTGTTGGCAAGTGCTCATTAAACCATTTATACCTGTTAAGGATCATGGTGTGAGTACCCTCACTCACAACAATACAGTTTTTGATATATTTGATGGGAAACACTGCATCTTTTTCCCCGTGTATATGGACGATATCCGGCCGATACCGGGTCTGCTTCCAGTTTATTATCTGCTCAATGGACCAGTCGAGATAATATTTATCCTTTACGGACAGATACTGTTCATATAATTTGATCCTTTTTTTAACACCTTCCCCAAACGAATACCGCGCCAGTAATTCCACGTTGTTTACCAGCCCGGTGGGCAATAATTTATGGATTCTGGTGTACCTGGCAAAAAGGAGCCTTCTGGGAAGCTCAGAGCGTTGCTTAATGCTGGAGATGATAATGATGTTGCAAACCGGGATCAGTCGTGCCATTTCCTGTACGATGATCCCTCCGAAAGAAACCCCTATAAGCACCGGGTTTTCATGTACCACCAGCTGGGTCAGTTCCGCTGCATATGCTTCAATTGTCATTCCTTCATATGGGGTGAACCATTCCAAAAAATGAACTTGAAACTCACGCTGCGGCAAATCGATATACTCAAAGATGGCCGGACTGGCTGCCAGGCCCGGCATAAAATAAACATGAATTTTGGCTTGGGGCATTGGGTTTTATCTATAAAATTCCCTAGGAAATGAGCATTTTTTTGGTTACTTTTGTCTTCTCGCATCCAAATATTCACAGGCTGAGGGAAACGTACGCATATTTTTTTCCGTAATACTATTATGGTCCTGCTTATGTCGCGTTCTTTTAATCTGAAATCTAAATTAAATCAAACTATATGAATGAAGTAACAATTAAGGACAATAGTTTTTTACGTCAATTCGAAACAAGGGTTGATGGACATTTAGCCAAGATTGAGTACTCTTCTCAGGAACGCAAAGTTTTTTTAACCAAGTTGGTCATACCGGAAGAAATTACCGCAGACGGTTTTAAGGAAGATTTCATTAAATCAGTCCTGCACCACATCCAGGATCAAAACCTTAGGGTAGTTCCCACCAGCCCGCAAATCGCAGGATTTTTAAGAAAACACAGGCAATACAAGGAAATGCTTCCAGTAGGCATCCGGATATAAACGAAAGTACTAGTGCGAAATGAAGTGAATCCCGCCCATCTGAGCGGGTTTTTTTCTGACTGTCTGTGGCTGTTCCCTATAACCCGGCGGCTGCCTGATCCCCGCAATACCCATTCAAAGTGCCCTCTTCCAGGGTACTTCAAACCGGACAAGGCCATCCGTATCGATGGAAGTTAATTGCACCTCGTGCAACGTATTGATTAGCGCAGGGTCCCAGGGAGCTTTGACCTTAATATAGTTTTCCGTGAATCCCTGGATATACCCTTCCCGGTTTTCGCTTTCAAACAGTACGGTTCGCACCGTGCCCAGCTGGCTTTCATAGAATGCCCTTCGTTTCTTTACTGACAGGCCCCTCAACATTTTACTGCGCTTATGCCTTGTGGCCTGTGGTACGCTTCCCTCCATAGCAGCAGCGGGGGTGTTGTCCCGTTCGGAGTAGCTGAATACATGCAGGTACGAAATATCCAGCTCGTTTAAAAAATGGTATGTTTCCAAAAAATGTTCATCTGTTTCCCCGGGAAACCCTACAATGACATCCACACCAATACAGGCCCAGGGCATAGCGTCCTTGATCCGTGCGATACGCTCCCGGTATAAGGGAGTCATATAGCGCCGCCGCATCAGCCTGAGGATGGTATCGCTGCCACTTTGCAGGGGAATATGGAAATGGGGGACGAACGTCCTGCTGCCGGCCACAAAATCTATGGTTTCATTTTTAAGGAGATTGGGCTCTATGGAAGAAATGCGAAGTCGCTGAACACCTTCTACTCTATCCAGTTCCCTTACCAGGTCCAGAAATGTATGTTCATGTTTTTTATCTCCATATTCCCCTTTGCCATAATCCCCAATATTGACACCTGTCAGGACTATCTCCTTAACACCCTGTTCCGAAATCCCGGCCGCATTGCGAAGGACATTTTGTAAAGTATCACTCCTGGAAACACCCCTGGCGAGGGGAATAGTGCAATAGGTACATTTATAGTCGCAGCCATCCTGCACCTTTAAAAAAGCCCTCGTGCGGTCCCCTATAGCGTAGCTTCCAACATAGAAATCAGCTTCGGAAATATCGCAGGAGTGGACCTCACCCACCATGCTGTTGCGGTCCGGGCGGTTGAAAAGTTCATTGATGTAGGCAGTAATATTGAATTTTTCAGTGGCCCCCAAAACGATGTCCACTCCGGTAACAGAAGCCAGTTCCTCCGGTTTTAACTGGGCATAACAGCCTATGGCGGCCACATAAGCATCCGGGTTTAATTTTCTGGCAGCCTTTACGACCCCCTTGAAGCGCTTATCCGCATTCTCTGTTACCGAACAGGTGTTGATGACGTACATATCGGCCACTTCAGAAAAAGCTACCCGTTCATAACCCTCTTCCACAAAACCCCTTGCAATGGTGGAGGTTTCGGAGAAGTTGAGCTTAAAGCCAAGGGTATGGAAGGCTACTTTTCTTTTCATGGAATAAAAGGCAGATTGCAAAGATAGCAAGAATTAAGAAACCTGGGGGCAAGGATATAGCAGGGCCCCATGTTATCTATCCGGGAAGGCGGGAGTTGACATTTATAATTTTAAGACAAACTGGCATCAATCCCCTGCGGGGGAAACCAGGTGGGCCATGGAATAAAGTAAACCCATTCGAAGGGACAATAAAGGGCCGGGCCAGGAAGCCCCGCTTCCGTTGCCGGTAACAATTTCAATAATTGCGCCACTTCGCGGTCAATTCAAATACATGGTTCAGGATGTCTGCATCGTATTGTGTAAAGGTGACCCCCCGCCTGGCCATCATCACCCTCGCGGCTTCAAAGGCCTTTGCGGGAGGGTAGGTGCTAAAGCCGGAAGCTCCCCCCCAACTGAAGCTTGGAACAAAATTTCTCGGAAATCCCGGCACATAGATATTACAGTTAACCCCTATTACTGTTCCCGTATTGAACATGGTATTGATAGCTGTTTTGGTATGGTCCCCCATCATGAGTCCGCAAAACTGCAACCCGGTATGGTCAAAGGTTTCTGTTGCATAATTCCACATACGAACCTTGGCGTAATTGTTCTTTAAATTGGAATTGTTGGAATCAGCGCCGATATTGCACCATTCCCCCAGTACGGAGTTCCCCAGATATCCGTCATGTCCTTTGCTGGAGTATCCGAATATGACAGAATTGCTGATCTCCCCACATACCTTTCCATAGGGTCCTACGGTTGTGGGACCATAGATCTTTGCACCCATTTTAACCACAGCCTTTTCGCAAAGTGCAAACGCGCCCCGGATGAGGCTGCCCTCCCATACTTCCGACTCCTTCCCAATGTATATGGGGCCTTCGGTTGCATTGAGGATACTGTATTCTACCGTGGCACCTTCCTCAAGGAATATTTTTTCCGGATGGATAAGGTGGTTGGTCGGGGATACGGGGGCACTTTCCCTGCCTTTGGTAATAAGGTCGAAATCTGCCTGCAGGGCTTCCCCGTTCTTCGAAAAAATGTCCCAGGTATTCTTTACCAGCATAACAGAACCCTGAAAGGATTTTATTTGGGCAGTAGGTAAATCGATCTCTGCGGAATGGGAATTGGTTTTAAATGCGACCAGGTCTTCCTCCACATAGAGGGCCTCGTTACCCTGCATATTCTGTATGGCCTCAACCAGGGCTGCCGTGGGCAGCACTGCCCCATTGATCAGAATATTCTCCTTAGACATGGTTAGCGGGTACTTTCCCGAAAGGTAAGCCTCGGTTCTGCTGCTGGTCTTCTGCCCAAGATACCATTCCCATTTTTCACGGATTGTCAGGATACCGATCCGGATATCCGCCACCGGCCTGGTAAAGGTAAAAGGCAATAGTGCATTTCGTTCGGGACCATCAAAAAGGATATAGTCCATCTACCAGGTTTTCAACAAAATTAAAAAAAAACGCCCCCGATAAAGTATCAGGGGCGCTTCATTGTTTGTTTTTACAGCAATCCTATTCTTCTTCCGATTTGGCCTTCACTTTCTCCGCTGCAGCCTTTGGGGCAGCAGCCTTTGGGGCGGGTTCTGCATTTTTTGCAGCAGGTTCCGGCACAATGGTCGCAGTCGGTTTTTTGAATTTCTGATATTTATTTTTGAATTTATCAATCCTTCCGGCGGTATCCACCAATTTGGCCTTTCCGGTATAGAAAGGATGTGATGTCCTGGAGATTTCCAGCTTTACCAACGGATATTCCACACCATCCATAGTAAGGGTTTCCTTGGTATCTGCCGTAGATTTGGTTATAAAAACATCATCGTTGGACATGTCTTTGAATGCAACTAATCTATAATTTTCGGGATGAATGCCTTTTCTCATGGTAAAAATGTATAGTAATGTGATTTTTTAAGCCCGCAAATTTAACTATTTTTCCAAGAAACTACAATTTTAATTCCGTAAAAAAAGAAAAGTAATAAATTGTACCTTTAAGTGTAACATATTTTAAGCCAGGGCAACTAATTAAATATTCAACCATAAACCACAATTATAAATGGAACACACGCAACCAAAAACCGGAAAGTATGCACTGAATTATGGCCTCCTGCTTGGCGG
>JBGTLT010000189.1:0-15235 GCA_041743975.1 Zeaxanthinibacter sp.
GCCACTACTTCCCTTATGATATTGTTGGAAGACCACCCATCTAACAAAAGATGGTGACAGGGCCAGAGCACACGATACCTGTTCGGTGCCAGTAAGACAAGTTCAATATGCAATAAAGGATCATCCTTAAAATTAACGCCCCTCTGATGCATATCAGATTTGAGTGCTTCCCATTTTTTAGTGTTTTCCTCCAATGAGTTTAAACTCCAATCCGAAAGATGTATTTTGATTTCCTTTTTCTGATGAACCACCAGTACCGCCTTCTCTAAATTTTCCCAATGAACGGTGGTCCTGAGGATATCATGCCTTAGAACCGAGAGTTGCCATGCTTTTTTAAAGCACTCAAAATCTATAGTACCCTCAATATCAAATTGCACCAACAGAAGGCCCTGGTCAACCGGACTTGTCAAATGATGAAAAAGTAACCCTTGCTGCATAAAGGTTAGCGGATAGATTGCAGATATGGATGGCTTTTCGGCGAGTTTCATGTTTTACTGAATTTTTATTACAACATCCCCATTAATTTATTGAGATCGTCCTGACTTAATCCTGCCTCCGGAAAATCGGATGTATGATAGTGTATGGCATCATTTTCAGGAGTACCCTGAATGATATCATTAAGTTTTTGTTCCAGTATCGTCACCAATGAAAGGACAGTTTGCATCTTGTGCCTTTTAGTGTTGTAATTCCATTTAAAATATAATTCCCCATCAATGATACCTGCGTTGATCTCGATAAAATAGGGATCCTCGCTTTTAGGATGCCGTAGGCCCGTTTCAATAAATTCTATTTGAGGGGTAGACTGCCCCTGGTTTCCTACGTAGTTAAAAATTATTTGCGGAAAAAATCCGGTGTCGATATCCCCCCCCATGTATCTCAAAACACCATAACCAAAGCCTCCGTCAGGAACGCTACGTAGTTTCTCCTTCACCTGGCTGATTTTTTCCGGCAGGTTGTTGGATATGGCAGCAGCAAACTTTAAGGGATAAAATGCTGTGAACCAGCCAACCGTATTGGACAGGTCCATCTGTGTTTTTTCAGTCACCCTTCCATTTCTTTCCATGGCAATGAAAACCTGCTCCTGTGCAGTCCACTCCCTAATGGTATCAACCAGGGCGGAAATTAGTAGTTCTTCTGTTTTTGTATGATATGCTTTGTTTGATGCTATTAAAAGTGCTGTCGTCTGCTTTTGGTCTAATTTAAAATCTTCAGTTGCCTTGTTTTCTTCGTAAAAAGCCACTTCATTACTGAAATCCACAGGTATATTGGTACCTTCTTTTAGTTGGGATTTCCAATAAGCCACTTGATTTGTAAGAAGGTTTTCGGAAACCAGTTTAGTGAGGTAATCACCCCAATCTTTGATGGAAGTGGTTTTGATATTTCCGGTATCTGGTGTTCGTGAAGCAATCGAATTTTTGGCGGCGGATAAAAATTGTTCAATTATAATATTCCACGAAACAACATCCACGACTAAATGGTGTGCCAGGAGAACAACGGTATCCGTTGTGCTATTTCCTGTATCAAAATAAATACACCGGAAAAGGGGACCTTCCGTAAGACTGGTCCCCTCCTGCAAATACTTCAGGTTCTCCGCAATGATGGCTTCCTGCAAATGAAGATGAGATATTTCTATTACGGTAAAGGGATGGACCTCTTCAGGTTGCAGTATGGTTGCACCCCAATTCCCCCTTGTCTTTTTGAAGGTTAACCGCAGGGCATCATGTTGCCTTATTAGCACTTCCGCGGCATTTTGAACAGATACTTCGGTAAAGAAATCAAAACCGCTTATTTTACATGCCTGGTTCCAGAAATGTGGGGCCGATTTATGGGTTTCAAAAAACCAATGCTGTATGGGATTCAGGGATATTTCCCCGGAAATTATTTCTTCCTGCATCAATTTCTTCGATTCTGAGGATAGAATTCCTTTGGAAACCCCATCGATAGTCGGGTTTTCAAACAACTGGTTGGGGGACAAAGCAATTCCCAGCTTGCGGGCCTTCGCGATGAGTTGAATGCTAAGGATTGAATCCCCGCCCAATTCAAAAAAATTATCATTTGTGCCTATTGGGGATATTTGCAACACTTCTTCCCAAATCGTTACAAGCTGCCTTTCCAAATCGGTTTTTGGTTTTATGACTGAGCTCTCCTTTGCCGGGATTTCCGTAATCGCCCTGAGGGCATTCCTGTCTGTTTTACCATTGGGAAGTTTTGGGATTTCCGGCATCAGGTGAATCACAGACGGAACCATATAATCCGGGATAGTTGTTTGAAGGTAGGATTTTAATGCTTCCGCTTCATATTCGTCGTTGGGCGCCACATAGGCAACCAGCCGTTGGTTTTCTGAATGAAGGTCCCTTGCCGGCTTAGCCATCAAATCGTTGATCCTGGCAACCAGCAAACTGCGTTCATCCGTGGATAATTTTTCTACCCTGGTTCTGATTTCAGATTCCTTCATAAAACCGCGCTTATTACTGCAATGGTATTTGCCCACCAGGTGTCTTTCACATCCTCTGGCATTTGTAACGGTACAATTGATACTGAAAATGAAGAAAAATACAGCAGCAACCTGCGTTGGTGCTCCCTGCTTAGCGAATCGACTTCGTTTGAAAAATAAGTGAATTTCCCCCCGGGTTTTAAGTGCTTTGCGGCATGGGAAAAAAAGTGCTCGGCAAAGGTGGTGCTGCCGTTTACATACCGCATGTACTCCTCTTCATTCAATGGATAGGTATGAAAAAAAATTCCATCAAATAGCCCCAACGTATGTATGGTATCCTGCCACAGCCCATGGACCAGTTGGATATCTTTACCAGGATGTTTTACTTTCCATAAATGGAATTGATCTACAACCGCATCATTGCATTCAATGATGATATGCGAATCAATATCAAATTGTTGAATCATTTCTGCGGAAATACCCCTCCCAAACCCTATTTCAAGAATGGATCCCCCCTTTTTGGCAATGGCAGCTGCCATGGCTTCCATAACAGGAATTTGCCAGTCTTCCATGATTTCGGCTGCTGTGAGCGGCTTATTTTCCCGATCTTCGAAAGTGTTCACCGTAGCCCCCGGGACAAAATTTTTGGCTTGTTGGTGAAGGGCTTCCAGGTCAAATGTGAATTCCTTTAAAGCCCTGTTGATTACGGCATTCCGTTGGGCCTCCCTGGGTGTATCAATAAAGGCAGGATCCAATAAGGTAAGGTTTACCTCATATTTTTCAGATCTTCTGATTCTTTTCATGTTACTGTTTTTAGTGGACCCTGGGTTGTCCAGAGGTTATTGGCATATTAAAATGTTAAAACCTTAATTTTTGTTTACTTCATCAAACTTTCAGGTTTTCCAATTGTTCCAGAAGATAGTCTTTCTGAAAAGTTGTCAGGTTTTCAATACCACTCAATAGTTCATCCGCTTCTTCATCGTCTAATATGGTTGACATAAACTGGATAAGCTGTTCCGGATCAGGATTTAAAATGGGGTTATGTTTGCTGTCCTTCGACCCATTTTCCAGGTGAACCACGGCATCCTTTACTGTGGGATACGCAAGCAGCAGGTTTTCGATTTCAGCAAGTTCTATCCTATGTCCCCTTATTTTTACCTGCTGGTCCCTCCTTCCCAGAAATAATATGGCACCATCATTCCGGTACCTTCCCAGGTCCCCGGTATAATACATTTTCTCGCCGGGATCTTCACTGAATGGATTGGCCATAAAGACTTGTGCTGTACTATCCGGCCGTTGCCAGTATCCCCCGGACAAGCCGGGTCCTGTTACATACATTGTGCCAACTGCGCCAAAGGGAACAAGGTTCAAGTGTTGATCCAATAATAAGATTTTTGCCCCCGCTACCGGTTTCCCTATAGGGATTTTACCGCTAACATCTTTTGCTTCAATTTTGTGGGCAGTACACCAAACAGTAGCCTCTGTTGGTCCATATTCATTATAAAGCGCGGTGGAATCCAATTTCTCAAAATGTGTTTCCACCACCTGGGGGGTACAAATTTCACCCGCAACAATAACCGTTTTAAGGCTTTTTAGTTTTTCCCGGGCCACATTTTCGAGCAAAAGTTTATACAAGGAAGGAAGCATCAATGTATGGCTGACGGTATACTTTAGTATGGTATCGGCCATTTTTTCCAAATCCTGTTCCAGGTGTTTCTGGCTCAGCACCAGGGTGCCTCCCGTGCACAGGGTCCAGAAGATGCCGGCTTTGGAACTGTCAAACGAAATGGACGACATCAATAAGAATGACGCTGGGTTTTCCGTATAAAAATCCAGGCGACCCACCGTTGAATTGATTATGTTCCCATGGGATATGGGAACGCCCTTAGGTTGCCCTGTACTCCCCGAAGTATAGATCATATAGGCCATGTCCTGCAGGTCATTTGTTGGAAGTACACCCGGTTTTAACACTGGTTCCAAACCATCAACATACATCTGGTCGGCCTTGAAGGTTTCGAATTTTGACCGCAGGGCAGTTTGGGTTAGTATTAGTGGAACCTTTGCATCGGCTATCATAAAACCAATGCGTGGGGTTGGATACTCCGTGTCTATCGGTAAATAAGCACATCCCGACCTGAGGATCCCCAACATGCCCACTATCAAACTTGTAGTCCTGGGCAAAGCAAGCGCTATAATTTCCTTTCTTCCCTGGGTGTAGGATACAATCCGTTTTGCCAGCTCGTCCGATTCCTCCAGGAGTTGCGCATACGAAATGGAGGTTCCATCGGCCACCACGGCAATACTGTTAGGGTTGTGCCTTGCGGTATCCATGATTATGTCATGAATGCCTCTACTATTGCTCCATGGATTTTTTTGAGGGGAACTGTCCATAAAAATTATCCTCCGTTCTTCTGCTGTGAGAATCGGGATTTTAGAAATATTGATTGTTGGATCTGCAACAACGGCCTGTAACAATAGCAAAAGATGATCGTGCATCCTATTCATGGTGGTTGCTAAAAATAAATCTGTATTATATTCGAAGGTAGCGGAAAGGCCTTCCTCATTTTCAGCAAAATAAAGGGTAAGGTCAAATTTTGATATCCCAAGATCAAATAGCGATTGTTCTATCTCTACTTCCGATCCAAACGAAGGTAAAGGCGTTTCGGTGTGATACAGAAACATGGTTTGAAAAAAAGGATTATCGCTCAAGGACCTGTTCGGTTTCAGCTCCTTCACCAAAATTTCAAAGGGCACATTTTTATTTTGAAATGCATCCATCGTAATCTTCCGTACTTGCCTTATCAGTTTGTCAAAAGACAGTTCTGTGGACAGCTGTGCCCTTAATATTAGTGTTTCGTTAAAAAAACCAATTACTCCTTCCAGGATTTTTTGTTCCCTGTTGGAAATGGGTGTCCCCACAAAAATATCTTCCTGCCCCGAGTATTTGTAAAGCAGTATATAATAAACGGAAAGCAAAAGCACATAAGGGGTTACCTCCATTTCTTTTGCAGTGTGCAACAGGCTGTTGGATAGTTCTTTTGGAAATTTCCTGGAAATTAGGGCACCTTTAAAAGTTGATTTTAAGGGTTTTGTGTGATCGAAAGGTAAATCCAGGGTGGGTATATCGCCGGCAAGTTGGTTTTTCCAGTATTCAAGCTGATCTTCCGGAATGGTCGCTTTTCGTTGCCAATAGGCATAATCTGTATATTGAATTTCCGGTATGCTGGCTTCTGATGTTCCTTTTACCAGGAATGTACGGTAATGATGGGACAACCTTTCCATAAAAATTGCCATGGACCATTTATCAACAATGATATGGTGCATTACAATAACCATTATGTGTTTATCAATTTCTTCCTTTAGTACGGTTATCCGCATCAGGGGAGGTGCTGACAGCTCAAAGTGAATGTTGGCTGCACGATCCAGGATTTCCTTCTTTTTCTGCTCTTTATCGGTTTCACCCAGGGTACTTGTATCAAAGAGGGCAACAGGAACAGCAAGGTTGCTGTTGACTAATTGGGATACCTTTCCATCTTTATAAATAAAACTGGCTTTTAGTATTTCATGCTCTTCCAATACCAGCAAGAGGCTTGCCTGTAAATAATCCAGGCGCAAAATACCCTTAAAAGTATAATACTCCGTATAATTATAAAATGGGTTGCCGGGATAAAGCTGCTGTAAAAACCAAAGACGTTCCTGCCCATTGGAAAGCGGGAAATAGCTGCTTTTGGGAGCTTTGGTAATCGTATGGCCAGACTGTTTATTTTCTTTCTTTTTCTTCCACTGACTTAGAAGGGACTCCTTTTTAAATTCCATAGCGGACGAATTGATGTCAATGTAAATCCTAACAATTTTTTTTAAGCTTATAATACTTATCGCAACCCTAAAAATACAATTATTTGGGAGGCTGTTCTTCGCAGAAAGTCTTCTGCCCCCAAATTTATATCCAGCCCGCGCTCTATAACCCAATACAGGGAGATTACAATTAAGAGCGCAGAACCGTAGTTCAGTAATTTGGGGTAAAAGGTAGATTTCCGAAGCAAAAAGAGTATTGGGAAGATAGCAGCTATAATTACCAGTTGCCCAATTTCAACACCTACATTAAACCCTAACAGGGAATAGGTCAGAAACTCATTGGTAAGTCCGATATCACCTAAGACACTGGCAAAACCAAAGCCATGAAAAAGACCAAAAACAAAGGCAATTACCCAATCCCGACCCCAGAAAATAGGTCGGATGTTATGAAGTGCAGCCAAACCAATAGAAAATGCAATTACAGATTCTACCAATTGGGAAGGCAGTTTTACAATTTCCAGGGAAGCGAGGCTTAGTGTAAGGGTGTGTGCCAGGGTAAAAAATGTAATAACCTTTATGATATACCAAAATGCGGGCTTAAACTCTTTTACGGCTTCCCAATCCCAAATACTTAGATGTTTGTTTTTTGTTTTTCGGCGCACCACTGAGGGAAGTATCAACGCAAATAAAAACAGGATGTGGTCCAGGCCAATCCAGATATGCCAAATACCTTGTTTTACCATTGCCACAAATCCTTTCCAGATGGAAACCTCTGTCAGGGACATGGTGCTTTCTGTATTGCCGGGGGCAAAATCGAGGGTGATATTCATTTCATCATTGATTACCCCGGCTTTCCAATTGTATTCGGTTATCAAAAAGCCCCTGTGCGTATCGTCCTTCTCAAATACTGCACTATAGGATACTGTGAGGCTATCCGGCAGGGTCCTGGTTTTGTCAAGTTTGAAATGGAACAATGCAAAATTGCCCAAATTAAAGCTCATAATGCTTACCTCTTCCAAAATGACCGTATGTTCCCCAAATTCAGAGTTAAAGGATGAATGCTGTAATAGATATGCCTGAATAGCCTTGACATGGGGTTCTAAATCTTTCAAAGTTGCCTTGTTGGGCAATTGAAGGCCAAAAACTTTATTGATCTCCCGGATATTGATTTCAAAACGCCCTTCTATTCCATCTTTCTCATACACCCTGAGAAAAATATAGCTTTGGTTAGGAACATGGGAATTACCCGGAAAGGGAAATAAAAAAAGGCAAAAAAGGCAAAATACCCTTAAGTTCTTAATCATAGCATACGATTTAAAGAAAGAACGTATTACAAACAAGTCATAATACCGAACTGCAATTAATAAAAAAATTGCGATAATCTACATTTTAAACGTTGAATGTCGCTTTTGCAGGAATTATCTGGCAGTATGACCTGAACATGGGTCCCTTCACCGAATCTTTTGTGGTAAAAATTCAATTTTAAGAAAAAAATAGTAATTTCAATAAAAAGGAAAATTTCCCCGTTCCAATTGCTATTGAAAATTTATGAAAAAACTTACCACCCTTATCCTTTCAGGAGAAGACGTTATTCTCATTGTGGAAAACTTTGGTATTCACAATATCCTGGATGAGCTCATAGCGCGACTCGAAACCACACTTTTTAATTATAATCAGGACACTTTTGAGATTCCGATCCGGTCCGGCTTTAGTTACAATAAGCCTGCTCAGGGGCTTATAGAATGGATGCCGGTACAACACAAAAGCAAGGATGTCGTCATTAAAGTGGTTGGGTACCACCCCAAAAATCCAACAAAATACCTGCTGCCAACCATTTTATCCACCATAGCTTCCTATGATACGCTTACAGGACATTTAAAGGGACTTTCAGATGGGGTGTTGCTCACTGCCCTCAGGACCGGGGCTACATCCGCCGTAGCCAGCAAATATTTGGCGAGACCGGATAGTTCCGTTCTTGGCCTGATAGGGTGTGGTGCCCAGGCAATTACGCAACTACATGCTTTATCAAGACTTTTTCCGCTTAAAAAGGTGTTGATTTATGATGTGGATAAAAATGTTACTGCTTCATTTAAGGAACGAACTTCCTTGCTGGGTTTAACAGCCGATATCGACCCATCCGATATTCACGAAATTGTCAGCTGTTCTGATATTATCAGTACACAAACGTCAATTGAAGCAAATACAGGACCTTTGTTCCATGAAATTCCAAGCAGGGAATACCTGCACATCAATGCTGTAGGATCTGACTTTCCCGGGAAAACAGAATTGCCAAAGGAACTCCTTTTGAAAAGTTTTGTCTGCCCGGACTTTCTGGGTCAGGCACTGATTGAAGGTGAATGTCAGCAGCTTTCGAATGAATCCATTGGCCCGGATTTGGTCTCTTTGCTTCAAAATCATGAAGCCTATGAAGATGTAAAAAACAAACGTACTGTTTTCGATTCTACCGGCTGGGCACTGGAGGACTACGTAGTTTTAGAACTATTCCTGGAACTTGCTGAGAAATTTGGTATTGGCCAGCATATCGCTATCGAAAACATCTCAGAGGACGCCCAAAACCCCTATCATTTTCTAACAAGGAATGTCCCGGACCGAGCCGTTTTAAAGTCTTTGTTTTAAAACTATTTCCTGCCTTTTCAAAGTACTTTAAACAGAGACCAATTTCTAAATTATAGCCTGTGGATTTTTCATGGACAACCGATCAGCAACAAGGTAAGCAGTCAGTGATTTCCTTTGCTAAAGAGCAGTTGAACAATAGCTTAGAGAACGACGACGTGGACTGTGTTTTTCCAGGGGAAAACTGGAAAAAGTGTGCAGCGTTTGGCTTACAGGGTATGGCATCTACCCGGGACTACGGCGGCAGGGATACCGAAGTGGATATCCTTACCGCTACCCTGGCAATGGAAGGCCTGGGCTATGGATGCAGGGACAACGGGCTTCCTTTTGCACTCAATGCACAAATGTGGACTGTGCAATTGCCTATAGTTTTGTTCGGAACGGAATTTCAAAAAGAAAAGTACCTGAAACCAATGGCTATGGGTACCTTAATCGGGTGTCATGGGCTTACGGAACCCGAAGCTGGTTCAGATGTATTCAATATGCAAACGACCGCCCTGAAAACAAAAGGAGGCTATATTTTAAACGGTAGTAAAAGGTATATTACGCTTGCTCCGATTGCGGACATCACATTGGTTTTTGCAGTAACAAATCCAAAAATTGGTAAATGGGGCATCTCCGGGTTTATAGTAGAAAAGGATAGTAAAGGCTACTCGGCAGGCCCTAATAAACAAAAAATGGGCCTCAGGACAGTTCCTTTCGGGGACTTATTTTTTAAGGATTGTTTTGTGCCGGAGGAAAACAGGTTGGGGGCCGAAGGTGCCGGATGGAGCATTTCCCTTACATCCTTGGAATTCGATAGGTGCAATATACTGGCGAGCCAGTTGGGAGCCATGGAGCGGCAGTTGGAGGAAACCATAGCCTTCGTAAAAAACAGAAAACAATTTGGAAAATCGATTTCAGAATTTCAATCCGTATCCAACCGGGTTGCCAATATGAAATTGCGACTGGAGACATCCAGAATGCTTTTGTATAAGGTTGCCTGGTTAAAAAGTCAGGGGAAATCCGCGATGATGGAGGCAGCCCTATTAAAACTTCAGTTAAGTGAAAGTTTCGTGGCGTCGAGCCTGGATGCCATAAGGTGCTCCGGTGGTGCAGGTTATATCACTGAAAATGGGATTGAAAGGAATTTAAGGGATGCCGTTGGCGGGGTTATTTATGCCGGCACCTCTGATATTCAACGCAACATAATAGCCAATTTATTGGGTTTATAAAAGAAATAAAAAGATCTGTAAAAATTGATTTACACCTTACCACATAGCATAGCATATTGGGCAGAAAAGACTCCGAATAAGGAGGCTTTCAGGTTCGAGGACAGCGTATTGACCTATGAAGGCCTTTATACCAAAATGAGGCAGTTGTCCCAGTTTTTTATAGATCAGGGGGTGAGGAAGGGCGATCGTATCGCTATCTATACCAATCGATGCCTGGAGTCGGTCATCGCGGTATATGGTATTATGGAATGTGGTGCCGTATTTGTTCCCCTGGATATTACAGCTCCCCCTTCAAGGACTTCTTATTTATTGCAGGCATGTGGTATTTCCCATATGGTCACTATCCCTTCCCTGAAGCGAAAAATAAGTACCCTTTTAGGGTCAGGTTCGTCCCTTTTGTCTGTGATTGGGGCAGAGGCAGATGCAACAGTGCCCTCATTTTCCTGGGACTATATTTATGCTTTATCATTAAAAAACTATAGCCCTGTCAACGTACTGGAACAGGATCTGGCATACATTATGTACACTTCGGGATCCACCGGGGATCCTAAGGGCATTATGCATACCCATTATAGTGGGCTTAGCTATGCAAGGTTATCCGCTGAACTTTATGGGGTCTCCCCCCGGGATGTTGTGGCCAACCATGCACCCTTACATTTCGACATTGCTACTTTTGGATATTTTACGGCCCCTTTTTCAGGGGCCACAACCGTACTGGTTTCTGATGCACAGACAATACTACCCCAGAGCCTTGCCGCCTTGATTTCAAAAGAGGGGATCACAATCTGGTACTCCGTTCCATTGGCCCTGATTCAACTGATTTCCAGCGGAAGCCTTCAAAAGTATACAATAGATACATTGCGATGGGTACTCTTCGGAGGGGAGAAATTTGCAGTAAAATACCTGAACCACCTTATGCAGTTATGGCCTTCTGCCAGGTTTTGCAATGTCTATGGCCCGGCAGAGATCAATCAATGCACCTATTTCCATATTCCGAATTTATTGGAAGAGGATGCTACAATTCCCATTGGCCAGGTTTGGGGAAATTCCGAGTATAAAATCCTGGATGCGAAAGATAATGAAGTATCCGGCTCCGAACCCGGGGAACTTGTGGTGAGGACGGCAACAATGATGCAGGGATACTGGGGAAATCCGGTATTAACAGAAAAATCCCTTTTTAAAGTAAAAAGGGATGATGGCTTGTCGAACTCTTTTTACAGGACAGGCGATTTGGTAAAAAAAGACTCCAATGGAGATCTTATTTTTTTGGGTCGCAATGATTTCCAGGTTAAAGTTCGCGGGTATCGCGTGGAGTTGGGTGAAATAGAAAGTGTGATAAGGGTATTCGGGGGAATAAAGGAAGCCATAGCCTTCTCTCATATCGATGAATACGGGGAGTCCCAAATTTGGGCTAAAATAGTAACGGAAGATGATTCCCAACCGGAAATCAATAAACTAATGGAATTTTGTAAAAGTAGGTTACCTGGGTATGCGATGCCTCAAAACATTGAAGTTATGGAGGATTTTCCAAGGACCAGCTCTGGGAAGATCAATAGAATGGAACTGCTGAAATCTTATCTTAAAGTATAAATGGAGCAAACAATCATTAAACACATTTCAGAAGTTCTGTCCAACGAAGGACTGGAGGAAGGCTTGGATAAAAGCGATGATCTTCTGGGGACGGGAATTCTCGATTCTTTGGGGATGATGAAACTGATCCTTTTTATTGAGACAGAATTCAATGTAAAAATACCTCCCGAGGATATGATAATAGAAAATTTTATGACAGTGGAGCGTATCACACATTATTTATCCAATAAAAAAGAATTACCAATTTCCTAAAGCTTTAAACATGGAAATAGGAAATGCAAAGGATATGAAATTAACCAGGAGTCAGCTATTGATCTGGACCGGGCAGCGTATGGACCCTGATGTCCCTTTGTATAATATGGCTCATTCCTTTGATATTTACGGAGCTTTGAATATTGCTGCTTTTCAAAGTGCATTTCAGGAAGTGATCACTGTTTCAGATGCTTTGCGCATCGTTTTTTATGAAAAAGAAGGAACACCTTTTCAAAGGGTTTTGCAACAGCTTGATTACAAGATGGAGGTTATAGAGGTATCTTCAGAGAAGGATGCCAATTCAATCAGAAACACGCTTCAAAAGCGAAGCCAAAATAGATTTGATCTATCCAGGTGTTTGTTCGATACTGCCTTATACAGGCTAGCATCAAACCATTATATATGGTTCCTGAACATCCACCATTTGGTTACGGACGCCACTTCGTCTACATTGATATACAAACTGATGTCTGACCACTACCGCAGTATTTTGGAAGGAATCGCTATTGAAAGGCCGGCTATTGCTGCTTTCAGGTCTTACATTATTTTTGAACAGGAACAAATAAGAAATGTAAATGCACCCATAATCAAGGATTACTGGCATACTAAATTAAAAGAAGGAACAGAGAAACCGGTTTTTTACGGAATTAAACCGGGGGCTTCCGTAACAGCATCCAACAGGTTCGTATTAAAATTGGGCAGGGAGCGCTCCGGGAAATTACGAGAGCTGGCCAAAAATGCTGAAATAAGGTCCTGGACCGAACATCTTACACTTTTCAATATTTTCGCAACCATAGTCTTTGGGTTTCTATATCGGGTTACCTTACAACAGAAGTTTGTAGTGGGAGCCCCCTCGCATAACAGGGGATCCAAATCCTTTAAGGAAACCATAGGGTTATTGATAGAGATTTTTCCGCTTATGGCCGAGGTTCATGAAAATGATACTTTCAGAACCTTGTTGCAGCGAATCAAAGTGGAAACCAATGATTATCTAAAGTATTCCCATGCCGGTTTTTCCAGTTCTGAAATCAGCAGGAGTTTTAATGTAGTGCTTAACTATATCAATACCAGTTTCCCGGGCTTCCATAACTTTAAAGTGAGGTCTGAATGGATTCATCCGGGGCACGCAGACCCTCATCACCTAACACGTTGCCATGTATATGATATAGATGGAACAAGTGACATACAAGTCCTTTTTGATTTGAATGAAGCAGTTTTCAACAAGGAGTTATCATCGCAAATTCCAGGGCAATTTCTGCGATTGTTTGATGCTTTTTTGGAAAATATGGATTTGCCAATAGGAAAGCCCGAATTGCTTAATCAAAGAGGGACCAACCTACCCACCATACGCCACAATATCTATCCCACAGTGGTGGAAGTCCTTGAGGAACAAAGTGTACTGGCTGAAAACAATCCGGCGATACGTTATAAAAATACGACTCTAAGTTACGGACAACTCCGGGAAAAAGTAAACCAATTGGCTCTATTTTTACATAACCTTGGCATTCATAGAGAATCGAAGGTGGTTGTCCACCTTAACCGAAGCCCGGATTATATCATCAGTGTTTTAGCCATTTTAAAAGCGGGGGGTGTTTTTGTCCCAATACCATCCGATTATCCATCGAAACGCATTTCTTTTATCATAGCGGATTGTGACTGTGTTTTGGTATTGACTGATTCTCATTTGAAAAAGAATATTCTCTTTGATGGCAAAATCGTCGATTTGGATGAAATAACGTATCCTGAAAATAAGGCCGGGGAAATAAAGGAAATAACTAAGCCATCAGCAAATTCGTTGGCTTATAGTATCTACACATCGGGCTCTACGGGTAATCCAAAGGGGGTACAAATTTCACATGCTGCGCTTTCCAATTATCTCTTTTGGGCCTCTGAGGCTTATAAAAACAATGAAAAATTCAACTTTCCCCTCTTTACTTCCATTGGTTTTGACCTTACCATTACCGCAACCTTTCTTCCCTTACTAACGGGAGGTACGGTAAGTATTTACAAGGAGCCGGACCATGGGCCGGATATCGCTCTGTTCGATGTTTTAGAAGACAACCAGGTGAATTGTATAAAACTGACACCCTCTCATCTGTACCTTTTGCAAGGAAGGGAGATTGCCTTATCAAATCTTAAGACCATGATTGTGGGGGGCGAGGATTTAAAAACAGCCTTAGCGTCTTCGGTCAAAAGGCTATTTGGGACACATTTGAGGATCTTTAATGAATATGGGCCAACGGAGGCTACTGTGGGTTGTGTGGTCCATGAATATTCCACTGAAAGAATTTATAACGCCTCTGTTCCCATAGGCCTGCCCATAAAAAATATGTTTTGCTTTGTCCTGGATGCCTTTAAAAATCAGGTCCCCACAGGAATTATTGGCGAGTTGTTTTTAGGCGGCATCGGCTTGGCAAATGGCTATGCCAACTTGCCGGCATTGAATAAGGAAAAATTCATAGACAACCCTTTTGGCAACGGCATACTCTATGCTACAGGAGATTTGGTAAGGACAAATTTCAACGGAGAACTGGAATATGCAGGCAGAAAAGATGAGCAATTGAAGCTAAGGGGTTTGCGTATAGAACTAGCGGATATAGAAGCTAATCTCCTGCAATATCCAGACATCACCCAGTGTGCTGTTGTCCTCATAGATGATGTACAACGTATTGCAGAAAATGAAGTGGTCAATTGTAAGGAATGTGGCCTGCCTTCCAATTATCCTTATACCGATTTTGATGAAGCGGGTATTTGTCATTTGTGCAATTCGTTTAAGGGATATCGATCCAAAGCGCAACGGTATTTTAAGTCAGAAGGGGAACTTAAGGAGTTATTGATTTCAAAAAGGGGCAAAAATCCGGCTTACGATTGTATCTCGCTCTTAAGTGGGGGAAAGGACAGTACCTACATCCTGGCGCACTTGGTGCATATGGGCCTGAAAGTATTGGCATTTACATTCGATAATGGCTACATTTCTGATCAGGCCAAGGGTAATATAGACAGTGTTGTGAAAAAATTAGGGGTAGATCACCTGTACGGAACCACAACTCACATCAATAAAATATTTGTAGATAGCTTAAACAGGCATAAGAACGTTTGTAATGGGTGTTTCAAAACCATTTATACCCTTAGTACCTCGGTTGCCCTGGAAAAAGGCATTCCTTTCGTGGTTACAGGCCTGTCCAGGGGCCAGTTTTTTGAAACCAGGCTTACCGAAGAACTTTTCTGGAACGACACTTTGGAAGGTTCGGAAATTGACGCTACTATCCTTGAAGCAAGAAAGATGTACCACCAGCAAGAAGATGCGGTAAAGGAA
>JBGTLT010000190.1:0-2899 GCA_041743975.1 Zeaxanthinibacter sp.
ACCCCGGTATCCGGGGCATTGTACTGGGGAGTCACGGACTTTTTACCTGGGGTGACACCTCCTATGAATGTTATTTGAACAGTCTGGAAGTCATTGAGATGGCTTCTGCGTTCATAGAAGAAAAGATCAGGAAAAAAGGAAGAGTTTTTGGCGGGCCGAAACTTCAATCCCTCTCAGCTTCAGCCCGGCGGGAAAAGGCTGCAAAACTAATGCCGTTGTTGCGGGGGCTTTGCTCCTCCGAAAACAGGATGATAGGGCATTTTACGGATTCCGATGTGGTCCTGGAATATAGCAACAGTATAGACCTGGAACGACTGGCCCCTATGGGAACTTCCTGCCCGGACCATTTCCTCCGCACAAAGATACAACCCCTGGTCCTGGACCTGTCACCGGATGAGGACCCCGGCGATCCAAAAGTGTTATTACAGAAACTACAACCTGCTTTCGAAGCATACAGACAGGAATATACCGACTATTACAAGACCTGCAAAAAAGCAAACAGCCCGGCAATGCGGGACCCCAATCCGGTAATTATCATCTACCCCGGGGTGGGTATGTTTAGTTTTGCAAAGAACAAACAAACCAGCAGGGTGGCCAGTGAATTCTATGTCAATGCCATCAATGTGATGCGGGGCGCGGAGGCAATTTCCGAATACACTTCCCTGCCCAGGCAGGAATCCTTTGATATTGAATATTGGCTGTTGGAGGAGGCAAAATTACAGCGGATGCCAAAGGAACAACCCTTATCCCGTAAAGTGGCCCTGGTTACAGGGGCTGGAGGGGGAATAGGTAAAGCCATCGCGGATAAACTGGCCACAGAAGGCGCAAACGTGGTGCTGTCTGATATTGCGGAAGACCGGCTCAAAGAGGCCACAGCTACCTATAAAGCTGATACTGCTGCCTACGCGGTCTGTGATGTGACCCAAACCGGGTCCATAGCCGACGCCTTTAAAAAGACCTGCCTGGAGTTTGGCGGGGTGGATATTGTAGTTCATAGCGCTGGATTAGCCATATCAAAACCGCTGGAGGAAACCACAGAAAAAGATTGGGACATCCTTCAGAATGTACTGGTAAAAGGGCAATTTGAGCTGGCAAAAAAGGCGGTTGAAATTATGCGCCTCCAGGGTCTGGGAGGGGATTTTATCTGTATTGCAAGTAAAAACGGACTGGTATCCGGACCCAATAATGTGGGGTATGGTACGGCAAAGGCGGCCCAACAACACATGGCGAGGTTGCTGGCCGCGGAACTGGGAGCCGACAAGATCCGAGTAAATACGGTAAACCCCGATGGTGTTATTGTTGGCAGCAAGATATGGGAAGGC
Organism: Zeaxanthinibacter sp.; assembly: GCA_041743975.1. Taxonomy (GTDB): domain Bacteria; phylum Bacteroidota; class Bacteroidia; order Flavobacteriales; family Flavobacteriaceae; genus JTS-RE37. The sequence goes on from JBGTLT010000190.1 coordinate 1,323, forward strand.
GAATGGGCGGAAGGTCGGGCGAAAGCATATGGAATCACCGTGGAGGAATTACCCGCGCATTATGCCAAACGAAACCTTTTGAATGAGATCATTTATCCCGCGGATATTGCGAATGCGGTTTTTGCTTGTGTCGGGATCCTTACTAAAACCACGGGAAATATCATCAATGTAGATGGCGGGATGGCCAATGCATTCGTACGATAAGATTAATTAAAAGAATTCCTCGGGGCTTTTGCCCCGGGGCACCTCTCCTCCGGAGAGGTCTGGAGAGGTCGAAACCGCATAAGCGGTTTCGGGTGAGGAAAAATAAAGAAATTCTTTATTTAAGCAGGAGAACGTATAGAAATGTCCAATACTTATTGATGGAATTTTCAATATTTTAGATACAATTATGAAGATACGTATAGAAGATATTCAAGCGGAGGGTCAAAAGGATAGGGCAATACATAATGATGCCTTTGACTTTTTGGCAAATTCCCTGGAGGGACAGGGTGTAGACGTTGAAGCCATTATCCTGAAACTAGCCGATTTTCAGGTGGCCATCCCCAGTTGGGCCCTGGGGGCCGGGGGTACGCGTTTCGGTAGATTTTCCCATCATGGGGAGCCAACCACCCTGGAGGAAAAAATAGCCGATGTGGGCATGTTGCACGCCCTTACCCGGACGGCAGGCGCCATATCATTGCATATCCCATGGGACATCCCTGAGGATTTTACAGCAATAGAGCAATTGGCCGACTCCTATGGCCTTGTTTTTGATGCCGTCAATTCCAACACCTTCCAGGACCAAAAGGGTGCCAGGGAGAGTTACAAGTACGGTTCCCTGGGCAATAACAGCCAGGCGGTACGGCAACAGGCCATCCAACACAACATAGAAGTTATCGGGATCGGAAAAAAACTGGGATCAAAGAGCCTGACCGTATGGTTGGCGGACGGCGCCAATTTTCCGGGTCAACGCAATTTTCAGACAGCGCTTCAATACACGGAAGACAGCTTAAAGTTGATCTATTCGGCCCTCCCCACGGATTGGAAGCTTTTTATAGAATACAAACCCTATGAACCCAACTTCTACAGTACGGTGATACAGGATTGGGGAACCTCCTTTATGCTGGCCAAGGAATGTGGCGACAAGGCCTATACATTGGTGGATCTGGGGCATCACCTGCCGAACACCAACATTGAACAGATCGTATCCACACTGATGTTAAAGGGAAAATTGGGAGGCTTCCATTTTAATGACAGTAAATACGGGGATGATGACAGTACCGTGGGAAGCGTGAAACCATATGGCCTGTTTTTGATTTTTAATGAGTTGGTTTATGGGATGCAAAACAATCCCCGGAACCCATATCCCGCCTGGATGATCGATGCCAGCCATAATATTAAGGACCCTTTGGAAGACCTCATACAATCATTAGAAGCCATTCAGGAGGCCTATGCCAAAGCACTTCTGATAGACCAGGATCAACTGAGATCCGCACAGCAGGAGAATGATGTGGTGCAATGCCAGGAGATTTTGCAAAATGCCTTCCGCACTGATGTCAGGCCGTTACTGCAAAAGGCCCGTTTCACCCGTGGCG
>JBGTLT010000191.1:0-3948 GCA_041743975.1 Zeaxanthinibacter sp.
ATCTAGCAATTGTCCTGAGATGGTCACCTTTTCCTGAGAAAAAACAGGATAATTGAAACAAAATAATAAACAGGTTACAAATAAATGCTTTAACATTAAGATTATATTTTTTCTAAAGTATATGAAGAATCTAAAGAGAATCTAAAGAGAATATAAAGAGAATATAAAGAGAATATAAAGAGAATATAAAGAGAATATAAAGAGAATATAAAGAGAATATAAAGTTAACTACGTATAAAAATATCAATCGAAATGGATTTTGAATATATGTTTCTGAACAGCAGTATACTATGTGTACACGAAAAAAAAATACCCCAACCTATTAATTTGTAGGTTAGGGTATTACAAAATTTGGTTGTAGCCTCACCAGGGGATAGCTGCGCTGTTCATGAGGATAGCTCGTTTTGAAAATACAAAACATTGGCCGCTGCGCAGCCAACCTATTTTCACTCCTATTGCTCAACCCGGCGAGCCGGTTTCGCTTTGGAGTAAAAATGATCGCCTTTGCTCTCGCAAAGGCGTTTTGTGCTTATCCGTAGCCTCACCAGGAATCGAACCTGGATCTAAAGTTTAGGAAACTTCTATTCTATCCGTTGAACTATGAGGCCTTTTATTTAATGGGTGACAAAAATATACTTTTTCAGGTCGAAACTAAAATATCAGATGAAAAAGTTGCCATCAATAATTATTGGATGGTTGGTACCCCTAAACTTAAACGCTATATTCAATCCTCCACTTCAACCACCATCTCCACTTCAACAGCGATATTGTTCGGCAAAGAACCCATCCCAACCGCGGCCCGGGCATGTTTACCCCTCTCCCCGAAAACCGCCACCATCAGGTCCGAATAGCCGTTGACCACCCTCGGGTGGTCCGTAAATTCAGGGACCGCATTCACCATGCCTTTGACCTTAACGATCCGTTTCACCCTGTTCAGGTTTCCCAGTTCAGCTTTTAATACAGACAGCTGGTTGATGCCCGTTACCCGGGCAGCTTCATAACCCTGCTCAATCGTCAGTTCCAACCCCAGCTTGCCTGTGATGTCTTCCCCGTTTGATTGCTTCGGCCCCTTGCCGGCCAGAAAAATAAGGTTGCCGGTCCGCACGGCATTCACATAATTGGCCACCGGTGCAGACGGAGTGCTCAGGGTGATCCCCAATTCCTTCAACCGGGCCTCAGGGTCGTAATTGTCCGAATGCTCTTCAGGCGCCGGTTGCTCCTCTTTTTTAATATTGCAGGCTAGCAGCAGCAGCCCCAACAATACCATTAAAAATTTCTGTTTGTCCATGGTCATTATTTTTTGATTCGGCTAGTGGAGAGGATCTCCTTCACCCTTCCTGCAACGATCCGCTCCTGCCCGGGTTCCATCATCCAGGTAGTGATCCCTATGATTTCCTTATCCCCTACGGTGGCAATGGCCGGGTGCCCTTCCATCAGTTGTTTACGGGCATCTTCGGGCGTAATTTTTACCTGGTCCTGGTCCCATCGGATCCTCAGGGAAGGCACGTGGTTGGCATATGGGGGAACATGGATCTCCGTATGTACACCTTTTACCGACAATGCACTATCGCTGATCAGTTTGATCTGTTCCTCCCACAATTCCCATTCCTTATCGTGATCCTTTTTCAAATATAGCTCCAGGGCTACCAGCATTCCCAATACCTCTTCCTTATTGACCTTCATGCCCCGTGCAATGGTGGTACCCCTGGGCGGAGTATGGAGTCGCGCTGCTTCTATATACTTCCGGTTCCCCAAGAGGAGTCCGGCGCTTTGCGGTCCCCGGATCCCCTTGCCCCCCGAAAACGCCACCAGGTCAAACCCTAGCCTGGTGAACTTAAAAAGATTTTCCACCGGGGGGACATCTGCTGCACAGTCTATAAAGGTGGCAACCTTATGTTTTTTTCCCATAGCAACAAATTCCTCCCATTTAATTTCCCCTTCATCTGTATTTGCATTCAAAAACCAGAGCATCGCCGTATTCTTGTTAATGGCTGCATCCAGTTCTTTGGCAGTTTTTACCCATATCAGTTTAGCCCCGGTATTCGTCAGCGCATGGGTATAACCAATGTTATGCGCTTCCTGGATGATGACCTCATTTTTAAGTCCGGATGCATCCGGTAGCTGCGCCACCTTTTCCGGGTCCATACCACACATCACGCCGGCCAGGCCGATGGTCATAGCACCGAATGCACCTGAAGATACTGTCGCAGATTCACAATTGAGCAACTGCGCGATCCGTTCCCCTACCTTGTCGTGTAACTGGTCCAGGTCAACGTACTCGCTTGCCCCAAAGGCGATGGCAGAGGTTACTTCTTCCGGCATAAGGGAACCGGTCATGGAGGTATAGGTCCCGGCCGCGTTGATAAACGTACGCAGGCCCAATTCCTTAAAAAAATTACGCTTCAGGAGCCCCGGCGGAGCGGCACCTACCAATTGGGGGGCTATTATGCCGGCACCGGCCAATCCCCCCAACACCGGAATGCTTGAAACCAGTTGTAACAATTTTCTCCTGCTGATCATTTCGTTTTATTTTATGGGAGTTAATCCAAAGCGGCAATGCAGTCCATTTCAACAAGGGAATCCCCAGGTACCCCCCCGTAGGTGGCTACAGTGGTCCGTACTGGGGGACTGTCACCAAAGCGTCCCCGGAAAACCTCATTCATTCCCTTGTAGTCTGCCAGGTCTGCCAGGTATACATTTACCTTTAAAACCTTTTCCATGGAGGAACCGTTGTTTTCCAGTTCTTTCTGGAGTTCCTTGAGCACATGGTCTGTATGCGACTTTATATCGCCTTCAAAATGGGCCCCCTTCCCGGCAATGTACAGCGTGTTTCCATGCTTTACGGCTCCGGAAAAAAGTGGGATATCCTGGTCAGTCACTATTCCGGAGACCACTTTTTTGGCCGGTTTCCCTGTTTTGCCTATGGCATTGGCCGTACCAACACCGAGGAGGGCGGCCACTGCCAGGCCCATTTTTTTAAAGGACGATCTTCTTGTTGTTTTTTCCATTGTTATTGATTTTAGTAATCCGGTTACACTATTTCATTCCGGGTTGCCCTAATCCTGTTGAGGCGGTGGGGAAATTACCTTTTCAGAGGTTTCCCTATCCCCCTTTTTTCGGTCCGGGTCCCTGTCCCGCCACCAAGTAGCAAGGGAGGAGCCGGAAATGTTCATCCATGGTCCAAATACTGCCGGGGCTAGTCCGACTGTCGCCACTTTTCCCATTTCCAGCGCAATACCGGAAGCCAGGCCCCCGTTTTGCATCCCAACTTCCAGTGCTATGGTCCTGCAATCCTGTTCCTTCATCTTCAAAGCCCGGCAGCTCCAGTATCCCAGAAAATAACCGAGGAGATTGTGAATGATCGCTGCCAGGATAAGCAAAGCCCCTATAGTCAGCAGGCTGTCCCTCCCGGCAGCGGTGATAATCATTATGATAATCGCAATGCCGGCCATAGATAAAATAGGCATGGCCTTATCCAGCCATTTTGCCTTACCGTGGAAAAAATGGTTGAAGAGCAACCCTGCAATTATAGGGATGATCACGATTTTGGTAATGCTCATCATCATGCCCCAGAAATCCACCGGGACAAATTGTCCGGCCAGGGCCTTCATCAACAGGGGTGTCATCAAAGGGGCGAGTAAGGTGGATACTGCTGTTAAGGTTACGGACAAGGCCAGGTTGGCTTTGGCCAGGTATGACATCACGTTGGAGGCCAGGCCGCTAGGGGAGGATCCTATTAGCACCACTCCTGCCGCGATTTCCGGGGGAAAGGCAAACAAAATGGCAATGGCAAACCCCAGGAAAGGCATGATCGTAAACTGGCAGACAATACCCACAAACACCCCTTTGGGCATTTTTATTACCCCCATAAAATCACGGGCACTCATGGCCGTCCCCATCCCGAACATGATCACTTGCAACAGTGGCACAATCAGGGATTGTAACTGG
>JBGTLT010000192.1:0-2184 GCA_041743975.1 Zeaxanthinibacter sp.
CAATGATGGAAATCGGTGAATGGGTCAGCAGTGACAACTACACGGGCAGGATTGTGAAGATCAGCAATGCCTTTGTGTTCAAGGGCCCCATTAAAAACTATTCCCTGGATTTCCCATTTGTCTGGGATGAATTGAACATCCTCGTTACATACGGTTCGGATGTTGAACTGGCCAGGCAGCTTATTCTGGACAATGCAACAAACCTGCTATCGGAATATACCAAAGATTCTGTTGCCAAATGGGAAGAAATGGTGGTGCGCTACTATATAGAAAATGCCAAACTAGAGCCATCCGTGGTGGTCACCTTGACGGATAATTGGATTGCACTCAACCTGAGATATATAACGGACTATAAACTAAGACGGAATACCAAACACCTCTTGTTTGATCATATCCATCGATCCGTTTCAGAAACACAGGGAAAAGTAACCCTGGCTTCCACTACCCTGCAACTGCTGAAAATTCCCACTCTTGATGTAAACCTGAAGCAATAAGATGCCCAAAGAAATGGAAATCGAAATCATCAAATCCTCCGGTGAAAAGTCCAGGTTTTCCCTGGATAAATTACGCAATTCCTTAAAACACAGCGGAGCGGATGATCTTACGGTGGAACATATTGTGGATACCGTACAGGATGAACTCTATGGGGGCATCACAACCCGGGAAATCTATAATCGCGCCTATGCTATTTTAAAAAGGAAAAAACCGGTTTTTGCATCCAAATACAAATTGAAAAAAGCGATTTACGAACTGGGGCCTACAGGATTCCCCTTTGAAAAATTTGTGGCAGCCATATTGGATTATTCGGGATATAAAACGGTCGTCGGTAAAATTATGCAAGGTTTTTGCGTTACCCATGAGATAGATATATTTGCCGAAAAAAATGGAACGGCATCTATTATAGAATGCAAATTCCATGGGGAAGAAGGCCGCAATTGCAATGTAAAAGTGCCGCTTTATATTCACTCTCGTTACAGGGATGTCAAACAGCAGTGGGAGAAAGCCAATACGAAACCCCTGGGTGCGGGGGAAGTGGTTACCAACACCCGCTTTACCGAAGATGCGGCGGCATATGGGAAGTGTGCGGGGTTGATCCTTTTGAGCTGGGATTTCCCCAAAGGGAATGGCCTGAAAGACAGGATAGACCGCTTGGGATTATATCCCATTACCGTCTCGACATTCCTTTCCAACCTGGAAAAACAATTCCTGTTGAGCAGGGATGTAGTGCTGTACCGACAGCTTTTGCAGGATACCTTCTACCTGGACCACCTGGGGATCACACCTGGCAGGAAAGAAAAGATCATAAAAGAAATACAGCAACTTAGTGCGGGATTTTCCCATAGATGATGAAAACTGTCAAAATCCATTTTTTGGGGGCTTCGGGAACAGTAACCGGTTCCAAATTCTACCTGGAAACCCCGGAACTCAACATTATGGTAGATTGTGGTATGTTCCAGGGATTGAAGGAATTGCGGCAATTGAATTGGAGGCCATTGCCAATTGAGGCCTCAAAAATTGATATCGTGTTATTGACCCACGGGCACCTGGACCATACCGGGTATCTTCCCCGCCTGGTAATGGAGGGTTTCAATGGAAAGATCATAGGAACACCGCCCACCCTGGCCATAACCCGAATCATCCTTCTGGATAGTGCGAAGATACATGAAGAGGAAGCTGAGCAGGCAAATTCAGAAGGGTATACCAGGCATCATCCGGCATTGCCATTTTTTACCACGGAAGAAGCCGGGAAGGCCATCGACCTATTCCGGCCGGAAGAAAGGAACCAGTGGGTTGAGCTGTCGGATCATATCCGGTTTAAATTCCGGTATAACGGGCACATCATCGGGGCTGCCTTTATTGAACTTGAGATATTTGGCAAAATCCTTGTATTCTCCGGAGATATTGGCCGAACCCATGATCCGCTGCTGGATGACCCGGATCGCCCACAATGGGCGGATTACCTTTTTATAGAAAGCACCTATGGCGATAAACTTCATCCAATTGAGGATGTGACATCCCTGGTTATTTCGCTGGTTCAGAAGACGATCAATGAACAGGGCAACCTCATTATCCCCTCCTTTGCCGTTGAGCGGTTGCAGTCCCTTATGTACCTGCTGTGGCAATTGTATAAAAAGAACAATATACCAGGGATTCCGGTATTTATCGATAGTCCGATGGGCAACA
>JBGTLT010000193.1:0-27342 GCA_041743975.1 Zeaxanthinibacter sp.
GGTGGCATCCCCATTAGCGCTGTTTACTGCATATTGTACTTCAAAAATTGATTCCGCATTGTTCCGGGTATTGACCAGGAAGTTATCCTCAAATTCCGGAACAAGGCTAAAACGCCCGGAAGCAACTATCTCGTCCAGGATCATTTTAGCCTCCTGGAGTTTACCGATATTGGCACTGGCACTGCTGTCCCACCCCTGGTACATTTTTGCTTTTGCCAGGAAAGCCAGTGCCGCCCATCTGGTAGGCCGGCCAACTTGTGACTGTGTATCTGGCAAAACGGCAGCAGCGGCTTCAAAATCTGCCTCTATAAACGGCCATATCTCCCTGTCATTGGGAACTTTGGTGCTTTCAACATCATTGACATCATAAACGTCATCCCCTATATAGGGGGGCATCCGCCACATTTTCCGGGCTTCAAAATGGAAAAAGCCCCTCAGGAACCTACCTTCCGCGATGATTTGTGCCTTGCTTTCATCACTGATTTCTTCCACCCTTTCTACTGTGGTAATGGCATCGTTAGCCCTTGCTATTCCCTTATAAAGGCCCCTCCATTTATTCGTGATATGCCCGTTGAAGGACTGGAAATCATAGGCTTCTATAAAGGATTGTTCCGGTTGGTCACCTGCATCGGTACCTTTAAGTGCATCATCTGAAGGAATTCCACCGAATACCCAGTTCTGCACGTCGTTGTTCCAGGGTGCCTGGCCATCCAACCCAAGGCCATTGACCATTTTATAGGCTCCGAGCAATATACCCTGGACACCATCTTCACTCTCCAGGCCTCCGGTACTAAACTGTCCTTCCGGCTCCCTGGTGAGGAATTCATCAGTGCAACCTGTAATGAGGATCAGCAGGGTGGTGATTGCTGTAAAAATTAGGTTCTTCTTTTTCATTGCTTAAATTTTATTTGTTTTAATAGGTCCATTCTGCTCTGTTTTACCAGTATCTGGTAAATTATAATCTTTCGTAAAAGGAATCAACTTTCCCATGGGATAAAATTTCAATTAAAGTTAGTCTAAAGTAACATTCAATCCTAGGGTATATGTCCTTGATACCGGCATATAACCACCATCAAAGCCAAGAGTTGGGTCGCTTTCAGTACCGGCCTGTATTTCCGGGTTCAATCCGGAATACTTCGTAAAGGTAGCCAGGTTCTGTCCCTGAATGTACAGTTGCAGCGCTGCTATGCCCATTTTATCCATGACATCTTCAGGAAAATTATAGGTAAGCTGCACATTTTTGATCCTGAAATAGCTGCCATCCTCAATGAAATACGAAGAAGGCCTACTGCTTATCTGGTCATTGGCATCCATGATTGGCACGGTTGCATTGGGGTTTGCAGCTACCCATTCACTGGGGTCTGCAGTAGGGTTGGTAGGTTGCCATGCTCCGTAAAGGGCCCTTGTGGACCTGTTACCCTGAAAGGTGTTAAAGTCTGCGAAGTATCGCACATAATTATAGATTTCATTACCTTCAGACCCGTTGCCAAATATATTAAGGCTCAGGTTCTTATAGTTGAAATCCAGGTTGATCCCATAGGTGAAATCAGGATGTGGGCTTCCGATGATGGTACGGTCATCGTCATTGATAACCCCATCACTGTTTACGTCTACCACCCTGAATTTACCGGGGGCATTATAGCTGCCGTAAGTTGGCCATGCATCTGCCTCAGCCTGTGTCTGGAACAGACCATCTGTCTGGAATCCGTAGAAAGAGGATATGGGATCCCCTGCCTGCGATACCGTGAGGGATGGTACCCTGGAAGAGTAACCAAAGAAGCGGGTGTCCGGACTTTCATCCAATTTATCGATGTTGTTCTCATAGGCGGAAAGATTGGCCCCGATACTATAACCGAAATCGCCTTTCTTGTCCGCAAAACTAAGCCCCACATCAATACCCTTATTGGTCATCTGCCCCACATTGAAGAAGGGGGCACCGGCGTCACCGGCTGAAAAGGTGATCGGGACCTGGAACAACATATCGGTAGTCTCCCGGTTCCAAAGATCCACTTCCAGACCTAGCTTGGAGTCAAACATCCTGAGGTCTATCCCCAGGTTATTGGAGGTGGTGGTTTCCCATTTGGCATTTGGGTTTCCAAAGCTCTGAGCGTCAAAACCAATAGTAGGCGAACTGGGGGAACCATCGATAGGATAGCCTGCATGGTAAATATCGGACCTATACGTGGTATAGGCATTATAATCCCCTATTTCCTGGTTGCCGGTCTTACCCCAGCCATAGCGAAGTTTCAATTCACTGATAAAACTGATATCATCCATAAAACTCTCGTCTGATACCCTCCAACCCAAACTAAAGGCGGGGAAAATGGCACTTCGTGAGGCCTGCTGGAACCTGGACGAGGCATCATTCCGAAGGATGAACTGCGCCAGGTATTTTTCCTTGTAGTTATAGTTTAGTTTACCAAATTCAGAGAACAGCGTGTAATCAGAAAATACACCACCATAGTTTGAAGCTGTCGTTGCATCACCCAGGTTCAAATAACTAAGGATCTGTGTAGTCTCAAAGGCGAACCGCTGGCGGCTGGCACCGAAGCTCTCCCCAAAGTTCTGTATGGCTTCCACCCCAACATACGCATCGAAATTGTGTATTTCATTAAAAGATTTTGTGTATGTAAGTACACTGTTCCACACCCACTGGTATTCATAGGCTTCCCGGGCGGTTGAACTATTGATAAAGTTGCCTTCCACATATTCCGGTTGTGGACGGCCGAGTTCGCGTACACGTTCCCCCTGTACATCCACACCAAAACTGGTTTTGATCTCCAGGTCCGGGATAATATCATATGCCGCAAAAACATTACCGAATGCCCTTAAGCGAAATCTTCTGTTATCCTGTGTCCTGGACAAAATGGCATAGGGATTGAAGTTATTCCCCAGGTTGGCCCCCCGGCTACCTGCGAAATTTCCAGCAATGTCATATATCGGAAGCAGGGGATGGTGTTTATAGGATCCTGAAACCGCGTTTTGCTCTCCGTTATTACCGTCTGATCCTATTCCATATCCCCCTTTTCTGTTATCAAAAGAAACCGTAAAATTTTCACCGATGGTCAATTTTTTATCCAAAGCGCTGAATTCAGTATTGGCCCTAAGCGATACCCTGTTATATCCGACAAACCGCACGATGGCATCCTGGGAAAAATATCCCAGGTTAAATGCATAGCGCGCATTTTCAGTAGCACCGGAAGCGGACACCTGATGGCTGGTAATGGGCGCTGAGTTGGTAACCTCCTGCCACCAGTTGGTATCAGCAGAACGGGTTATCGCATAAATATTTCCATCTTCCAGGGCGTACAGGTCCGGGTTGACCCCCGGGTCCCCTTCGTTTGCAGCGCTGGGAAATACATAATCCGGGATGGTTACTTCCCCATTCGGGCCAAAAGTATACTGACCGTGGCTGGGTGTCTTGCCGGCATAGAGGTCGGCCAGGTAGAGGTATCTCCCCAATTCACTTGCATTTAGTGCTTCTACGTCTTCCGAGGCATTTTGAATACCGTAAAATGTATTATATGTTATGGTTGGGGCACCTAATTTTCCTTTTTTGGTGGTAATGATAATGACCCCGTTGGCTGCCCTGGACCCATAAATGGAAGCGGCCGATGCGTCTTTCAGCACCTGTAAGGATTCAATATCGTTCGGGTTGAGGTTGGCCTGTGATTTGGAGGGTACGCCGTCAATGATATACAATGGGTCGTTGTTCCCGATAGTTCCAAACCCACGGATCCGTACGGTTGCCTCCCCACCGGGAGTCGCGTCATTTACGATCCCGATCCCTGCAGCCCGGCCCTGTAATTGTTGGGCAAATGTAGTCGCAGGTACCTTGAGGAGTTCTTCGGCATCTACTGTGGTTACCGCTCCGGTTACATCCCGTTTGCTTTGGGTACCATACCCTGTAACTACAACTTCTTCCAATTTGCTGGCATCCTCCTCCAGCGTAATGCTAACTGTAGATTGGCCATTGACAGGTACTTCTATTGTTTTGTATCCGATATAACTGAATACCAAAACAGCATCACCGCCCACCTCGTTTAAGACATAATTCCCGTCAAAATCGGTTTGAGTACCATTGGTTGTTCCTTTAACAACAATGTTGGCGCCCGGTAAGGGGCCGGTTTCGTCGGAGACGGTACCGCCTACCGTCTGTGCCTTCGCAAGCCCAAAGCATAGCAATGCCCCAAGCAATAAAAAGCCTTTCAATTGTGTAATTTTCATAAGTTGTGATTTTAGTCGGTTAATTAGTAATCAAATTTCTGAGCTGTAGTAGCAAGATATCCCTTTTTGTGATACGGAATATGGTTGTGATCGTGAAATTGCATCTGTCGAAATTATGTTAATGAAATCACAACGGACATACTTTGTACTAAAAGCACTCTAAAATTCATGAATTTTAGAGTGCTGCACCAGATTTAATTGCCCTGAAGTCAAGCAAAATCTGGCATTTCCATAAAAGCGATATCCTGGTGGTGTTAAAATTTCTGATAAGTCCTGAACAGATGAATAGTGGATCCTGATTTTTTTAAGTAGGAATACCTGATGCCAGGAGCCGGGAGAAATGTTCTTATTATGTATCGGCTGGCAAGATGGGGGGAAAATTGAAATTTGGAGAAATGCCAGATTCGGCCGAAAGAGTCCCGTATTTTACTGTTTTGTATCGGCCATGGGATTTTCCGGGTAAATACCGATCAGGTGGCTCCGGATGTAAACGGGAATTTCCAGGCTTTCCGAATCCAATTGTACCTTCATTCCCCTGGAGGGGGCCTGGGGCATATGGCAGGCAATACAATTGTTGCCCATCGTTGAGCGGATTGCCGGATCTTCAGAACATTCCCCGGTGGTGATGGAATGGCATTCCATGCATTTTTGATTGAAGTGAAGGGTATTGCCCCGCTGTTTGGCATGTGGGTCATGGCATGTAGTGCACTGCAGGGATGAATCTTTCTTAAAACATTCACTGCTCTTCAGCAACCCGAATTGATTGCCATGAACATCCAGTTCGGTATCAGGTCGGCCGGTATAATAATTTTTGGAATAGGTTTCAAGGTCTTCCCCTGCAACAAACGAAAAAGGATTTCCCTTTAACTGCTGCAACCGGAGTCCGGAATGGCATTGTACACAAATATCCAGCCTTTGCTGACGCGTAAGTGTGTCTATGGATATCATCTCGCGGGCTGTGACGGCATCCGGGTTTTTCCTGTGGAATTTTACATGGTCCAGAGAGGGCCCGTGGCACCTTTCACAATCCACTCCGTAGAGGATCCGATCTTTATAATATTGATTGGTATTACCAGAAGTATCCTTGTTTTCCGCATAGGTAACGTGGCACTTAAGACATGCATCGGTTATGGGCCGGGTAGTACTGAAAGGGGGAAAATTCGGGCTGTTGATCCAACTGTTGGTGGGGGTATAAAAGGAAGCTTGCAGCTGGAACAATTTGTCATTATCCCAGGTGAGGTAGGATTGTCCCTTAACCCCGGAGCCAATGACCAGGTCCATTTCTGATATCGATTCCTTTCCATCGTTGAATTTAGGGGTTTGGTACTCGTAGAAATTCCCTCCATCTTCCTTAATGGACAGGATAGCATCCTGCAATTCAACCGTATTGGAACCCTTGGTAAAACTCCCTTTTATACTGTGTTGATCGGCCCGGGCAGAGGTTTTAAAATGGGCTGTTTCTATATGGGTCTTATATATTTCCGCATGGCATTCCCGGCAACTTTCCGACCCCACAAACATCCTTCCGTTAGCATGAGTGGCCAGGACAGGAGGCGAAAAGTAGTCTGCTTCAGAGGGGGAATCCCTGCAATGCCATACAAAAGCGACTACAAGTGCTGTGATAACAAGTACCGTTACGGGCGTTGATTTGTTCATTTAAAATTGATGCTGACCTGATTCAAGGTCGGATGACCCTCTGGCGAAGTTAAATAAATTTAGCAAAGGGATATTGCTGAAGATGTGTTGGTAGTTTGGTTGCTATTTAATTTCCCTGGGTTTTGAATACAAGGATCACCAATAACATCCGGATTTAAAATTACAGTTCGGCTAATATTTTACCTAATGCTATCTGCATCCATTACGATATCATCTACAATATCCAACATGGTATCTTTTTCGGTAAACAACCCAAAAATATTTGTGTAAAGCACTATTATTAAGTTACTTTCAGGTTCATAAACCAGCATGCTATTAAATCCGGAGGGGCCATCTCCGGAAGCAACATATAAAATACCACTTTTGCGCTTAAAAAATTGTAATACTGCCTGAGTTTCAATAGCAGTGGTGTTTCCGGATAATTTTTCCGAGGGAAGGGTTAAAAATTCCATGCTTTTTTCAGACAATAATTTATTTTGGAATATTGTTTTTCCTAAAATCAATAAATCGCTTGCTGTACTAACAATTGCAGCAGCACCATCAATGTATTCCGCTGCGTTTGTCGTATTTAAAAGGGAATCATTTACCCTGGGGAATTTTTCATCAATATGTATAACGGATTTTAATTCATTGGAATAGTTTATATATCCCTGAGTCCCACAGGCACGTTCAAAATTATGCGGGTTATCCTCTTCCCCGTAATAAGCTGTGTTTTTCAGTCCAATCTTACCAATGATTTCATCATTCACAAAATTTCTTAAGGATTTTCCCGTAACCTCCTCAACAATAAGTTCCAGCAATACATAGTTGGTATCTCCATAATAGGTGCCGGTATTCGGTTTTCCAAATGGTGAAACTCTGGTGCTGTCTGCTAAAGCCAGGAATTCAATTGATGACCATTTTTTAGGTTTATGTGAACTTTCTCCTAACAATGATGAAATGTATTCCATATCGTTATTAAATCCATAAACACCACTGGTATGATTCAATAAATTATGAATTTCAATACGTTCTATATAGGGAATTTTTCTGATTTCCGGCAAATCCAAAACGTCTATAACTCTTGTATTCAGAGTTAATTTATTCAATTCAATTAATCTTAAAGTTGCAATGGCCGTTATTAGTTTTGTAACGCTTCCAACATGAAAGCAATCATTTTTATCCATAGCAATATTTTGTTCAATATTTGAAAGCCCTTTTGCTCCTACCCACGACTTATTTGTTTCCAGATCATAAACCCCTAGAATGAAACCTTTAAGTCCTTTCTGCATGGCTATTTCTAATTTTTCTGAATAATCAAAATGGTCCCCTTCAACTGGTTGATTGCACTGAACTGATATTGATAATGGAATGCAACATAGAAAAAGAACCCTGAATTTGTTATATGATATTAATAAAGTTGTATTCATAAGTGTTTGTCTTTAAATAATTTAGGTTGTCGTTCCGAGTCTCCGTTTCATCCTGATTGTTAATAATAATGAGATAGATAAGCTGCCCTGCAATGATCCTGATGTTGCTGAGATACCCCTTTGCAGAAAGTATTCCAAACCTGGTCTATTTGTGATTTTAATTCTCATCATAACTTTCTTAAACAGGTGTGGTTTTCTGGTTCTTTTTGACATATGTATTGTTCCCATTGGAGTTGATGCGGGAGGTGCCCCCACGAGAGCCTTTTTGTAAAATATCAAAGAACGCTATTACCAATGATAATTATTTCCTTTTTTCGTCAATAGATATCCTTGTAGTTCACTTTCTGGTTGGAGACTGATTTGGACCTTCAAATTTCGCTACAATACAAATATTTAAGAACTTCACTTTTTTATATCTGCAATAAGAACTTTCGAAAAATGGTAAGCACTAAAGACAAACTAAAAGAACGTATCAAAGAGCTGACTTGTCTCTATGAAGTTACGTCAATCATCGTAAATTCCGATTACGAACATCTTACCACATCGCTAAAAGCCATTACACATGCTCTTAAAAAGGCATGGCAATTTGAAGAAGATACAGAGGTGCTGTTATCAACCGGGCAATATCAAATTAAAACTGATGGTTTCGCACCGGATATGGTCTTTACTGAGTCGGCCATAAAGGTTTTCAATAAACCGGAAGGCTTCATAAAAATAGGATATCCAAAAGAAAAATATGGGCAGGCCGACTTTTTGGAAGAAGAGGGAAAGTTGCTTGAAAACGTGAGCCTGGCGGTGGGAAACTTGCTCGAAAGAAAGCAGATACGTGATAATGAAATAGTGGCAAGGAGACAGGTAGAGCGCACCGACCGATTGAGCATTTTGGGAGAGATTACAGCAGGTATCGCACATGAACTTAATACTCCCCTGGCCAATATCCTGGGTTTTACGGAACTTCTAAAGGAAAGGTTAACAGATCAAAAAGCCATCAGGGACCTTGAAAAAATTATCGATAACGCCATATTTTCCCGGGAGGTCGTCAAAAACCTCATGTTTTTTACATGCGAGATGCCACAACATATGGAAACGATAGAAGTGAACCCTATCGTAAAAAGTGTATTGTCCCTTTTAAAACCCAATTTCCAGAAAAAAAACATCTACTATTCGGTAAACTTTAATAATGATTCTATAAAACTAAAGGTGGATACCATTCAATTGACTCAGGTTTTGTTCAATTTGATTATGAACGCGATCTATGCTTCCACAGAAAAAGGAAATATAGCAATTGATGTGAGAGAACTCGATACCGGAGTACAAATAGGCATTTCCGATCAGGGCAGGGGTATTGATAAAGAAATCGGGGATAAAATTTTTGAGCCTTTTTTTACAACCAAACCCGTTGGCGAAGGATCAGGTCTGGGACTAAGTGTGGTCCATGGCATAATGAGCAGCCACAAAGGGAGTATTTCACACGCGCCAAATATTCCTAAGGGAACTATTTTTACAGTCTATTTTCCTAAATTACAGGCATGATGGATTCGCTAAAGGAGAACATTCTCATCGTTGATGATGATATTGATATTCTGGAAATGTTGCAGCGTCATCTGCGCTCTATGAACTATCATACCTACAAGGCCGTATCGGTAAAGCAGGCCTGCTATATCCTTCAGGATTCAAATATTGACTTATTGATTACGGATATACAGATGCCGGAAGTCGATGGGTTGCAATTGCTGAAATTCGCTTCCGAACATTATCCTGATATGCCGAAATTGGTAATCACGGGCTACCCATCGGTCGCAGGGGCACTTGGTGTTATCAAATCGGGCGCTATTGATTATCTGACGAAGCCGTTTACCAGGGAGGAGCTAAAAAAGGCCGTGGATAAAGCTTTTCAAACTATCCGGATACCCATTCAACCGACCCGGAAAATTTCTGCAGGCCAATCCAACCTCTATCCCGGGATGATCGGGGAATCGGAAGCATTCCTTAAGGTAACAGATATCATCGAGCGGGTAAAGGACAATCGGGCTACGGTCCTCATTCAGGGCGAAAGCGGTACGGGAAAGGAACTGGTGGCACGGGCCATACACTATACCGGCCAATTCGCACGGGAACCTTTCGTGGCGGTCAACTGTGCCGCCATTCCTGAAGGTCTCCTGGAGGCCGAACTTTTCGGATACACCAAAGGTGCATTTACCGGAGCTGCGACTAATAGGAACGGTTTGTTTCAGGCGGCCAATCGCGGCACCATATTCCTTGATGAGATCGGGATGGCTTCCGCTGCTGTACAGACCAAATTGCTCCGAGTGTTGCAGGAAAAGGAAATCACAAAAGTGGGTTCTCAGAAAATTGAGAAAATCGATGTCAGGATCGTTGCGGCCACCAATGAAGACCTTTATGAAAACGTCCGGGTCAAAATCTTCAGGGAAGACCTTTACTATCGGCTGTCCGTAGTGGAAATCGATGTACCTCCCTTACGGGAGCGAAAATCGGATATTCCGGTATTGGTGGAAAAATTCATAAGAAAGTATGGCATCGAATACAGAGATCGTTTTGTCCGGATAACCCCCGAGGCGCTAAAAGTATTGGAGCGCTATTCCTGGCCGGGAAATATCAGGGAACTGGAAAATATCATCCAACGGGCAGTAATAATGTCCGATGGGAAAATCGAGATAAAAGACCTGCCCCCAAACCTAAAGTATCAAATCGACTTTCCCGATACCCCCTTCAAATCGTTGGAGGAAATGCAAAAAGAATATGTGCAACGGGTATTGGAACATACCGATGGCAATAAAACAAAAGCCGCGGAAATTCTTCAGATCGACCGAAAGACCTTAAGGGAGAAGTTGAAATAATAACCTGTCCAAAACTACCCATCCGGGGAAAATATCCCCAATTTTTAAAAATACCAATTTTCGAATTACATTTTAAACCACTGATATACAGGTATCTGAAAGTCTTTGTGCTCTTTTCCATCAGTTGGGCATGCAATTTGTTCTATGGTGAAAAAATAAGGCAAAAAAATGATTTTAATGGTTCAGTCCATCCCTGGTAAAAAAGGACATCTCAAAAAGCGGATAACGACAAGCGATCCGGATGCCCGGGGAACAGGGAAACGAAGGAACCTGAAAATAGTTACTCATTAACCTTAAATAGATAGTTATGATTAAATATGCAGTTGCCCTTTTATTCTCGGTAGGCCTCTTAAACGCGCAATCCGTAACAGACCAGGTAGTAAGTGATGTACAGGTTGGGGATGTTTTTGAAATCGGTAAGCCCCAGGCGAACAGATACGAACATATTGAATTTCCTCGTGCCAATTTCATCATCAAACGAGGTGGCATCGCCAATTATAAGCGTGCGGAAGGAAAGATGGTAGTAGTAACAGCTATAAACAAAAAGAAGGACGGGACAACGGAAATAAAAATAAAGCGCAAGGATGGCGGGCGGTTTTTTGGAAGCCATAAGGCGGTGTCGGCCAATTTTGATGAAGCGCTATACACTGGTGAATTACAGGCAAGATGATAATTTGATTGGCTGCCTGCTTCCCGCAGGCAGGGTTGATGGAGAGGCTGTGCATTAAACGCTGTCGGTTGTAATGTCGCTATATATTTTGAATGGTTATTCTTCTTTTTTCTTTCAATGCTTTAAAATGCGATGGGGTCAGCCCTGTTGCCTTTTTAAACTGCGATGATAAGTGTGCAACGCTGCTGTAATTCAGCTTATATGCAATTTCGGAGAAGGTGTCATCCCCAAAAACGATTAATTCCTTTATCCGTTCAATTTTTATTGCAATAATATATTGTTCAATGGTGGTTGCTTCAACTTCCGAAAAGAAATTGGCCAGGTAAGCATAATTGTGATTTAATTCCTGGCTTAACAAAACAGAGAACTTGATATTTGGCTTTTTGTCTGAATTGGAAACATAATCAATCATAACTTTTTTGATTTTCTCAATCAACAGGCCTTGCTTTTTTTCTAAGAGCTCCATTCCTGCTTTCTTGATTTTGCTGTTCAGTTCTTTTTTTTCGGTATCAGATATATCTTCCTTTGTTTCTATTTCACCTAAATCAACTTTGACCGGAGATATGCCAAGTTCATCCAAAACATCTTTAACAAAAAATATGCAGCTATCACAGGCCATATTTTTTACGTAGATTTTCATAAATTTCTTTTGATTGTATGTTGCACTACGGTTAGAGCCAGCAGCGGGCCAGTTGCTTGCGCATAATTATTTGAAGCGGACGAAATCCCGCCTTCCCGATAGAAACCGGGAGCCATTATCCTGTTAATTGTTGCCCTGTTGTTCATACAAAGCTGTTATAGTTGAAGTCTGTCCCAAGGTACTTCAATCCAAGTGACATTCAAAGCGATTTCAGAGCAAGTTTGCAGTCAGTCAACCAGGGTATAGCAGCATGGCACAAAGCTATACTGGCGGAACGATAGTACAGGGGTGTTGAGGAATACTGCAGTTACTGGAAGTAGGTTCCTGGAAGACTTTGAATTTATACATAGCCTCTCAAGGGATGCAAAGAGCATCGGTAACATAAGAAGAAAGGTGGTGAACTTCTTTATGTACCGCTCCAGGCCGTGGCACTTCGCCATTTTACGCTTATCGTTTTTGTCAATGAACTTTATTGGTGGATTAAAAAATCGGCTGTCCGCTAAAATCAGTACTTTTATCCATGCTTTTTAGTTTTAAAACTCAAAAACAGATAAATCGTGTTGGGCTGTAAGATCACCTCTCCAGAGGAGAGGTGGCCCGGTGCAAAGCCCCGAGGAGTTCTTTTGATTAATGACGTATGAAAGTAAATGAACGAAAAATAATGGTATCTACTTTTTGTAAGGCTGGTATTAAAACATCACGGTTATACTTACCATGCTTCTGTCTTTTGCAATGGAAATTGGTATTGCCCAACAAGTAAAACAGGACTATCCAATAAAACCGGTTCCTTTTACAGATGTCCGAATTAAGGACAACTTTTGGCAAAAAAGACTGGAAACCAATAGGGAGGTAACAATTCCCTATACGTTTTAAAAAAGTGAGGAAACAGGAAGGATAAACAATATTGTAATAGCCGGGGGTTTAGAAGAAGGACCCTTTGAAGGGATATATTTTAATGACTCAGATGTTTTTAAAATCATTGAAGGAGCTAGTTATTCGCTTCAGGTATATCCGGATGAAAGGTTAAAAAAATATCTGGATGATCTTATTTTCAAAATTGCGGCCGCCCAGGAAGATGATGGGTATTTATACACAAACAGAACCATAGATCCTGCAAAGGCTGCTGACGATTTACATATCTTTTTCATTTTCTTTATCGTCTTCGCCAATTCTTTGTTGTTCCCAAAATTAGCATATTTAATTTTTGTTTAACATTATAACCATATAATTAAACAATATATTAAATACTTTTACCCTAGAAAATTTATAAATGAATAAAACTGCAGTTCTACGGTGCGAACATTTTAATGCGGCTCACAGATTACACAACAAAAGCTGGAGTGACGAAAAGAACAAAGGCGTCTTTGGGAAATGCAACAGCCCTAATTATCATGGCCACAATTATGATTTAGAGGTAAAAGTTATTGGAGAATGTGACCCAGATACTGACTATGTCATTACACAAAAATTCTTTCGGACCTCATAAAGGAAAAGATACTTGACAGATTTGACCATAAAAATCTAAATGTGGATACAGACGAATTCCAAGACTTAAATTTCACAGCAGAAAATATAGCCATAGTGATATATAAGCTATTAAAGCCTGAGCTACCATCACAATTCGAATTAAAAATCAAACTTTATGAGACATCAAGAAACTATGTTGAATACCCTTATTAAAGAAAACGGATTAAACGGTTTTTCAGAAGAAGAAATTGGCGATGACCATATATATACTGGTCTTGAAACACCAATGAAAGTAGATGCTTTCGAAGCTTCAGATGAAGAAAAAAAAGTAAAGATATCCAAACTCTTCGCCCAAATTATGGATGTAATGGGGCTAGACCTCACAGATGATTCCCTGAAAGGCACACCGAATCGGGTAGCAAAAATGTACATTGAAGAAATATTTTCAGGACTTAACCCCGCCAATAAGCCTAAAGTGGCGCTATTTGACAATAAGTATCAATACAACCAAATGTTGGTCGAAAAGAATATTACGTTTTACTCTAATTGTGAGCATCATTTTGTTCCAATTATTGGACAGGCTCATATCGCTTATGTATCTTCTGGAAAGGTAATTGGGCTTTCAAAACTCAACAGAATAGTACAATATTATGCTCAACGCCCTCAAGTACAGGAGCGATTGACCAATCAAATTGCGGCGGAACTAAAATCTATTTTAGAAACTGAAGATATTGCGGTTATCATTGATGCAAAGCACTTATGTGTTTCCTCCCGTGGTATTAAAGACAATACCTCGGCAACTGTAACTTCATACTATGGGGGTGTCTTTAACACCTCTGAAAAGATTGTTGAATTACAGAATTATTTAATCAATTAACTTAGGATTTTGTTTAATGAAAACTAGTGTCACAGCAAAAACGACATCCTTTAAAAAAGTGATGACTACAAATACCTCTATTTACGGCATAGCGATAAACGGCCTAGACGGAACCCCTATTGACCTTTCTTCTTTTAATGGGAAATATTTGTTAATTGTAAATGTTGCTTCGGAATGTGGTTTTACAAATCAGTATAAAGACTTACAAAAATTGAGTGACACCTATCCAAATGAGTTGGTCGTTATTGGGGCTCCATGTAATCAGTTTGGAAAACAAGAACCTGGAGATGCTTTTCAAATTAAAACCTTTTGTGAACGTAGTTTTGGAGTCACTTTTATACTTACAGAAAAAATTGATGTCAAAGGGAGTAAACAACATCCGCTATATAAATGGTTAACCAGTAAAGACCTGAACGGGAGAAAGAATTCTAGTGTAAAATGGAATTTTCAGAAATATTTGGTAGATAAAGAAGGCAGTTTGATCGACTATTATTTTTCCATTACGAAACCTATGAGCTCAAAAATCACCAAGTATTTCTAGATGTTCATTGACATTTTTAGGTTGCTTATAGACTTTGGCTTAGTTATATTAATTTGGCTGGTACAGCTCGTTGTTTATCCAAGTTTTTTGTACTATAATACTGATAACCTTGTGGTTTGGCACAGAAAGTATACCTCTTTAATTGGCTATATTGTCTTGCCCCTAATGTTGCTACAATTGGGTATTACGATGTATCAAATTACCCATGCAACTAATCTTTACACGATAAGTAGTATAGTGATTGTAGGTCTAATATGGATAGCTACATTCACCCAAATTGTTCCCATTCACAATACTATTTCAAAAGGTACTGTTAGCGATAGAATACTCTTTTCTTTGGTAAAGAAAAACTGGACACGTACCTTTTTGTGGACAATATTATTCATAAACAGCTTTTTGATTATGTTTTCGGATATTTAACGTTCAACAAATTATAACTAGAATTGAACGAAAAAAATCAGGGTCGATTTCAAAAGGAACTATCATTATAAATCGGATTGTATCGATCCTGTACTAAAAATCGAAAAATGTATTATTTCATTATTGCTCTAAAACTAATTGTTGGCATTAGTATTTTGAATGTGTGGCTCTTAAATGGTAAAAAGGAAACCATTTGGCGCGCGCGAAATGCCAAAAACATACTAGAAGAATTTGCAGTATACGGCCTATCGAAGAATGTGTACTATATCGTTGGTTTCCTTAAAGTAGCGCTGTCTTTACTATTGATAGCTTCTATTTGGTTTGTGAAACTAGAGAATCTGGCGGCAATAGGTTTGGCCATACTATTGTCAGGTTCCATTGCCATGCACCTCAAAGTAAAAGACCCTATCAAAAAGTCATTTCCAGCGGCCTTATTTCTTGCAATGTGCTTGCTCATTATTATGTTTTAGATTTAAGGTAGGACATTCGTAATGGTTATAAAAGCAATGTACCCGTTTATAATAGCAAAAATAAACGAGGGAAGACTCTTAAGTAGCCCATCTTTAATCTTAAGCCTAACACCAAAACCTATTAGCATAAGTAGGCAAAGTCCAGCGGCTGCAAATAAAAGAATGTACACTGATGTAAAGTAGCCCACTCCAAGACCCAAACCCCCTAGCAGTTGAAGAATACCTGTTAATTTACGCTGACCATCACTAAGACCGAACCTTCTAAATTCTTTTACCGTGCCTTTTGAGAATAGACAATTGAAGCCATAAAATAAAAAGGAGATATAAGATATAATAATTGCACTTTTATAAACGATCATTTTTCTTGTATTTCATATCAATGTTTTTGCATTTTCTGCAATACTATTTTTTAGCTCTCTAAAAATCATAAAAAGGAAATTGATTTGGTCACTTTAAAGATATTTTATCAATCTTTAAATTGAAAACTTCTGTTTTTTTATTCCCTATTAAAAATGCTATTTCTTCTATACTATCGCCTGAGTAATTCGGAATACTTAACCTTCGCCCTCTGAACGCAGGGTACATATCGGCAAGCGATATTTCAATAGTTACCCAATCATCTATTGTTTTGAACTGGCTGATATAGGAATAATAATCTGAAGCTTTAGACTTGACTCTAAATTGATATGGCTTTCCATCTCCCTTCAATCTTAATACAACTTTTGTATACGACGTTGTGTTAATCTTTTTGAACCGATATCTCAGTGAAGAGAAGCCCCCATTATTTTCTAAGGATACGTTACCCTTAAAAACACCGTGACCGTCTTCGTCTATATAAAAACTTCCTGCAGACCTACCGCCCATAACTGCATCATCAACAATAGTCCAGTTGGTTAAATTGCTATTCTTCTCAAAGTCAAAAATAGTTTCGGATTGCGCAGTCATAATAAATAGTAGAATTAAACTTAATTTTTGCATGATTTTTTCGTTTTACAACGTTCATTACAATACTTTACGTTTTTCCAATTCATCCCCCATCTTTTTTGTTAAAACTTAAATGGTATGATTCAAGAGAAGTTCGATCAACTGTTTTAGTAATCATAATATTCCAGATGTAAAAAATCGTTTTTAAGCTGAACCATTCTATCGATAAACTTCTTGTTTTCTGTGTAATTTTTGTTTTTTAAAAACTGAATGAAGTTTCCATTGTCATGGATACTAAAAGATTGTGCATTATAGATGACTGAATATTCCTGTGAAACAGGACACCCTATTCCTGTGTAAAATCTTGAAGATATTCTTCGGTAAGACCACAAACTGTAAACTCAGATTGGTCATGCCTTAGTTTTGCGGATGTAAAATGTGCTTTTTTGGTAAAACTGCGATGCACGTGATTAATCGTGTATTGACCGTTCTGTAAAATGTTCTCATAGGTGTGACGAGGTACTTCCCCAGTTGGTCTTGTAATAAAACCTAACAGTGAGGGATCGCTTCCTAAATGTAAAACATAACTAAAAATAGCCAAATTGGTAGAACCATACTCCGAAATCGTGCCGATGAGATTAGCGGGTTTGATGCCTGATACCGAGTTGATGTATTTGATACGCTGCAGGCGATTCATTTTTTCAATAGCCACTTTCGTATAATGCATGGCTCAGTTTTAATAGTCCAATTGTTTTCTGCATTTTTTCCAGAAAGCGAAGAACGAAGGAAAATAACCTTCGACATTGAACATCCAATCTCGGGGTGTTTCAATACCTTGATATGAGGCGTTGAGAGGATGTTCTTTAAAATGGATTTCCTTCAAGCAATAGTCTGTGATGAGTTCCTCAAACTCTCCATAATAAACTTGAATACCCTCAATATTTTTACTCAGGGCCATCATGAAATCAACAGTTTTCTGTGATATCGGATATTTTTCGAAAACTGAAGGTTCAAGTAACAAAACCCTGTTCATTTGCTCATCTTTCTTCCAGTTTGGGTCAAGGTTATAAAAGTTGTAAATACATGTTGGTAACGAAGCATCAACCGTAATGTTTGTTTTCTCAGGAAGGGGAGTACTCAATTTTTCTGTAATTATATTTTTCAAGACCTCCGGAATGGCCATTGTAGGGAGTGCGTCATAGCTCACATCTATAAAAGTGCCCTTTTGTTCTGTTCGGCAATATTGATTGATATTATCTTGATTGGCGACGTACTTTTTATTGCTATTCGTACCCGCGGCCCATTGCCAGCTTAATGCATTGCTGGCCCAATCGGCATCCAATAAATGATGGTACATCCATTGAGCCGGATATTTCCAGTGGCTTTGCGCCA
Organism: Zeaxanthinibacter sp.; assembly: GCA_041743975.1. Lineage (GTDB taxonomy): Bacteria > Bacteroidota > Bacteroidia > Flavobacteriales > Flavobacteriaceae > JTS-RE37. Next base: position 17,552 of record JBGTLT010000193.1, read on the forward strand.
TGTTACAGCTTATTGAAGCAATGTACATTCTTAAATGATTGTGTAGGTAACCGGTGCTATATAAGTCAAGAATGGCATTGTCGATTGCCGAAATGCCAGTATGCCCCTCTAAAACTGCTGTTGATAGTCCGTGATTTGTAACGGACTGCTGCACGTGTTTCAAATCGTGATCGATTTCATTTCCTTTAACTATCCAAACTTGCTGCCAATAATCACGCCATGCCAATTCTTGTATAAGCTTTTCGATTTCAAGAGGTCGGTGCCCCTTTGCCATAAGAGCGACTAAAACTTGCTGGGTTGAAATAACACCCCTAGAAATGTATGGAGACAAATAGGTAACGGATCCATCAACAAAATTTCTTGATCGGCAATATTTCTTCGCGTCTATTTGATCGATACGTCGCCAGATTTTATCGTAGGAAGTAGGAAACAAGATGTCGTTCTTAAATGTTACTGCCATTAACGCTTGCTAATTTTGTTACCGGAAATCGCTTTCTGCCGCGAACATTTGAAGCGGTCGATTTCAGGATTCCGTTTTTTTTGGTGCTTCTGGCTTACGCCACTATTTACCCGTTTGCGCCAACGTTTAAAACTACTATCCTTTAGATTGGCACGCATTACCTTGATAACTTCTTTTTCCGGTAGTCCAAATTGGAATTCAATGGCTTCAAAGGGTGTGCGGTCTTCCCAAGCCATTTCTATGATTCGATCTAGTTCTTGTTCTGTGAATTCTTTAACTATTTTTTGCAATGAAAACCACATTATCCGGTTTTTTATTTTCTACCATTCTCAAAATAGTTTAATTTTTCAATTTGCTTGATCACTTCTTCTGCTTCAAATACTTTTTGGTCGCTTAATTTTCTATTTGTGGTAGAAAGACCGTGTGCTTCTTTTAAGAGCTTAGCATACTGCTCTTGAAGTTTTTCTTTTTCAGATTTCTTTTTAAATAGTCCGAACATATTTTTTTTGTATAAAGTAGATTCTTTATGAAGCTTCGTTACGTCTGCCTTTCAGTCGTTTATTAATTTTTTTCTTTTTTGCGGTAAGCGCTTCATAGGATCCATCAAGCTAATATCCTTGGTTTTCTTGTAAATTTCATGGATAACTAAAATGTTACGCTTGGCCTCTCTTTAAGCTTCAACTCGATAACTTGTGGCCATTCCGCTCATCTTGGCGTTTTCAAAAGCAAAAACCACTTATAAAATGTCCACAATCAGTATTGTTTAATTCTTTACAAATATACCTAAACAAAAAGTCAAAATGAAATCAAACATTAAGGATAATGCCTTTTATTAGTGTATACAAACTACTCTTGACGATTAGATTATATCTATGCCTTGAATTGCCCAGGTAACCCATTCAAAATGAAGTTAGCGTTCATTATTTTATGAAATATGAAATACTGATATCGTCGTTTAATTAGGTAAGCTAATTAAGCTACATAATCGGGGTAATAGGCGATGCGACTTTCTACTCAGATGATAGCTTTGCTTTAAAACCCTCACACACCAGTTATTAACTTCCTTTATGGTTAATGAGAAGTGAAACCAGGCTAGCAAATCAGATTTCCTGGTGCTTTCTTAAAAGGTTTTAAAATTATTGATGCGAACGTTTTTGGCCTTTAAATCGAACATTAGATTATAAAGCCCAAAAAATGTTCTATTGATGTAAATAAAATGTTGGGAACCTCTGTTGCCATTCATTTTTCGCAGTTCAGTGCTTTTTGAATAACGTTGTCCCAGTTCTGTGATTTTTCTGAAGAAATCACTATCTGAAAAGTCAAAGGTCACTGCATTAAATGGTTGCGTAAACAAACCCAATAATTCGTGGAACATGTCGGTGAAAAATTCAATTTCTTCTTTTGTATCCTCTTCGCGCAAAATTTCCAATTCATATAATTTTGATGAAAAATAATGATGATTATTGATATTTTCCGGTACTGCCAATTCAAAATAAGGGATATAAAAATCATCAGGGATACTTTTCATACAACCAAAATCCAGAGCAATTAATTCACCGTCCTTAGATACCAAAAAATTGCCGGGATGCGGATCTGCATGTACTTTTCTTAACTTATGGATTTGGAACATGTAGAAATCCCATAACGCTTGTCCAAGTTTATTTGCCTTTTCTTGATCTTGGTTGTATGCTGTAAACTCCGATAGGTGTTCACCTTGCATATAGTCCATGGTAATGATGCGAGCAGTTGATAAGTCCTCATAATATTGAGGAAACAAAAGGTTAGGAATGTGTGCACAAGCGGCGGCTATTTCCTTACTTTGTTGTACTTCCAACACATAATTTGTTTCCTCAACTAGTTTTCCTTCAACTTCCCCAAAGTATTTGTCAGAATCTTTCCCCTTTATATTAAACATTCTCATAGCAATCGGCTTAACAAGAGCCAAATCAGACGTTATACTTTGGGCAACGCCAGGATATTGGATTTTCACAGCAAGTTTTTTCCCATTTTTTTCCGCGATATGCACTTGTCCAATACTAGCCGCATTAACTGAAGTTGAGTTAAAGGAATCATATAATTGGTTCGGAGATTTGCCAAAATATTTTTTAAAGGTTTTTAACACCAAGGGGGGGGACAATGGTGGAACTGAAAATTGGGATAATGAGAATTTTTCGACGTAGGATTGAGGCATAATGCTCTTTTCCATACTCAGCATTTGAGCCACCTTTAGTGCGCTGCCCTTAAGTTGCTTTAAACCATTGTAGATATCCTCAGCATTATTTTCATTGAGCCGTGTCCTGGCTTGAAGTTCAGTTTTTGTTAGTTTGTCTCCATAATATTTAAGGTAATTAACGCCAACTTTTGCTCCAGTTGATACTAATTTAGAGGCTCGATGTATTTTTGAAACAGGAATATTGTCGATTGTTTTCATCTATAGGATTAAACCGAGTTAATAAGTATGGATTTTTTCCCTAAAAATGAATTTTCCTAAATCAATCATACTTTTTAGCGGGGCAACATTCAATACATCGAAGCTTGTATTTACGGATTTTTCAATAAAAATATCAGTTTTTTCAAATGAAGCCGAGGTATCATCTATCCAGAATTTCATGGTCAATACTAATTGTAACCAAGCAGATTCCAGCAACGCCCTTGTCTGTATTTTATCGATTTGCTCTTGCTTAATGGTTATCATTTCAATATCTAAACTATCAATGAAGTCTGTAAAACCCTTCTTTAATTCAGAAAGAAGCGATAATCCTTTCATGTTATTTTTATGCTGATGTAAGGCATAAATCACATAACTTCTGTTAGCTGTAAGATTCTCAAAAAAGGTATAATAAAAACTCAATAGTTTATTGCGTGCATCATAGGATTGAAACTCTTCGCTTTTTTGTAAGATTGAGATTGTATTGTCAAAAAAAGTTTTGAATACCTCGGTTTCAATAGCTTTGAATGATCCAAAATATTCGTAAAAGATTGATTCCTCAAAATTATTGGCTTTTGCAAAAGCATATACAGATCTAGGTACTTCGTTATGTTCAAGAACATAATCCATGAAGAATGAAATGATGTCGTTTTCTGAAATTGTTTTCTTTTTGGCCATGATTTTCTATTGTACCGTGCAAGATACATAATGTTTAATGTTTTTAATAAATAATTAAACAAAGATTAACAGAGTCAGATAGCAACGTTGCCGATTTTTTATCGGTATTAGATCCCAATGACAAATTTTTATTGTCCTTCAGGTTTCATAGGCAACTACGGCAGGTAATACAGCTTATGTGCTAAGTCTGATAACTTTTTTACCAGCTGTATAGTAAAGGTGTTTTTACTAGGTCTAGGTGATATTTCAAGAAGAACCAATTTTTTTCAATGGGTATAACTTATCGACTGAATAGGTATATTTACTTTGAGGGGTCACCTTGAATTTTTTGTTAGTGGATTGCATCCTGTTGTCATGGAATAGAACCCTAAACAGATTATAGAATTGGTTTTATAAAATTAGTCCATGTATTTTTAAATATTATAGGTGTTGGACGAACTACCCGATTCGCTAAAATGGAACAATGGTTTTTGGCCATTCCATTTAATTGATTTCTTGAAGCATTTTTCCTAACATACAAAAATCAGCATTATTGATTTTAAGTAGTAGATCATGAAACTCTTTAAGGTAAGTGTTTAAAATATCCTTGACCGGTGTCACATTGATAAATGAAACGAATATTATATTGTCATATAGGGGCAATAAATCTTTCAATCCAATCAAATGGATACTTTGACCCAAAAAATAAAGTTTGGTGGCCGCGCAACAGAATTTCATAATTTAGATACATCAGGCCTATCTCATGAACTTCATTATCAATAAGATATAACACAAATGTTTTAGAACTATTGGTGGGTGTCTTAAATTGTAATTTTTCAGGATTAACTACAATTTTTTGTTTAATCAATGAAGAGGTAAAATGTTCGTGTGACGGTGAAGAACTCCTTTGAATAATTTTAGCGCTTACAAGATTATATTCGAAACCAAATTCTCCACAGTGGGGTGATCGTTCCCTCCCGCAGGTTCAATCGTAATATTCAACGATTCTGCTTTATCTATATAGGTCAGGGCTACTAAATCCCTATCAGTTGGTACCAAGCCCATGTCGATCATCTTACCTTCAACATCGGCCCACATTTGATATGTGTGGTCTTTATCCAATGCTGGCAATCCTTGGGGGTTCACAACTACTTCTTTAGTTGTATGGTTCACATAGGCTGTTGCCCTTCCTTGAGGTAGTTTCTCGTTACCGACCAAAAGCAGTGGAGTTACATTCGGGTCATTGATTTTTTGATACTTGTTGGTTGTATCTTCATACTTCTTTTCAACATCGGTCAATCTTTGTTCCAAGCCGGAGGTTTGCTGTTGCAATACCTGTAGATTTTCCTTAGCACGCTGCCACTGGGTATACATCAAAACGGTACTTAAGGCGGATAGGGCGGCCAAACTGGCTGCGAGCATAAAGCGCCCTTTTTGTCTGCTTCCTTCTGCGTTCGATATATTCAAGGTACGCACTGGGGTTTGTATTTCTTTCGAAGTTAATGCCGCTTCCAAGGAATTTCTGACCGTTGCAGGTGGCTTCAGGGCATTCTCAAAAGCCATCCGCTCAAAATCGGCCTCCATAGATCTAAATTGAACCATGAGGTCGCTGTCCTTTTTAAGGGCCTCATGAACAGTACGCTCCTGCTCTGGGCTTAGTTCCCCTAAAAGGAAAAGCTCTAAAAGTCCGTTTTTCAAGATATTTTTCTTATCCATTTACGAATATTTCTAGATAAAGCAATAACAGCAATAATTCTTTTGAATACATTTCCCTCAATTTACCAACCGCTTGACGCACGTATGATTTAAAGGTCCCAAACGGCACGCCCATTTCCTTATGGGCCTGCTGGTGGGTATATCCCTTGAAATAAACCAATTCAATGGCTTTTTGATGCTGCGGTTCTAATTTTTTCAATAGGCCGTTAAATTCGGAATAATCCACGGGGGTCTCTTGTGCTTTAGTATCATATACACTTAGATCATCGGTTTGGATGAGTGGCGATGCTTTTCTAACAGCATTAAGGGCAGTGTTTTTTGCAATGCGATAGGCCCAGGTGTAAAATCTTCCCTTATCGGCGTCATACTGCCCGATCTTTTGCCACACTTTTAGAAAAGTCTCCTGTAGCACATCTTCTGCAAGGTCTTTCCTTGAACAGATACGAAAGATCACTCCATAAAGTGCACCGGAATATTTATCGTACAGACCTAACAGTGCTCGCTTGTCCCCATCCTGTAGCTGTCGTATCAGCTGTATGTCGTTATTTAGTAGCTTCATTACTATGTTAAAGATATGATAAAAAAATAATTGCCTCATCCAAGTATTGGGTTCCTGTGTAATTAGTTAGGAAAGCAGCCATTTTGGTCTGTTTAATTAACATTAAATTTTAAAAATCAAATTATGAAAAAATTAATTATCAGTTTCATCGCAGTCACCTTATTGTTCTCCGCACAGACCACTAAAGCTCAAAACAAGGCCCAAGACATAGTAGATATTGCCGTTTCAGTGGATGATTTCACTACCTTGGTTGCCGCCTTAAAGGCAGCCGATCTGGTTGGAGCATTGAAAGGTGAAGGGCCTTTCACTGTTTTTGCACCCTTGAACTCAGGGTTTGCAAAAATCAATGAAAATACCCTCAATTCTTTATTGGAACCTGCCAATAAGGAAAGCTTGGCGGCTATCCTCACTTATCATGTAGTAGCCGGGAAAATCGTTGCGGCCGATGTAGCCAAGGCCTTGGAAATGGGCAAGGGAAAAGCGGAATTGACCACTTTGAACGGTGCTACCCTGACAGCTATCAGTAAGGATGGAGGTATTTATTTAATGGATTCCAACGGTGGCCATAGCAAAATCGCCAAGACCGATGTCATGGCATCCAATGGGGTAATTCATATTATAGAAGATGTAGTAATGCCTAATTAGTGTTCTGTTGGTTGGTTGTTAGTAGTATGGACGCACCGCTCTCACGGTGCGTCCTTATTGCAAAAAAATCATTTCATTAATTTGGAAAGGTATTGTAATTGTTACCGATCAATATAAATTCTTATTATATCCTAACCAAAATAGGTACAATAGTCATAGGGAAATTATTTCAAAGTAGATGGTTCATCGTTTATAGGAAAAGAGTTGGTAAGGATACTCGAAAGAACTAAAAACAATATTTATGCCACTTACAATAAAAATAAAGTAGACAACTGCCAAAATGCAATATATAACCCTTCGAATGTCTCGGGCGAAACAACAAAAGTAGATTATTTGCCCAAAAAAATCGATGGTCTGGCCTACTGTCATGGGAGTATTAATTTGAAACCATTTCATCGCTTTAAAGATGAGGATTTCATCGAAGATTTTAAGTTGTAGTAATAATTGCCAAAAAAATGATAAAACAACTTTTGCCAAGATTAAAAAGTAGTGGCAAATCGTAAATAGTACCATTTTCAAAACGCTATATTAATATCTTCTTGATATTTAACAAAAGTCTGAAAGCTTGAATGTTTTAAGGGATTCCGTTTGAGGGCTTCTGAAAAACGAATATCACTTTTTGCAGGTTTTTTAACCTAGCTAATTTAAAACACTACCTTAATAGAAAAAACCTTTGCTTATGAAAAATTTTACATTGCCTATACGATTTGGGATTGCTACGAGTGGTTCATTGATTGGATATTTTTTATTGCTGTCGCTGTTTGATTTGCATACCAATATTTTTTTCAGTCTCTTTAATGGGGTAATAACAGGTTTTGCAATTTATGAGGCCATTAAGTATAGAAAAATTGAGGAAGGCTCAAACTTCAATTACATTAAAGGTTTCTCAACGGGTATTGTTACCGGTTTTACGGCTACCATTATTTTTACAATTTTCTTTACAATTTATGCTACTGAAATTAACCTAGAGTTTTTGGCCAATTTGTCAAAAGCTTGGTTCAAGAATTTTTATTTTGAGGCTATTGTATTTTTTACGATTGTAATTATGGGTTTTGCCACCACTTTAGTATTAACGCTCTCGTTTATGCAGCTTTTCAAGTCTTCTGGCAACGGCATTAAAAAAATGATTTAAATACAAGACTAATCGGTTTCCTAATGCCCTGAGGTCACTGGGCGATAATCCCATTGTCTTAGCCCCTTAAATGCCTAAACGGATTTTCTAAAACAATTTAGAGGATTTAAATTTAACGTGAGTTTCTATGTTAAGAACCAAATAAAGAGGAGCTATTTTTCAAAATAAGGCAATATATCTCTTTTGGACAATCTGTCCGGTTCTGTACTTTTGCGTTCTTAATGCCTATTTCCCAGACTTCTATCAACAAACCTTCTGTCTTGATTTAAAGGCTGCAAGCTTTTATCATGGATAATAGGAAGGGAACTGTAAACTCGATAAAAACGGACTTCCATATGATGGTGCCGCAACTCACGTGAACAGAACTCCCATCCATTAAGGTCATGGGCAATAAGAATATGTCTGCCGGTTCTTCCATACGAACCGTACCCTATTGGTCAGTTTCTTCGCAATCCTCACAATGGCCCGATTGGCTTTCATCCTCTTGCACAACTCAAGATAGGCAAGGCCCATCTCCGGGTCTACCTTTATGGCCCTCCAGGCACATTGGATCAGTACGGGTCTCAAGAAGGCATTGTGCCTTTTGGTGATTTTGCCGATTCTTTCCATATCCCCGGAAGCGTGCACGTTGGGTACCAGCCCCACAAAGCTGTGTAGTTGGTCTTGGGTTTTGAAACGGTCCATGTCGATGATCTCCATTATCAGTGTAATGGCCCCCAGAAGGCCTATGCCCGGGATGCTCCTCAACAGATCCACCAGTTCTTTATAGGCGCCACCGGCCATTTTTGTTATCTGTCTTTCCAATACTTTCTTTTGTGTCTCTATCTGTTGCATTTCCTCCAGCAGCGAATTTACCAATACTTGGGCCGACCCTTGGAATACATCGCTGACCAGCCATCTTCGGAAGGCCTTACTCCAATAGGGCGAGTCCATCTCCCTGGGGATTTTGATCCCAAAATAGTTTAGGTGCGATTTTATCCGGCACTTGCACCGTTTTATATCCGCCAGTAATTTCTGTCTTGTGCGTACCAAAAGACGGTCTTCCAAGGCTCCTCGGTCGGGCACATAGATACCTTTCAATGTAGCGCTTCTCAGCGATCTGGCAATCTTCCTCGCATCCCGTTTATCATTCTTTTGTTTTTTCTCCTTGTCTGTTGTCGGGATATCAGAGGGGTTCACCACAATGTTGTTAATACCCAGCCTTGTCAGTTCATGGGATATCCAAAAACCACAGAACCCCGCTTCATAGGCGCTGTGGAAGTTCCCATTTGGAAAATTCCGCTTCAGGTAGTTTGCCAACACCTTGGGCTCCGGCGGTTGGGAGAATACCTTGTGTTCGTAACAATTGGTCAGCACACAGATGCCCCAGTCCTTCTTGTGTGCATCTATCCCAACATAAATGTCTTGACCAGAATAATCTGTTTTTTTAGTAACTTGTAAATCCATATCAGGTGGTATTATAGGTTAATGATTGTTCCCTACAATTTAGATAATACCTCCTGTTTTTGGTTTATGACTTAAACATACAAACTCGATATAACTCGATATAACTACAAAGCTAAATATAGTTGTTTGGTATCGACATAGTTTTTTCTCAAAGAAGGTTTCTTCTCAGTAAAGTTGTATGCGATAAGGGCAGAGAACATGTTGGTGATGAAATTCTTTGGGCTTCTGTGCCTTGAATGTTCAATTTGGAAGATGTTTTTTAGCTGATCAATGATGGTCTCGGCAATGGCTCTTTTGCGCAGCAGGATGGCATCCATAATAGGAGTAATGGCCGTGGAGCGCATGTTCTTCCTGAGTTTGGTGACCAGGTGGATGCCATTGGCGAAGAGGCTCTGAAAGAGTTCCTTTGAAATATAGCCTTTATCCCCATAGAGCTTGCCCCATAGCTTTTTAATGAAGCGTTCCATGTGCAGGGGCTTTCTGTCATCCACATTGCCTGGGGTGAGCATAAAGTCGATCACCTCCCCGCAGTCGTTGGTCACCAGATGCAGCTTGAAGCCGTAAAACCACCCTATGGAACACTGTCCCCTTCTGGCCAGCCCATCGAACACCTTATGGCTATGGATCCTCCTGTTGTGGCACACACGCAAGGGGGTGGAATCGATAAAGCTGATGCCCGAACAATCCCCCAGGGCAAAGTTCTTCAGGTACGCCGCCAGGGGAAGCATGGAATCCGAACAAAGCTCAA
>JBGTLT010000194.1:0-33346 GCA_041743975.1 Zeaxanthinibacter sp.
CTTACGCTGTATGAAAAAATGGATCCCGACCCCGATAACTATCGGAAGTCGGGGTTTTTTATGCCTGAATTATAAAGATGGAGGGTCGTTTATGTAGCGTAACCGAAATCCCCTTCCAGTGTTCCACCGATTTGGTTAAAATAAATTCCGTGGGCAATGTTAAATCACATGCCACGCACATCATGGTTTTATTGGAAAGCGTTTTCTGTAATTCTGATAGTAATTTGTCGTTCCTGTAAGGAGTCTCGATGAAAATTTGGGCCATTCCCTGCTCCCGGGAAATTTTTTCAAGGGATTTGATCCGGTTCTTGCGTTCCACTGCCTCAATGGGCAGGTAACCCTGGAAGGTAAAATGCTGCCCGTTGAAGCCGCTCGCCATCAAGGCCAGCAAAATGGATGAAGGGCCCACCAGAGGTACCACATGTATTCCGACTTCATGGGCAAGTCGCACGACCTCCGAACCGGGATCGGCTATGCCAGGGCATCCCGCCTCCGATAGAATACCCACATCCTGCCCCTGCAGGCAGGGGTCCAGAAAAGTATGTATCGCATTGGGTTCTGTAAATTTATTCAGCAACTCCAGGTGCAGGCCGGATTGTGATTTTCGGGGGGTTATTTTCTTTATAAACTTCCTGGCGGATTTTTCATTTTCAACTATATAATGGTCAATTTGTTCAATGGCCCTTTTAATGGAGATTGGAAGGACCTCCAGTGGCTCGTTATCCCCAAGGGTAGTGGGGATCAAATAGAGTTTGCCGCGATCCTGTCTGAGGCGCTTCATAATTATTTTTTGAATTTCTTTAGGTCACTTACAATTAAGTCGCATGCCCTGTCTATCAGCTGGTAGACCTCTTCAAACCCCTGATCGCCGTCAAAATAGGGATCCGGAACTTCCAGGGTATGGACTTGAAGGCCCTCCAGGAGCAACTTGACTTTCTGTCTTTCGGCGTCGGTTGTGGCGAGATCGAGGATATAGTTATAATTGCTACGGTCCATAACATAGATCTGATCAAACTTTCTGAAGTCTGCCAATTCAAACTTACGGCATCGCTGCCGGCTGATATCAATGCCATATTTCTTTGCGACTGCAATGGCCCTGGGATCCGGCTTCTCGCCAATATGGAAACCGCCGGTTCCGGCAGAATCCACAAAAACTTGTTCCGGATTTACTTTTGAAAGCAAAATCCCTTCCGCCAATGGAGACCGGCAAATGTTTCCAAGGCAAACCATTAATATATTGGTGGTCATGACGGGATCAGGAAAACTTCTTGGTTAGGTCTTCTATGTATTTGCGGAATTGTTTATCTGTTTCTGCAAGGTTATCCACTGTCTTACAGGCGTGTAGTACCGTTGCATGGTCCCTTTTGCCGATTTGTGAACCAATGCTGGCCAGGGAGGCCTTGGTGAACTTTTTGGCAAAGAACATGGCAAGCTGCCGGGCTTGTACAATATGGCGCTTCCGGGTCTTGGATTGCAGGGTAGCGACATCCATTTCAAAATAATCTGAAACTACTTTCTGGATATAATCTATGGAAACCTCTCGTTTGGTGTTTTTCACGAATTTTTCCACAACCTGCTGAGCCAGTTCCAGGGTAACTTCTTTTTTGTTAAAGGAGGATTGTGCGATTAACGAGATGATGGCGCCTTCAAGTTCACGGATATTGGTTTTGATATGTTTGGCCACATATTCCACTATATCATCCGGCATTTCCACACCATCGCGGTACAACTTATTCCTGAGGATGGATATTCTGGTTTCAAAGTCCGGATTCTGAAGTTCAGCGGAAAGGCCCCATTTAAAGCGGGATAGCAGCCTTTGTTCAATATCCTGCATATCTACAGGTGCTTTGTCCGAAGTTAGGATTACCTGCTTCCCATTTTGGTGCAAATGGTTGAAAATATGAAAGAAAACGTCCTGTGTTCCCGATTTTCCGGATAGGAACTGGACATCATCTATTATAAGCACATCGATCAGCTGATAAAAATGAATAAAATCATTCCGGGTGTTCTTTTTGACGGATTCTATATACTGTTGGGTGAATTTTTCAGCTGAAATATACAGTACAGTCCGTTCCGGGTATTTATCCTTGATCTCAACTCCTATGGCATGTGCAAGATGCGTTTTCCCTAAGCCCACACCCCCAAAAACCAGCAATGGGTTAAAGGAGGTTCCGCCTGGTTTATTGGCAACCGCCATGCCGGCGGACCGCGCCAGTCTGTTGGAATCCCCTTCCAAAAAATTCTCAAAGCTGTAATTGGGGTTCAGTTGGGATTCTATCTTTATGTTCCGGATTCCGGGGATAACAAAGGGGTTCTTTAATTCCGGATTTTTGGATTTGATGGGAACATCCATTTCCTGTGTGGATACATTGGACCGGTTGGCACTCGGAATCCTTTCCGTAAAGGGTTCCCGGTTTCCATAGGTATTCTCCATTTTGATGATATAGACCAGCTTGGCAGTTTCGCCCAATTCCTTTGTCAAGGCAACTTTGAGGAGCTTAACGTAGTGTTCCTCCAGCCATTCATAAAAAAATTTACTCGGAACCTGAATACTCAGGGCGTTGTCTGATAGTTTTATGGGCTTAATAGGTTCAAACCATGTTTTGAATGCCTGCGGTTGGATGTTATCCTGGATAAAAGCCAGACAATTGTTCCATACGGAAATAGCAGTAACACCCATTTTAAAGTTTGTCTATATATTGTTGGTTAGTAACTTGTTAGTTGGTTGTAGAGGAAGCGGGGGTACCGTTCCTCTTTAGAGTGCGACAAATATGTGAACAAAAAACCTAAAAAAAAAATGAATTTACATTGAATTTCCCCTTTTTTTTTTGCATGTTGAACACCATATTTTCGCATCTACTAAATATATCATTTTTACTGCAGAAGACATGGGTTTTAACAAAATATCTTTTAGGATTCGATACGCCGAAACAGACCAAATGGGAGTGGTCTATCACGGCAACTACCCGCAATACCTGGAGATGGGAAGGGTTGAGTGGTTACGGTCATTCGGTATTTCTTACAAAAGTATGGAAGAAAACGGTATTATGTTACCCGTGTTTTCCTTAACCCTGAATTTTAAAAAACCAGCGGTATATGATGACCTAATTACGGTCGTTACCAGGCTTAAAAGAATGCCTTTAGTTAAGATCGAGTTCGATTATGAAATCTACAATGAAACGGGTGAAATTTTGGCCACAGCAAACACTGTTTTGGCATTTATGGATAGGAAACTGAATAAGCCTATCAGGTGTCCGGATTATCTTTTGGAACTCATTTCGGTATAAACGACCGGTATTACTCTTTAAGGCGAAATTTTCAAGTATCTCATTATAAGGCCATGGGAATGGATTAGGTTACTTTTTGCCGACCCTGACATCTTTCAATCCCCGGAATATACCGATTGCCCTTTCCAGGTTGCCATTCCGTACCACAACAACCAGGCATCTTTGGTTTGTTTAACTTTCGGATAGTCTGCAATATCTTATCCATTTCCGAATAGGGAATGAAAGCTACCGTTACTGCTGTAGCGTCTGCTGTGGTGCGATAGGCCTGAAATAGGCCGCCAACACCCGGTTTGGTGCCTCCGTAAATACGCCACCACAAGGACATCGGTAAGTCCAAATGCCTGTTTTTGCCCGAAAAAGGGCATCCCCGCAGATTTGCCGGCTCCCCGTCATCATTCACCCGGTTCAATACCCATCTGCCAGGCATCACTGGCATGAGTGGCTGTCAGGTGTTTCTGACGCAAATGGGAAATAATATCCCGGACAACCGTTTCATCCTGCAACGTTAAAGCGTAGCCGGTAAATTTTCCTTCCCTGAACTCCATTGCTTCGGTAGGATCATTCTGGGTCCGGTATGTATTTTGCTCCCTTTCCCTTAAAATGTCGCAACAAGGATGATACTGATGACTGCCAGCGCAATCCCTGCCCAATTCTTCCGGCTGATCTTTTCACGGAATAACACTATTCCCAGTAGGGTTGAAAACATGACGATTGCGACATTATTCAAGGTGAAAACAGATGCACTGTTGAGGGTTTTGCTTCCCAGGGCCCTTAAAAGGAAATAAATTGAGAAAAAATTCGGCACCCCGAGGGCGATTCCCCCAAGCAAATTACGACCATTGAACCGCAGTGGGTGCCTGGGTATTCGTAAGCCGACAAATACCAGCCCGGAAAAGGCTGCAGAAGCAAAAACCAATGCGGAAAACAAGGACAACTCTGACTTGCTTACCAGGGTCCCTTCCATATATTTAATACTGGCATCGATAATCCCGGAACCCAGGAACAAAAGAAGGGGCAGTAAAAATGAATACTTTTCCGGAACCAGGGGTTTCTCCTTTACCGATGCAAAATAAACCGCAGCCAGTGCCATGAATATACCCAGGACTTTCAGCGGCCCCAATTTCTCATCGTACAGCAGTATGCCCATGACTACAGGGATTACCAATGACATTTTGGTGGCAACCGACGCAACGGAAATACCCAGTTTCTGGGAAGTCCCGGCCATGATATTAAAAACAAGGATAAATAACACTCCGAGGGCAAGGGTCCCTGGAAACCAGCTTTTCCCGGGGATTTCCTTCAACTCAACAATACCGTCATAGTAAAGCAATCCCACTGTACATGCCACAGCATAATTCGTAACGATGGCATACAGGGTTTGCACCCTGAAAACCGCAAACAACTTGAAAATGATAAAGATTAAACTGGAAAATAATACGCTTAAGGCCAGATCCAACATGCTATAACCTGGAATTAAGTTCAACGATATCTTCCGTTCCAACCCTTAGATGCCACGTTTGTATACCCAATTTTCCCGCAGCAAGTGTATTTTCTTCGGTATCATCCACAAAAAGGGTCTCCTGTGCGACAAGACCATTTTCCTTCAGGACAAATTCAAAGATTTCAGGATGGGGTTTCCGCAACCCGATTTCATGGGAAAGATAAAATTTCTCAAAACAATTTTTAAAGCGGTCAAACCTTAACTGCCCTATATGAAGGGCCACATGGGGAATGTGCAAGGCATTGGTGTTGCTTAAAAGGAACAACCGGTGCGTTCCGGCTTCGGCCAGGTTTTCAAGGAATTCCAACCGGTATTCCGGTAAATCGAGCAGCATGGAATTCCAGACTGACCGGAGTTTTTCACCGGGATGCTTCGGGAACCATTTGGTGAGCGTCTCCAAAAATTCAGCCTCTGTAGTACCACCGGTTTCTAAGGAATCATTGAGTTGCTCAAAATACCTGAAAAATTCCGGTTCGGGGCTTAGGTCTATGTTTTTAAGGACATGCTTGTCCAGATTGATAAAAACATCCCCGAAATCGAATATGATATTTTTAATCATGCCGTATTATTTTAAGTCTGTCAGGCCCTATGCTAAATTGCTCAGTTATGCTGCCATCGAGCGCCGGTGCCCTCAGTCCATTTTTAAATCTGGTATTCCCGGTAAATATCCGCGCTTCGTCCCATAGTCCGGCATCAATAAAAGTCCGGAGTGTTTGTGCCCCTCCTTCCACGAGGACACTTATAACCTGCTTCCTGTGGAGCACCCCTGCCACCTGAGCTGCGACATGCCCGGTATAATCAATCTGTTCAAACCGGACATCCTGCTGGCCGGTCTCCTGAGTGTTCCCCGTAAGGATCAGTGTTTCTGCCTGGGTATCCATAACCTGAAAGGTGGAGGGGACCATCCGGGATTCATCCAAAACCACCCTTAGAGGGGATGTGCCCTTCCACAGACGTGTGGTCAGGGAAGGGTTGTCCTGGAGAACAGTATTGGAACCTACCAGGATAGCCTGTTCCTCACTACGCCATTGATGTGTGAGCTGCCTTGCCGCCATTCCTGTGATCCAGTAGGGGCTGGGATCCTTACTTCTCCGGCTGGGTTCCGGGGCGATAAACCCGTCCTGTGTTTCGGCCCATTTCAGAATAATATAAGGCCTGTTCTTCTCATGAAAGGTTAAAAATCTTTTGTGGTGTTCCCTGCATTCCGCTTCCCGCACTCCCACTACAACAGAACACCCGGCATCCTGTAATTTATGAATTCCTCTTCCGGCTACTCTGGTATGGGGGTCCCTGGTCCCAATTACAACCCGTGGGATGTTGTGATTCAGAATCAGGTCCGAGCAGGGCGGGGTCTTTCCAAAATGGGAACAGGGTTCCAGGGTTACGTATAATGTCGACTCTGAAAGAAGGTACGGGTCCTGTACCGATGCGATGGCATTGACCTCGGCATGAGCCCCCCCATATGCACTGGTATAACCCTCGCCAATGATCGTATTGTGATGAACGACAACACTGCCTACCATTGGATTGGGGGCAGCAGTACCCTGTGCATTCAGTCCCAGCTGGATACATCGTAGCATGTATTTTTCATCTTCCAGCCGTTGATGAACACTATTTTCAGGAGGTGCAGGCATAGATCGCAATTCAGTCTGTTTGCAGCTACAGGGTTATCCTCAATTCATGTATCTTCATACCGCAAAAATAAGTTATTCATACAGAACATTCACGGCCAGGTTGCAGTGCCAAAAATGAGGAAGGCTGGTTATTAAGCCGGTATCAGCTGCACGGCAATTGGCAAAATCCGGGAGTACGGGAAAACAAGCTTCACTGTGTAAATTTTTAAATGCCGGTGAGTGGCGGTGGCAGCCCATTCCTATAGGAAAAATTCATAGTTAGACGCAATGCAATTAAAAGAGATCAGGAATATTTTTCATAAGGAACTCGATGATCTTTACGCCAGGGAGGAAGTCGACAGCTTCTTTTACTGGCTGGTGGAACATTATCTGGGGATAGAACGCTTTGTTCTCGCTTTACAGCCGGGACTGGTAATCTCCAGTGAAAATGAAGGACACTTCTTCATGGCGCTGACCCGACTAAAGCTCCAACATCCAATTCAATACATTACGGGGGAAACAACTTTTATGGGGCTTCCCATCAAAGTCAGTGATCAAGTATTGATCCCCAGGCCTGAAACGGAAGAAATGACCCTCTGGTTATTAGCCGATGCCACCGAACGAATGCTTCAGTCCCAAGGAAAGCCTTTCCGAATTCTGGATATCGGGACCGGAAGTGGCTGCATTGCAATAGCTCTGGCCAAAAACCTGCAGGAGGCAACAGTTTATGGAATGGATGTTTCAGCCGCTGCCCTGGAAGTTGCCGGGGATAATGCTGCGATGAACAATGTTTCTGTTACTTGGTTAGAGGTGGATATTTTAACCCTGGAGCAGCTAGAGCCCCAATTCGATCTGATTGTTTCAAATCCACCCTATGTACGGCATTCCGAAAGGAAAGGGATGCAGGAGAATGTTATGGGGTTTGAACCTTCAAACGCGCTTTTCGTCTCCAATGATGACCCACTGGTTTTTTACAGGCATATTTCTGACCTTGCCTGCGACAACCTTCCTTCAGGAGGATTACTCTATTTTGAGATCAATCAATACATGGGAAAAGAAATGGTGAAGCTTTTGGAAGATCGGGATTTTTTGGAAATTGAGTTGCGGAAGGATATGTTTGGAAACGAACGGATGTTGCGGGCTGTAAAGGCATAAATACAGGGGACATGAATACAATTGTAGTCTTTTGTGGCAGCAGTGAAGGAAACGATCCTCAAATATGGGAATCTGCCCGGGAATTAGGTGCTTATTTAGCCCAAAAGGGTATTGGTGTCGTCTACGGTGCCGCTAGAATAGGTATTATGGGATTGGTGGCGGAGGCAGCCTTGCAAAATAACGGAACCGTCATTGGGGTCATCCCGGGTTTCCTGAAATCAAAGGAAGTTTTTCATTCAGGGCTTACGGAGTTGATCATTACGGAAAATATGCATGATCGGAAACTCAGGATGCACGAATTGTCGGATGCCGTTATAACGTTACCGGGGGGATATGGCACGCTTGAAGAATTATTTGAAACGATCACCTGGTCACAATTGGGTCTGCACCAAAAACCTATTGGGATTCTTAATGTCAATGGATTCTATGATGACCTCCTTAAAATGCTGCAAAAAATGGTGTCCGGGGGGTTTTTAAAACAAGGGAACCTGGATATGCTCCTGGTAGATACAACGGTGTCCGGGCTTATAGACCAGATGCTGAAATACAAACCGTTACCCATCCCAAAATGGATTCAAAAAGATCAGGTATAAATGGATATAGGAAAGAAACTAATGGAACTCCGGCGGGAGTTAAGGGAACACAACCACAACTATTATGTTTTGGACAACCCTACCATATCGGATTATGAATTTGATATGAGGCTTCGTGAATTACAGGAGCTTGAACTTGCAAACCCTGAGTTTGATGACCCGTCTTCCCCCACAAAAAGGGTAGGTGGGGCGGTGACCAGGAATTTTAAAACTGTAGTGCACGAACACCGGATGTATTCACTGGATAATTCCTATTCCAGGGATGAACTACTCGATTGGGAAAAAAGGGTTCAACGCCAATTGGGGGATTTGGCCGTAGAATTTAGCTGTGAACTTAAATATGATGGTGCGTCCATTAGCCTTACCTATGAAAAGGGGATGCTTGCCAGTGCAGTAACCAGGGGAGACGGATATCAGGGGGATGAAGTTACAGCCAATATCAAAACCATCCGTTCGATACCGCTTCAGTTAGAGGGTAATCATCCCATTAAGGTGGATATCCGGGGAGAAATTGTCCTCCCTCTCCAGGGCTTTGCCAGGATGAATCAGGAGCGAATTGCCAACGGGGAAGATCCCTATATGAATCCACGAAATACGGCTGCCGGCAGCCTGAAACTACAAGATAGCAGCCTGGTTGCGCAGCGCCCACTGGAATGCCTGGTATATGGCATTGCTGGATTCAACCTTGGCGTTGACACCCATTTTGACGTATTGTCAAGGGCCCGGGAATGGGGTTTTAAGGTTCCAGGTGCAGCCAAACTCTGTAAAACAACCAGCGAAGTCATGGACTTTGTAAATCATTGGGATACACACCGACATGAACTTCCGTATGAAACCGATGGAGTGGTGGTAAAGGTGAACAGCCTCCGGCAACAGGAAGAGTTGGGCTATACCGCCAAATCCCCGCGCTGGGCATTGGCCTATAAATTTAAATCGGTACAGGAGTCCACCCTTTTGCGTAAAATAACTTACCAGGTAGGCCGTACTGGTGCCATTACACCGGTTGCCAACCTCAAACCCGTGTTACTGGCCGGAACAACTGTAAAACGGGCATCCCTGCACAATGCGGACCAAATTGCCAAACTGGATATCCGGGAAGGGGATACCGTATTTGTTGAAAAAGGGGGTGAGATCATCCCCAAGATCATAGGGGTGGATTTCACCAAAAGGGACCCCAGTTCCGTGCCAACAAGGTATGTTACCCATTGCCCGGAATGCCATACCCCGCTGGAGCGGCTTGAAGGGGAAGCACAGCACTATTGCCCAAATGAAACAGGGTGCCCGCCACAGATCACGGGGCGGATACAGCATTATATTTCCAGGAAGGCAATGGATATAGAAGGAATGGGAAGTGAAACGGTAGAATTGCTGTTTAAAGAAGGTTTGATCCATGATTATGCGGATCTCTACACCTTGTCTGTATCGCAACTGATACCCCTAGAACGCATGGCTCAAAAATCAGCCGAAAACCTGGTAAAAGGCATAGCGGAATCGGTTCGGATACCCTTTGAGAGGGTTTTGTTTGCCCTTGGTATCCGGTATGTTGGGGAGACGGTTGCCAAAAAACTAGCCAAAGCCTATAAAAATATCGATGCCCTGATGCTTGCCTCCCGGGACGAACTCACAAAAGTCGATGAAATAGGGGAGCGCATTGCAGCTAGTGTGGTTTCATTTTTTGAGAAGGTCAGGAATAAAGAAATCATTGGCCGCCTTAAGGATTACGGGGTAAAGTTCTCACTTTCCGAAGCACAGATGCAGGATCAAACCGATCTGTTAAAAGGCCAGGTATTTGTGGTCTCAGGGGTCTTTGAAAAGGTAAGCAGGACGGAGCTCAAAAAGTTGATCGAAGATAATGGCGGGAAAGTTGGTTCTTCCATTTCGGCAAAAACCAGTTTTGTGGTTGCCGGTGAAAATATGGGCCCCAGCAAGAAAACAAAAGCTCAGAGTTTGGGAGTACCCCTAATTTCCGAGGATTCGTTTCTGAGGATGCTTGATAATACCCCATAGGTATGGAAAACTGTTTCCGTGGATTTTTTCTTATGGCAGGTATGAGGCCTTCCTGAGCCGATTGACAATGCCCCATATAGGCAGTGTATTGTTCCCGGGATGACGATCGGCCGAATGCCGGAGTAACAAATGGAAAATGATAAGTTGAAAAGATACGAAAAGGTATTCGTTGAAATAGTTGTCTGCTGATGGGAAGCTGGGAATATACACCCTGAAGGAGAGCAGGTAATTTAGCAGTGTCAGCCCTAAAAAAATGAGGCTGTACCGCCAGTTCCGGAAACATTCGGGGTACAGGTTGAAGGAAAGCAACAGCCGGATTTCCTGATAACAAAATTGGGCCATCAGTGGCCAGAGGAACACCAGGGGAAGCGAAAATAACCTCACTTCCCGTGAAAATGCGGCCAGTAATATTATTGGGGTGTTGACCGCACAACTCAGGATAAAGGCATTGATAAACTTTTTCTCCATGTTCGAAGGATTGTTACGCTTGCTATAGACAATAAGGAAATATATAAACGTCCCCAACGATACTATAATGGATGTGACTGTTTCAACGGAACTTGGCAAGTCCTTGAAATTTTCCTTAAAACACGAAAACCTGCTTTGGAACTCGTCCTGGGTGCCATCCCAAAGCCCCTTGTTTTCTATAAAAAGAAGTATGCAGGCCATGTAGAACACCACCGGGAGCCCGACAAGGAAATAAAATTTCAGGTGTCGCTTATCCAGGATATGCCCTTGGGTAATTTGATGATCCGGAATAAAGAACAGAATCCCCAAAATCACAAAAGCGGTGTTCTCGCGGGCTATCATGGCAGCCGTAAACCACATTATATAGCCCACCCAATGCTTATTCAATATACTGGTCAATCCGGCAAATATAAAGCAGTATTGCAACGGTTCATCATAACTGAAAACGGGTGGGAAGAAAACAAATATTATAGAAAATGACAGGAAGTAAAGGATCAGGTTTATAATACCTTTTAGATAACCCAGTTGTAACGCCATTGAAAGTCGGTACAACAACAGCCCGCTTAGGAAGAGCAGGGAAAAGTTGACCCATATAAATGCTTTGCCCATAGATATGCCCAACCAGCTGGAAGTAGTTTCAATCAGCCAGGTTGTCAGTGGCCGCCGGGCAAAAGGAGCAAAATCTTTATGGTAATTGATCTGGGATGTTAGGAAACCATTGGAAATGATCGTGTTCTTTTCATTCAACATACTGTCCACATTGCTCGACATATGTATTGAATAAATAAACACAACAAACCCTAAACTAAACAGACAGGGCAGGAGGGACTTTACTATTTTAAGAAGCGCTTTTTCCAACCTTCTGGATGATATTGCTAAATTTGTGAAAATAGGGATTTTTAGGACACATACCGCGTATTTCAGTATTTCGGAAGACAATAGGGAATTGCGCCAAATAGCAAACATACAATGGATATATCCTTTTTCAGGGAAACCCTTAAGGAAGCTGCCCCGCCACCGCGATGGAACAGATCATTGCAATCTCTCTGGTGGGATGCGAGGGGGGATTGGCATAAGGCCCATGACCTGGCTGATGGGCTCAATACCCAGGCCGGGAGTTGGATTCATGCCTATTTGCATCGCAGGGAAGGGGATGAATGGAATGCAGCCTATTGGTACAACAAGGCTGGTAAGCCATTTCCCCGTATAAGCCTGGATGAAGAATTTGAAGAACTTGTCGGGGCCATGATAAGGTATACCTAGCTGGTCCGGGATGTCGAATAAGGTGTTGAACCCGTCTCGGGAACCCAGGGATAGCATCACGGGGTCAGGGCCATTTGCAATAGTATTATTCCTGGATATTTAGGATATACCCGGAAAAACAGTTATTGGTATTAAATCAATACATCATGATGAATTCACGCTGGTTTGAACATAAAAACTCACCCGATCCATCCCTTTCATAAACCCTGGCCAGGGTGTTCCGTTATTTTTTGGTTTCAATGGCCCTGCTTGTTGTATCTTTTGGAATAGGTACAGCTGGATACCACTACTACGGGAATATCTCCAGGATTGATGGATTTTATAATGCTTCCATGATCCTTTCGGGCATGGGTCCGGTTAATACAATGGAGCATACTGCTGCAAAATTATTTTCTTCCTTTTATGCCCTTTTCAGCGGTTTGGTTTTTTTAAGTACAACAGCCATTATTTTTGCTCCCTTAGCACATAGGATGCTGCACCTCATTCATATAGAAGACATCCAGGGATCAGAAGAGCCCTGATGCTGCAGACAGTGCTGAAAACCTTTAGTTGAGCATTACATAAACAAGGATCCCTGATATATAGCCCAGGAAGGCCAGGAGGGAAATCCGTTTCAGGTACCAGATAAAATCAATTTTGAGGATCCCCATAATAGCCACACCGGCCGCTGAACCGATTATTAGAATGCTGCCGCCGGTACCTGCACAGTAGGCAAGCAGCTCCCAGAAATCATGATCCGGGGGGTAGGTTTCCAGTGGGTACATCCCGATGGCCCCCGCTACCAGGGGTACGTTGTCAACTATGGAGGAGACCACCCCTATTATGGCATTTACCACGACTATACTGCTGAAATTCTCATCGAGCAACCTAGCTAGGTCCGTCAGGTGTCCGACAGTCTGCAGGGCACCGACCGCAATCAGGATCCCCAGAAAAAAGAGGATACTTGGGGTATCTATTTTTTGGAGCACCCCTGCGATGGAAAGCGCTTTTTTGTCATCAATGGGCTTATGCTTATGCAGGAGTTCGGTGGTGATCCATACCAGGCTCAGCCCAAAAAGGATGCCCATAAATGGCGGAAGATTGGTGATCGTTTTAAAAATTGGGACAAAAAGCAAGGCGCCGATCCCAATGATGAACACCAGTTTTCTTTCTGATTGCTGAATAAATATTTTGCCACCGTGTTCTTCCGGAAGTACCGTAGGTTTTTGAATCTGGCCCCGGAACAGGAAGGATAATAACAGCAAGGGTACCAATAGACAGGCAAGGCTGGGGAGGAATAGTGTCGTGACTATATTGGCTGCGGTAATCTGCCCGCCAATCCAAAGCATAATAGTTGTTACATCGCCAATGGGGGACCAGGCGCCTCCGGCATTGGCAGCTATGACCAAAAGCCCTGCAAAGAACCATAAGTCCTTTCTGTCCTGGACCAGTTTCCGCAACAGGGCTGCCATCACAATGGCTGTAGTAAGGTTGTCCAGGGCCGCTGACATGAAAAATGTAAGAAAACTTAAAATCCAGATCAGTTTTAATTTATTGGTGGTCGTTATGCGATCGGTGATTACAGTAAACCCCTCGTGGGCATCTATGATCTCTACAATCGTCATGGCCCCCAGAAGAAAAAAGAGGATTTCCGAAATTTCCGCCACGTGTTCGAGCAGGCCGTCTGCGATAAAGGCGATGGATTCCGATGGGTCGACCTGCGGTAAAAGGGTGTCCCGTCCCATGATAAACAGGATCCAGCACAGGGTACCCGTCAGCAGGGCCAATGCAGCTTTGTCTACTTTGATGGTATGTTCAAGGGCTATAAAACAATACCCCAGGATAAACACAAGCAGGATGACCAGATACATCGTAAAATGGCAAGTTATTGGATATTAAATATAGCAAAACCGGCGATATACTATTAAATAGTTATATTAAATTATCAAAAAAAAAGACTGGCTTCCCCCAGGGTTCACCCCTTGGAAGAGACAGTATTCCGGGAGATATGGAATAAGGCATCCCCCTGGTTGACAATAGGGGATTGATTGATGCAGATCATATACCCTTTGGAAGGGGATTTGATATACCGCTCAAAGAAGCCGAACGGGTCTGAAATGCTGCCGAGGATGTCTCCTTTGTTAATCAGGGTTCCCAACAGGACGGAAGGATGGAACATCCCGGAATATTTAGCACGGATCCAATCAGAGCTATCAATTAATATCGGGTCGAAATCCGTAACCTCCAGCTTTTCCAACTCCCTGGAGAAATCACGCATGCCTAAATGCTGCATAACCCTGAGGGCACCTGCCACCCCGGCAATGGTTATCTGTTCATCCAGATGGAGGGATTTACCTCCTTCAAAAAGCAAAACCTTTTTCTTTAAGCTATGCATGGTTTCACGGAAGGATTTTTCCCTGTGCCCTGTCCGGATCACAAATGGAGTTCCAAATACCTTGGCCAGTTCCAGGGCATCCTCGTCGTTTTTATTGATGCGTATCTGGGGTACGTTGAACCTGCTATTGCCTCCTGTATGATAATCTATGCAATAATCCACGAGGGGGGCAATCTCCTTGATGATATAATAGGCAAACCTGCTAGCCAGCGATCCCCTGGGGCTTCCCGGGAAAACCCTGTTAAGGTCCCTGCCATCCGGAAACTGCCGTTTTTGATTTAAAAAACCAAACACATTGACCACCGGGATACAGATCACCATTCCGTTTTGGGGCTGGTTATACTTTTTAGAGATCAACTGCCGTACCACTTCAACACCATTGATCTCGTTGCCGTGTATACCTCCGGTTATCAATAAACGCGGCCCTTCATTTTTAGCTCGTTGCACAATTACCGGTACCTGAATCTTAGTTCGGGTATGCAATTTGGCTATGTCCAGGTTCAATTGTACTCCCTTCCCCCTGGAAATTACATGCCCCAGAACTTCTATCTTAGTGTTCGGCATGTCTTTCAACATATTTTATAATCTTTCCGGCAATATCTTTTCCGGTGGCTTCTTCAATACCTTCAAGGCCTGGAGAAGAATTGACTTCCAATATCAGCGGTCCCCGGGCTGACTGCAGCAGGTCTACCCCCGCAACCCCTAGTCCCATGACTCGCGCCGCCTTGATGGCAGCATTCTCTTCTTCATCGGAAAGTTCAATGATTGTCGCAGAGCCCCCACGGTGGAGATTAGAACGGAACTCACCTTCCTTCCCCTGCCGCTTCATGGCTCCCTCTACAACCCCATCAATTACGAAGGCCCGGATATCTGCGCCTTTCGCTTCTTTGATAAATTCCTGGACAATTACCCGGGCCTGCAACCCGTTAAAGGCTTCCAATATGGATTCTGCAGAATTTCTTTTATCGGCCAGAACAACACCAAGGCCCTGGGTACCTTCCAATAGTTTGATTACTACCGGCGCTCCCCCGACCTTATCGATGACGGCACCCACGTCTTTTGAATAATTGCTGAAGACCGTTTTAGGAAGGTCCAACCCTGCCCGGGACAATATCTGGAGACTCCTCAATTTATCCCGTGACCTCACCAAAGCCTGTGATTCTACCGCGGTAAATACTTTCATCATTTCAAATTGACGGACCACCGCGGTTCCGTAAAAGGTGATCGATGATCCGATCCGGGGTATTACGGCGCTCACGTCCTTGATTTCAACCCCCTGATAAATTAGCCCGGGTTTTCTCCTTTCGATGATAAGATCACATTTGGCATGATCAATAACCAGCATTTCGTGGCCCTTCTGTCTACCGGCTTCTATTAAACGGCGTGTGGAATATAAATCCGGGTTCTGCGATAGTACAACTATTTTCATTTTTTAATTTTAATTGAATTGGAAATTAATTAGGGGATGATGGAAAGGGCAGGTCTTCAGGAATCCTGAACTGGCTGCCGTTGTTGCTGAATATACATTTTTTTGACTTTAAGCGCAATGCTGATTGATATATTTTCCTTTGTTTTACTGTTTTGGTGAATTCTATTGAACAGTCAGGAAACATCAGGGTATACCAGTCTCACGTGTTTCGGAGGTATGGTAATCCCTGTTGTGGTCGGGACAATAAACCCTGGCACTGAACGGGTGACACCACAGTTTATAACCACTTCCTTTTGCGGAAGTAGACCAGCATGGTTAAAGCAACCACAATGATGACACCCCACATAATAAAGTAACTATACTCATAATGCAGTTCCGGTAAAACGTCAAAGTTGGTGCCGTAAATACCTGCAATAAAAGTCAGTGGGATGAAGATAACCGAAAATATGGTAAGGAATTTCATTACATCATTCAGTTTACTGCTGATCGTAGTATGGTAGATATTCAATTGGTCTGATAATATTTCCCGGTATGTCTCCGAAGAGTCCATTGCCTGGTTGATGTTGTCCAATAGTTCCTTAAAATGGACATAGGTGCTCTCATGGATGAATTCTGACTCCATTTTAGACAGGTTCAGGATCATTTCCCGGGCGGGGGTGATGTTTTTCCTTAAAAAGTTAAGTTCCCGCTTGTAGGTATAAATCTCATCAATCACGCTTTTACGGGGCTCCTCCAATAAGGTTTCTTCCAACGTCTCGATCCGTTCCCCCAGGACCCCAATGATATAGATGTAATTATCCACCACTATATCCAGCAAGGCAAAGGTCAGGTAATCGGTTCCGCTGTTCCGGATCCGTTTCCGATTATTTCTGATCCGATCGCGTACGGGTTCAAACACATCCCCCTTTTTTTCCTGAAAAGTCAGCAACACGGATTCCGTTATGATAAGGCTCAGGTTTTCCACGGAGATCGTTCCCGTATTCTCATCCTGTTGCATCATTTTTATGGAAAGCAAAATGCAGTTGCTGTTTTCCTGCACCCTTGGCCTCGCGTGGACATCGATAACTTCTGACATAATAAGGCTATCCAACCCGAAACCTTTGGAGATCTCATCTATGATGGTGGCATTGTGCAATCCATCTATATTGAACCAGGTAACAGTAGGCTTGTCCTGGTATTTAAGGACTTCTTTAACAGTTTTTACGGCATTCTCTTCAAGGTCATTCGCGTCAAAGTCAAAGATGCGCAAAAGCACTTTATCCATTTTTTGTTTTCCACGGAAGGTCATATCGTCCGGGGGAAGCCCGATTTCTTCTTTCCGTTTGCTAACAAATCTTGCCATGTTCCTGAATTGATTCAAAATTATTGGTATTGTTATGGTTTTGGGATTCCATTTTTTTCACGGGAAAGGTACTTATAATATAGCAAACGAAATTGCGTTTTAGTACTGGTTATGACCACTTTTTTTAATTTTACAGTAATTATCCGGGGAAGCATCCCCAATGATAATCGTATCACACTGGTCTCCTCGAGGATTAGCCGGTTTTCCGCAATAATCAGTGCCTTCTTCAAATGAGTATGGGAGATAAACGGATACATTTCATCTAATCTGTAAAAATGGTATTACTTTTGTCTGAATTTTCAACAATTTCATAATCTGCCAATGATCAAATGCCTGGTATTAACTATGGTGTCGTTGCTCTTAACAACCCCCTCCCCGGCACAGGATAAGCCTGATCCGGAGGTTTTGAAAGGTTTGGTTTCCCGTTTGAAGCATGATATACGGGGACCTTATAAGGATATCCGATGGTTTTGTACAGATGGAAGCATACGGGCACCAAAAGATCCGTGCCCGGATAATATCGGGCCCGGGTTACAGCATGCCCGGTACAGGGATGATGTGATCGCAGTCGGAAAAAGCAGTCATATATATTTAGGGCAGTTGCTTTCCTATACAGGAACGGATGAATTCTGGGATGCCTCTAATGACCACTCCCGGTTAAAGCAATACCAACTTGACAAATACCTGAGATCTGTGGATAATGGATGGATCCTGCAAAAGGGCCAGTATTATCGCGGTGCAGTTCAGGCCGAGGATGAGCAGTCCCGGGGTGTTGAATTTTACAGGGGGTTGCTGGCCAGGGATGAAGTTTTACGGGCAAATTATTTTCTGATAAGGCAATCCCTGAAAGATATTCCCCATAGCGGCGATGAGAACCTTGCCCAGAAAATGCGGAGCCAGTCTAAAGTGATTTCAGAGGAGTTGGTACAGTTTATGGACCTTCGGGTGAAGATCCACGGACAGCCCGAAGCAGGTGACATTCAAAAGGTTCAGGCGTTCCAGAAAAAGAACAGTGCTATTATATCCTCAGCTTTAAACACCCGGTTCACAGAATTGCTGGGGACGATGTCCGAGTTCTATAAACCCATTGATATCGCAAAGATCCGCCAAAAAATGACGCTCCTTAAAAATACTGATTTGGGCAATGCCATTGAAAGTTATATAAGCATTTCAGATTCCGGGACTGCACCCGTCGCCCTGATCCCTGAAACCGCCCAGTTGCTGTTCGGCATACGGGAAGGGATTTTAGCGGAAAAAAGACCACTCGCCAGGCTACAATTGCTTGATGTTTCGCTACTGCTGGAGGATATCATATTCAAAAGTGCCCCGGCATGGGAACCTACTACCCTGAACGACCAACTGGAGAAAATCTGCAACCTGGGGATGGCATCCACCGGCGCCGGCTATCTTGAACTATGGGAATGGGAGCAAATCAGGAATACCCTCAACAATGCCAACCGCGATAAATTGACCCTTGCGGAACTGGCGGCTGTATTGGAGACGGCACGGGCGGCGGTTGAATGGAGTGCTGCAATGGTGAAGGCCAATTACCAGGAGGTAGTCAGCACTTATAGTGCTTTTGAACCATTGGCCTACGGATTTATTGATGACCGCATACGCGGCTCCATTGCGCTGCACCTGGGAAGGAGTGTAGGGGAATTGGGCGACTTTATTGCAGGTGAATCATCCCTGAAGAATAGTGTCATGGACATACCAAACACCAGTTCCGTCCGGGGCCTGAACCCTGGATATGCCTATGGGGAACTTGTGGTGGTAGGGGGTTCACCTGATGAAATTGAGGTGGCCCCTGATAAGATTTACGTATTCCAGCGTTCGCCCTCAGACCTGAAACCTGTAGCCGGCATTGCCACCGTGGCAGAAGGGAACCTGGTTTCCCATGTTCAGTTGCTGGCCAGGAACCTGGGGATACCCAATGCCGCTTTATCGGATGAAAATCTTCAGGACCTTAAAAAGTATGACGGGCAACCAGTCTTTTATGCTGTGTCCAATAAAGGCAATGTCATTTTAAAGCCGGCCTCCCAAATGACCCCAACTGAACAACAATTGTTCACAAAAAAGGAACGCAATACCGAAAAAATAGAAGTACCGGTAGGGCGGATTCGTTTAGATAGAACAGATGTATTGAACCTCCGGGATGTGGATGCAGGAGATTCCGGGGAGTTTTGCGGTCCAAAAGCTGCAAACCTCGGGCGGCTTAAAAAAATGTTCCCGGATAAAGTCGTGGAAGGACTGGTCATTCCTTTTGGAATATTCCGGCAGCACATGGATCAGGAAATGCCGGGGCAGAACCAAACCTATTGGGATTTCCTCAATGCCATGTTTGATGAAGCGGAACAGATGCGAATAAAAGAGATCCCGGAACCGGAGGTGGAGCATTTTCAGCTGCGGCAGCTTGAACTGTTGAGAAAGGCGATCGCACAGATACCCTTATCAGAGCAATTTACATCACAGCTCGAGGCAGGCTTTGTAACGGTAATGGGCAAACCAATGGGGGAAATCCCGGTCTTTCTCCGAAGCGATACCAATATGGAAGACCTGGAGGATTTTACAGGCGCCGGACTTAATCTAACCATCTTCAACGAAGTTGAGAAAGAGAAGATCCGGGATGGGATCCGGGCGGTCTGGGCATCACCCTATACAGAGAGGAGCTTTAAATGGCGTCAGAAATACCTCTTGAACCCGGAGAATGTTTTCCCGTCTATTTTGGTTATCCCCAGTGTTGATGTGGATTATTCAGGGGTGCTGATCACCAAAGGAATCAACTCGGGCAAGGATGATGACCTGACAATAGCTTTTAGCCGGGGTGCAGGCGGAGCGGTTGACGGCCAGTCCGCTGAAACTTACACCCTGTTCAAGGACGGGGGATACCGGTTGTTGGCACCGGCACGGGAGACCTATTACAATTCATTGCCTCTAACGGGAGGCACAATGAAAAAGTCAGCTACTTTTGAAAAACCAGTCCTCAATTCAAAGAACCTTATGGATATCAGGTCCCTGGCCAAAACCATTCGGGAAACCATGCCCCGGGAAACAGGGAAGGATTATAAAGGGGCTTACGATGTGGAACTGGGTTTCCGGGATAACAAAGTATGGCTATTTCAGATCCGGCCTTTCGTAGAAAACAGGAAAGCCCTCAGTTCAGGTTACCTGGAGTCTATTTCCCCTGAAATCAATACAAAAAAAGAAATTTCACTGTCCGCAAAATTATTGCCCTGACAAAAGGGTCTTTCCCGCAGACCCTATTGTTATGGAGCCGGGCAACTGCGGAAAATTGATTATATTATGCGCTTAATTTAATGGAGGAGATGATAAAAAGTATAGAAAATATAGAATTACAATTTTTAACGTTCAGCGATTATCAGGAATTGAAACTGGCCATGATCGAGGCTTATTCCAATATGCCCAATTCTTTCTGGGGGGAAAAACACATTAAGACCCTGATCAAAAAATTTCCGGAAGGCCAGGTAGTGATTAAGATCAACAACCAGCTTGCCGGTTGTGCGCTTTCAATCATTGTGGATTATGACAAGTTTGATGAACACCATACCTATAAGGAACTAACAGGAAACTATACCTTCGACACGCATAACAATGACGGGGATGTCTTATATGGGATAGATGTCTTCATAAAATCGGAATTCCGGGGGCTTCGACTGGGACGGAGGCTGTACGATTACCGAAAGGAACTATGTGAGCGCCTGAACCTAAGGGGCATTGCCTTTGGCGGACGGATCCCGAATTACCACAAGTATTCCGGGGTGCTTTCCCCGAAAGAATATATAGAAAAAGTGAAGCGAAAGGAAATCCAGGACCCGGTCCTGAACTTCCAGATTTCAAATGATTTCCACCCGTCCAAAGTGCTGAAAGGCTATCTGACCGGGGATGAGGCCTCCAATGATTTTGCAGTGCTCCTCGAATGGGATAACATTTACTATGAAAAACCGGTGGAAAAGGCAGTGACCAAGAAAAAAATCATTCGTCTCGGACTTATCCAATGGCAGATGAGGCCCTATAAAAACCTGGATGAACTGATGCAACAGGCAGAATACTTTATCGATGCGGTATCTGGATACCGGTCCGACTTTGCACTGTTTCCCGAATTTTTCAATGCCCCGCTGATGGCTGAGAACAACCACCTTCCGGAGTCCGAAGCCATTCGGGAACTGGCTAAACACACAGCAGAGATAGTGCAGAAATTCACCGAACTGGCTATTTCCTATAACATCAATGTCATTACCGGCAGTATGCCCGAAATAAAAAATGACCTGCTATACAATGTTGGTTACCTCTGTAAAAGGGACGGTACCAAAGAAAGGTATGAAAAGTTACATGTTACCCCTGACGAAGCCAAGGTTTGGGGTATGCAGGGGGGCAGTCAGATCAAAACCTTCGATACGGATTGTGGGAAAATAGGGGTATTGATCTGTTATGACTCAGAGTTCCCGGAATTAAGCAGGATAATGGCCGATGATGGAATGGATATTTTATTTATCCCATTCCTGACGGATACCCAGAACGGGTATTCAAGGGTACGTTGTTGTGCGCAGGCGCGTGCCATAGAAAATGAATGCTATGTTGCAATTGCCGGAAGTGTAGGCAACCTGCCAAAAGTACACAACATGGATATTCAATTTGCGCAATCCATGGTATTTACACCCTGTGATTTCTCTTTTCCTGCCAATGGTATCAAAGCAGAGGCAACCACCAATACCGAAATGATATTGATCGCCGATGTGGACATAGACCTCTTACGGGAATTACACCAGTTTGGCAGTGTCCGGAATCTGATTGACCGCCGTACGGATTTATTCGAACTAAGGAAGAAATAGCAACGACTATACTTTTCATATCCACTACCGAAAGAAATACAGTCCCATTTCTTAGTCAACCTCAAATCCATGAAGAATATATTCTTTGGTTACCTGTTCCTGATCTGTAGCCCGGCCATATTAATGTTCGATCCATACCCTATAGACGGTTATTCCTATACCGGTATCAAAAGGCTGAAGAGGCTCGAACTCATACAGCTGGGGGAAATTAAGAATGTAACTCCCTTGCCCGCCGGCGCACTAAAAGGCTATGATGAGATAAAACTCAACCTGGTTTCCCGTTATGAAGATAGCCTGGGGGTTTTCCTTTCACGCGATGAAGAACTTCAGAAGGAGATCAACTCGCTGTTCAGGGGGCTCGATAAAAGTTATTCGCTTACGGTGCTTGACATATCGGACATCCAAAATATCCGGTATGCCGAACGCAATGAAAAAGCGGGATACCAGCCTGGAAGCGTAGGGAAACTGGCTGTCCTTATCGCGCTGTTTACACAACTTAAAAACATATATCCCGATTCCTGGGAAAAGCGGACTGAGCTTTTGCGGAATAAATCAGTAAAAGCGGGGGTTTGGGGCCTTACCGATGAGCATACCATCCCCATTTACGATATTGAGAAGAATTCCCTGGTCAAACGGCAGGTGATAGCGGGTGATGAGTTCACCTTGTATGAATGGACAGACCATATGCTTTCTGTCAGCAACAACGGTGCTGCCAGTATTGTCTGGCGGGAGGTTTTGTTGATGTCGGCCTTTGGGGATTGTTATCCTGCACTAACCAGGGAGGAATCTGATCAGTATTTTAAAGAAACACCCAGAAAGGAACTTACGGCTCTGGGCAATGATGTGGTAAACCTTCCCCTTCGCGACCTGGGGATATCCATGGAGGAGTGGCGTTTGGGAAGCTTTTTTACAAAAGGTGCCAATACCTATGTAGGGGATATAGGGGGGAGCATTGGAACCCCCCTGGGATTGATGAAATTCCTGATACAACTGGAACAGGGCAATGTGGTTGACCCTGACAGCAGCCTGGAAATGAAGCGGCTGATGTACATGACAGACAGGCGGATACGTTACGCGCAGGCACCCGCTTTAAAGGAGGCCGCCGTATATTTTAAATCGGGCAGTTTGTACAAATGCGACCGCAGCAAAGGTGAGACTTGTGAGAAATATATGGGGAATGTGAGCAATTACATGAATTCGGTTGCCATTGTCGAACATCCTGACAACTGTACCTATATGGTTGTACTCATGACCAATGTCTTGCGAAAGAATTCGGCCAGCGACCATATGTACCTTGCCGGAAATATTGATAAATTGATCAGGAAGGGGTAGTTCCTTCACGGATTGAACGTACCGCTTCTCCCGCAAAGGTCCTTAATTTAAGATCCTCACTATGGACATAGGGTTCGATCATCGGAAGATAGGCTTTATCTTTTTGATGCTTTATGAGGTAGAGTACGGCCAGTTTCAGTTTCGGGTCATTGCCTTGTAACAAAAGCTGGAAACAGGCATTTTCAGAGGGTACTTTATGTTTTATTTTTTGAAGGACCTCTTCCGAAGAAATATCCAGAACGGTTTCCTCAATTATGGGTAACAGGGACCTCTTAAGGTCCCCTGTGAGCATGTTGTCCAGAAATTCAACGGCATTGAGGCGGGCCTCCTGTTTATGGCTCATTAAACCTTCATAGGCGATCTCCATGTCTTTCTGAGCGTATTTTAAGCCCAGCAACCCGAAAATCCGTTCCAGCCCGGCATCGAGCCTTCTTTCCAGTAATTCCAACAGGCTGGTACGCGCGTCGCGTTCCGCATCACTGATCTCTATGGTTGACTTTTTCCTGTTGCGGTACGAAATAATGATCTGGGTATGCATGGCAGATAGTGTCTGTTGATGTAATTTACATTCATAATAGATCACCGATACCACCTTGTTCTTATTGAATTTAAGTTCCGGATTGGTTTTCCGAATATCGCTGAGGGCCCGTATCGTTGCAAGACGTATCCCTATGTCCGGGTCATCGAGCAACCGGAAAAGTTGCCGTACGGCTTCCTGGGAATAAAAACTCTTCAGTATGACAGGGATAAACCGGCAAGTGGCGATCGGAACCCGCCTGTCTTTTACGGTATTGGACAGGATGCCTATCAATTTGGTGCCATAGTTGTGCAGGGCGGTTACGGCAGATTGCCGGTGCTGCTTAATAGGCATAAATGCCAGCAGATCATCAACAAACCCGGGATGGACACTCAGGCCTGCAGCTTCGATGGCGGCTTCCACAACCTCCTTGTTTTCATGGGAAAAGTAGGGAGGGATATACTGATAAAATTCAGGTATGTTGGCAGCTCCGATGGTTTTTAGAAGGATTTTTAAAGATGACAGTCTTCTGTTTCCGGCCGCTGAATTGAGGGAATCCAATTTTTCCTGAATATGTTCATGCAACCTGTAGTTGCTACGCAATTTAGGGTTGTCCCGTGCTTCACGGGCAAGGCAGTACAGCGCCACATCTGCAATTTTGGTATTCGGGTTGTGCAGGTACTGGTCGTAAACCAGCTTGCTGTCCAATCCGGCATGTAAAAGGAGGTATTCCAGTGTGGCCTGGGTAAGGGCATCATCATCTGTATTCAGTAATTCGTTTACCCCGGCAACCATGGATGACCGGTTCAGAAAATACAGATTCTGTATAGCCGCCGTACGTACTTGGGTTGATGGGTGTGTAAGCAATTGCTGTACATCTTCTTCAAACCTCTTGTCATTGATTTCCATTAATTTTCCAAGCATGAACAGGATCTGCTCCTCTGTTCCTGCCTTGAATACGCTTCGCATACCATTGATTACGGAAGTTTTTTTGATCATGGGCCGGCCTGTCCGGGGCTCTTTGGAAGTGATCGTTTCGAGGTTGTCCCTGAAGGTCTTATAATATTCCTTCCGTACCTGCAGGATAAAAAATACCCAAAGCCCCACCAGCAGGATGATAAGGACAGCGATGTAGGCAGATGGTAGTTGGAGGCCACGGATCACAAAGATCAGGAGAAATCCGGCAAGTCCGGTAGCTAAACTATCCACTACAACATCAATAAAGGACTTGGTTTTATTTTTCAGGTCGAAGGATAAGGGCAGGGCCAGCAGTTCTGTGGCACTTTTGTGCACCGATTGCTTTAAAACGCCATCCATGGCTTTGATCACAACGACGGCCGAAAGTTCCGGTAGTATCAAAAAGAAGAGGCTGCCGAAAAAAATTCCCAGTGGCAATAGCAGCAACGAAAATCCCACACCCCAGATGCCTACGATCCGCTGTGTAAAAAATAATTGGATGGCCAGGGAGAGCAGGTTGAAGGTAGAGAACCAAAATGCAAAAAAGGAGGTCAGTTCTTCAGGATCCGCTATCGCGGCCGCTGCGAAATCGCTGAAAAGGTAGTCCACAAGTTTGGCAACCAGAACGCTTACCGCTACAATGCAGGCGATATACGTTAGGTGCCTGGATTTCCGGATGAGCCTCAGGGGTCTCTCAGAAGCGGTCAGCGTCCGTTTTTTCTCCTTGAACTTACCCAATATTTTTACGCGGAACCTCCAGATTTTTCGCAGCAGGGGGACACAACATACGAGGAGGAATGCCGCCAGGATCAACAAATTGTCATTTCCTATTACCGGGGCGAGGATGGAGGTCAGGTATCCGCCGAAAATCCCACCCATAATGGCTCCGGAACCGATAAACCCGAAAAGCCGTTTGGCCTCCCGTACATTGAAGACCAGATTGGCAAGCACCCAGAATTGTGAAGCAGAAAGGACAGCGTATATGGCCACCCACACATAAAAAAAATACAATATCCAGCCCCCGACAATATTGAATTTCAGCAGTATCCCGAACCCTATCAGGATGGATACCGATCCCAATAGCGTAATTTCTATAATTTTATTGAGGGGAAACCTGGTGAGGGCCCTGGAATAGAAAAAAGAACTGATAATGGCGGTTACTGCGACCAGCAGAAAGGCAAAAGGCAACTGTTCTACGCCCAGTTCAGAGAGGAACAACGCATTGACAGCAGGTTTAATGATGAGCAGTACGGCAATGATCAGAAATATATAGGACATCATCCAAAGTGAAACCTTGAATTCCCCCTCCCTTACGTCAAATACCCTTTGAATTACAGTACGGAGCATAGATTGGATTGGCACACACTGCTAGTTGCTGACCAAAGGTATACTCTTTTTTAAGACCCGCTCCATGGGTTTTACCAAATCCCGTATAATCTGCTCCCCATTGGGATCATCGATGAGCGCCACCAATATATAACGTCGGTTAGATTCTTTGTCCCATACCAGTATGGAATCTGAATGATAGGTACTCCATGAACCTGATTTTCGGAACAAACGGGCCTTCGGGGCAATCTGGTCCAGGGTATTCACAAATTTGTGGTGCAGGTCCGGATTTTCCATAATCTGCAACATTTGCCGGGAACGTTTTTCATTGACAAGTTTCCCATTGGCCAGTAAATAGTAGTAGCGGCAAACCTGTATTACCGAAGCTGCATGGCTGAGTTGCTTAAGAGGTTCCCGGTTGGTATCCCCGCCGCTTCCGTAGCGTTTGCCTACCCAAAGGCCCCCGCCGGTGTGTTCGTCATAAAAGGCATATTCGGGGTCGGTCATTATCGCCTCGATCTTTTCATAGCCCACACGGTCAATCATCCGGGTGGAAGCTTTGTTATCGGATTTACTGATCATCAATCGCATATCGCTTTTAACCTCCGCTGTTTCTTTCAATTGCCCTTTTTCAATGGCATCCATCGCAGCAAGCAGGATTGCAATTTTGGGCAGGCTTGCCGCATACATCATATAATCGCCATTGATCTGTGCAAACCGCACATTTTCAGGATCGCTCAGGTCTACAATACCTACCGCCATTTTCTTTTGGGCCATCAATTCACCCCATTCCGGGCGCGCCATCACTTCCGTTTCCAGGCGAAATTGCATGAACTTGTCCAGCAATTCAGGAAGTGGCCTGATATCAGCATCAGTGCCCCGGATCGGTAGTTCACTTTGCGCTGCTGCCTGCAGACTAGCGGCAAGCACTATAATGAATATATGAATTTTCATACTCTTCATGTATTGGAACTGGTATTAAGACGTCTTACATACAGGGAATCACGAAATCCCTGGTTTGTTGAATTTCTTTTCTCCATTCTTAAAGTATAACTTAAAATTAGATAAAGTATTATATCAGTGTATTATTTTTGATTCCGAATTATGCTATATTCTGTATGGTATCTCAAGACGCTCGAATGAATCTAAAGGATGGTGTTAAAACCTCAGAAAATAAAGTTTCCACAGAAGCCCTTGAACTTAGTGCCTTTGTCCGCGATAAAAACAAGACCCTGGTAGACAGGCTGGAATCCTATGAGGACATAATCAACCTGGAAGTAGGGGATACCGGACTGAGCCGGGCCAAGACCCTGGAACGGGAATTTGGCATCAGGAAACTATATATTAAATACGAAGGGGATAATCCCACGGGCACACAGAAAGACAGGATTGCATTTGCACAGGTATATGATGCCCTCAGAAGGGAATATGATGAGATTTCCCTGGCTACCTGTGGTAATTATGGTGTAGCCGTGGCACTTGCCGCCAACCTGGCAGGGATGGCTTGCAAGATATTCATTCCCGAAACCTACCAGACGGAACGCGTGGAAGAAATGGCACTGCTAAATGCGGAAATAATCCGGTTGCCCGGTAGCTACGAGGATGTGGTAGTTGCCAGCAGTTCCCTCGCCTATGAAAAAGGATGGTATGATGCCAATCCCGGCGGATCAAACACAGCACTTCAAATAACCGCCTATTCCCAGATCGCGAACGAGATTTACGAAGATTTGGGGGATGCCCCAAAATTTTGTGCAGTACCGGTGTCCAACGGAACATTATTTGCCGGAATCCACCGGGGTTTTGTAAGTTTGTACAAACGCGGTAAAACTTCGGGTATCCCGCGGTTGATTGCTGCTTCCTCATCCCGGAAAAACCCAATCATCCAATCTTTTATGCTGGGCCTCGATTATTGCAAGGACCTGGATCCGGAAGCCATAAAAGAGACCAGATACAATGAACCGCTGATCAACTGGCACAGTTTTGACGGGGAAGAGGCCTTATACGCATTGCGGGAGTCCCGGGGTGAAGCTTTTAATATCACTGATAAAAAATTGAAGGAAATGTCCGTTTTGCTAACCAGAAAAGAAGGTTTCAGGATATTGCCCGCTGCGACGGCCGGACTCATAGGGTTACTTGAAATGGATAAAAAATTAAATTTTGAACCGGGCCGCTTCGTGGCGGTGCTTACTGCTAAATATTAGAGATATATGAAGGATTCCATTGATGGCATGGCCCTGGTTTACTGTCAGGGGGCTTTTAACACCCCAAATGGCAAAACAGCCCATGGCCTTGTGCGCTTTACAGAACGCTATGACGTCATAGGTGTCCTCGATTCCAATTATTCCGGGGGGGATGCCGGGGAAATACTCGATGGAAAAAAGAATGGGATCCCGGTTTATGCAGACTTTGAAACGGCAGTGGAATCCCTTTTACACCAGGGGAAAAAACCTAAAAACCTTGTTATGGGCCTTGCACCTGATGGCGGCAGGTTACCCCCGGGGGCTAAGGTTACCATAGAAAAAGCTCTGAGTGCCGGAATGAATGTGGATAGTGGGTTGCACGACTTTATCAGCAATGACCCCAAACTGATGGGTCTGGCGGAAGCGAGAGGCTGCCGTATCCGCGATGTACGCAAAACACCGGACCGTGACAAGCTTCATTTCTTTACAGGGGATATTGAAAAAGTAGACTGCCTGAAGCTGGCCGTTCTCGGTACGGATTCAGCGCTCGGGAAACGAACCACGGCATGGATTCTTGTTCATGGCTTGCGCGATGCCGGTTTCAGTGCTGAAATGATTGGTACTGGGCAAACTGCCTGGATGCAGGGCGCAAAATACAGCATGGTGATGGACAGTTGTATCAATGATTTTGTATCCGGGGAGATTGAGCACGCTGTTGTAAGTGCCTGGAAAAACGAAAACCCGGATGTCATAGTTATCGAAGGTCAAGGCAGTTTAATGAACCCCGCTTATCCCGGCGGATTTGAAATCCTCGCTGCGGGCCGTCCGGATTTTGTTATTTTACAGCACGCCCCCAAAAGGCTGGAATATGATGGTTTCCCGGGCTATAAGCTTCACCCGCTTCCGGAGCAGATAAGGGCCATTGAGGCCATCTCCGGCAGAAAGGTTATCGCTATTACAGTCAACCATGAGCTGATGGGGCACGGGGAAATACCGCAGGCTTGCGCAGACATCACCGCTGAAACCAACTTGCCCGCCTTTGATGTTTTAGCCCACGGGGCCGATGGACTTATTAAGCTGGTACAGGAAAAAATAAGATAAACCTTTCGGCCATGAAAATAGTAAAGGTATCCTATGAACGTCTGGATCTGGTATTGGCTGAACCCTATACCATCGCCTATGAGACCATATCAAAGACCTGCAATTTCATCCTGAAACTGGAAACGGAATCCCTGCTGGTAGGATATGGTTGTGCTGCCCCGGACCTTTCGGTTACCTCGGAAACACCCCGGGATGTGGAAGATGCCCTGGTGGATATTATCATACCTTACCTTATGGGGAAAAACCCCTTTGCCTATGCCTTTATCTTACGGGAATTAAAAGCATTGCTAGGGGTAAAATCCTCGGCCCTTGCCATTGTGGATATCGCATTTCATGACCTTATTTCCAAAAGGGCCGGCGTTCCGCTTTATAGATTTTTAGGGGGATACCGGAACCATATTCATACCAGTATCACAATTGGTATCCTGCCGGTAGCAGGGACCCTGGAGGTAGCTGCAAGGTTTGTCGGCCAGGGATTTACCATCCTCAAGATAAAAGGGGGCAACCACCCGGAAGAAGATATCGAAAAAATGATCAGGCTCCGGGAAGCGTATCCCGATATTACGCTTCGCTTTGATGGAAACCAGGGATATTCGGTAGCAGAGTCCGTAAGTTTTGTCAATGCAACCCGGTCAGTTGGGATTGAAATATTTGAACAACCTACCCATTTAGACCAGGAGGAACGATTAGGGCAGGTCACCGGACAGGTCCATATACCGGTAATGGCGGATGAGAGCATCAAAAACCTTGCGGATGCGTTCCGGCTTGCACAAAATAACCGTGTTGATATGGTCAATATCAAACTGATGAAAGTTGGAGGTATCATGGAAGCCATGCATATCAATTCGGTTGCAAAATCGGCCAACCTGGAAGCTATGGTCGGATGTATTGATGAATGCGCCCTGGGAATTGCGGCCGGACTCCATTTTGCCTTGTCCAGGCACAATATAAAGTTTGCCGACCTGGACGGCCACCTGGATATTATCAATGACCCGTTTGTGGGCATATTCAAACTGGAAAAAGGGATCATGATACCATCGGAAAGCCCTGGTTTGGGCCCAATAAATTTTTAATGAATCAATAAAATATGAAAGCAATATATAGCATTGAACCGATCAAATTCAGTATAATATCTGAATTGCCGAAGGCGTGGAATCCACAAAACTATACTGAACTGCTGGAAGCAATGGATTTTGAGGAAGCCGCTGGCATCGCTCCGGAAGAATTGAAGGAAATGTGCTTGTTGTCCCTGACGGATCACGATCCGGCGGACGCGGCGAAGATCGTTTTGAAATACCGCATGGGCGACCATTTGAATGACGGGCAGATAGATAACCTGTCAAACGAAATGCTCGATGAAAAAATATGGGAAGAATACGCCGATTTGTCGCTGCATGAGGATTTTTTTAATGTATCCCAGTTAATGTATGAAGCCTTTAACGGGAAATTCCCTAACCCGGAAGCAGCCCGGTTCCAAATTAAGATCAAGGCGTCAAACCCCGCTGACCTCCATGTTTTCAAAAAGGATGCGGAAGCCCCCCTGATACGCTTATTGGTTGCCGGCATGCCTGAAAATACACTTATCAGCAGGTTGTTTGAAGGACAATTGGTAGAGGGTGCGTTCGCGGAGGCTACAGATATCATCTGGCAACTCCATAAACAAGAAGAAAGTACTGATTCTGTAACGTTTACAATCATCAGTTCCCTCTACTGGTTTAGCGACTTTAAGTATGCCATGCCGTATGAGGCTGAGCTCCAAAAGGAGGGATAACCCCTCACCCGTAACCACTTAGGGATTCGACCGCTCCAGGGGAGAGGTGCCCCGGGGAATTCTTTTGATTGAATGGTTGCCTTTACTGGGTGCAATTCTCACAATAGGTCGCCCTTAAAAAATCATCCTCCAGCAATTGAAAGGAGACCCCCCCGTTGCCAAAAGCGTTGAAAAGCCGGCAGAACTTGCTTTGATTCATATTGATGGCGTTCAGCATAACGGTTCGGTAATCCGGATCGTTGGTCAGGTCCCTGTCGATCAGGGTCAGGTTTAAATAGAAAAACAACAGATCTTCAGCTACATTGATCTGCATCACCTTATCCTGTAATACCTCGACGGCTTTATCAATATTGGAATAGTAGGACAGATACTGCGAAAGGCTCAGGTAGTCAAAAGCCGTCATTGGGAACTTTTTATAATGGGAAAGTATGTAATCCACGGAAATATCCTTGTTATAGAAATCGCGGCGGAGCATTAAAATCCCGCTTTTTACAATATGGAAATTCACAAACATCCTTTCGATCAGGGCAGGTTCAATCCCGTAACTATTCAAAAGCCCAATCTCCCTTTCAATAAGGCGGTCATCGAAGGGCTGTACATTATAGTGCCATAGTTTCAGCTTCAGCGATATCAGATTGTATTTGATCTTAGGGTCCTCCGGGGAAAGTTCGTTCAGTTGCAGGAGTTCATTATAGGCTATAAGCATATTGCGTTCATCCAGCAAATACCGCATGGCGGAATTCTTGTTGAAGAAGGGCACGAATTTCAACTGCTTCGGAATCTCCATCCGTGTCAGGATATGGGGATCCTCATCCTTGTTCTTTAGCTTTTCAAAAAGTGAATTTTGAAGCACGGCTGCCTTATTGAGATCACTTTGAGCGATCGCCTCATTGAATTCTTTCAGGAGTGAAGCGGCGGGCTGATCCCGGTAGGGGTCTTTTTTTTCCAATAAAAGCGTAATGACCGCTTTCCGATGAAATTTCAGGTAAATTTCCAATTCGTCTGCAAGTGCCCCTGCAACCTGGCTATTGAGTTGCTCCTTACTGAGGCTTTTCAGATCATCATAAGTAGTACCACGGATATCATTCAGGAATTCAACCCAGTTCTCCGAAGTTGAAATTTCCGTGCGCATGGTGAGTTGCTGGAAGGATTGCAGGGCTGCAATAATGCTTTGGGCCCGTTGTTCCTGTAATTCCTTGTTCCGATCCCGGTTACCTTCTATTGAGGAATATGCTTTGATATTAATTTTGGAAATAGTAAAGTCGGTAAGCGCTAAAGAATCGTACAGCGGTTTGATATCCTGTGGGGAATACTGAGCCTTGTTCTTTTCAAAGGGAATCGTAAAAGTGAGGGTTTTATATTTAAGGGTATACTGGTCTTCGCCGGCCCTGGCACTTAATTTCGTTGTGTAGGTGAGGGAATCCAGGAACATCCCCATATCCAACAGATCCCATTGGTAGGCTACCAGGTCAAAAATGGTCTGGTAGCGGCACAGGTTTTGGTTGCTGAGAAAGAGAATATTAAATTCCAGGTCTTTTACAGCCAGGTCTTCGGGGAGTTTGCCAACCCATACCCTGAACCGGTTTCCATAGGGCACGATGGATTTAAGGAGTGTCTGTGCATAAACCGGCTGTAGCAATTCCCCCCGTATCTGGCTGGCATCAGGCAGGACTTCCTGGCAACCGTAACGCTTTTTCGAAACCATATCTACTGCCAGCCCGTCACCGGTAAACCTGAACAAGCTGGTAAACCACTGTTTGTCCGAAATTTCAAAGAAAAGGTTATTGGATTTATCCCGTTGAATAGAAAAATTCACCTCTTTTGGGGTGCTGGCGAAAATTTTATTAAACCGCCCGCACACTTCATTTCGTGTAGTTTGGGGAAACTGTATATCGAAGGTGTTTTGTGCCAGTGTTGTTTCTAATGCCAGCAAGAGTAGCAGCAGCAATGATTTTTGTATAGAATTCATGGGGAAACTCCTCTTCTTTTCACGCATTGGCTAAGATACTTTATTCATTGGTGGGAAGTGCTTTCCGGCAATGGATGTCATTTAAAAGGACACGGCTGACGTATGGTTTAGCCTAACCGTATACTTACGCCCCCGGCCAGCCTGTTATTTTCTGAATCGAAATGAAAATCGATACGCCCCAGGTTGAGCCCATAGCACCCTACCTGGTTGACAAGTACCTCGAGTCCGTTACGGTTCCTGCGAACGACCGGTTTATCCAGAAATGTATGTGTATGACCGCCGATGATCAGGTCTATATGCTCCGTTTGACC
>JBGTLT010000195.1:0-3228 GCA_041743975.1 Zeaxanthinibacter sp.
GCCATCCAGGAGCAGTATATTACATTTAATGGAAAAAGATATTCCAATATCATCAACCCAACAACCGGATATCCAACCTATGGGATCAGTAAGGTTACCGTACTTTCGAGAAGCGCAGAATTCTGTGATGCCTTAGCAACCGCCGTATACGTGATGGGCAAGGAAAAGGCCCTGGCCCTGATCAACCAGTTGGTTGGAACGGACGTCATCATAGTGGACAACTTTAACCAGGTATACAAAAGCAATGGTGTTCTCCTGAATGATTAGACCCTGGAAATCCCAGGCTAACTGATTCAATCCCGATCCTCCTGTATTAACAATTTTAGCACAAAAAAATTGTAAATTCGCAGCCAAAGGTATGAAGGGATATGATTGATAAACTCAAGATAATAAAACAACGTTTTGATGAGGTTTCTGATCTTATAATCCAACCGGGCATCATCGCAGATCAAAAGCGGTATATAGAACTCAACAAGGAATATAAGGAGTTAAAATTACTGATGGATAAAAGGGAAGAGTACCTGGGATTGGTCAGCAATATCTCCGAGGCTGAGGAGATCCTTGCCGCCGGCAGCGATACGGA
Source organism: Zeaxanthinibacter sp. (assembly GCA_041743975.1). Lineage (GTDB taxonomy): Bacteria > Bacteroidota > Bacteroidia > Flavobacteriales > Flavobacteriaceae > JTS-RE37. Next base: position 584 of record JBGTLT010000195.1, read on the forward strand.
AATGTTGGAAATGGCAAAACTACAATTGGAAGAAGCCCGGAACGCGATTCCGGAGCTGGAAGATGAGATAAAAATGTTATTGATCCCGAAAGACCCTGAAGATTCAAAAGATGTGGTAATGGAAATCCGTGCCGGAACCGGGGGGGATGAAGCCAGTATATTTGCCGGCGACCTTTTTAGGATGTACAGCAAGTATTGTGAATCCAAAGGCTGGAAAACCAATATCATCGACTTAAGCGAAGGTCCCAGTGGAGGGTATAAGGAAATTCAATTTGAAATTACCGGGGAGGAAGTTTATGGAACCCTGAAATTTGAAGCAGGGGTGCATCGTGTTCAGCGGGTACCACAAACCGAAACTCAGGGACGAGTACATACCAGTGCAGCCACCGTAATGGTATTGCCCGAAGCCGAAGAATTTGATGTGCATATAGACACTAAGGATGTCCGAATCGATTATTTCTGTTCCTCCGGCCCGGGGGGGCAGTCTGTCAATACAACATATTCTGCGGTTAGGCTAACCCACCTGCCTACAGGGCTGGTAGCACAATGCCAGGACGAGAAATCCCAACATAAGAATAAGGATAAGGCTTTTAAGGTACTGCGCTCCAGGCTTTACGATATGGAACTGGCGAAACGGCAGGAAGAGGACGCTGCAAAGCGCAATTCCCAGGTAAGCAGCGGGGACAGGTCTGCAAAGATCAGGACCTATAATTACTCACAGGGAAGGGTTACCGATCATCGCATTGGCCTTACCCTGTATGACCTGCAAAATATTATCAACGGGGATATTCAAAAGATCCTTGATGAATTGATGCTGGTTGACAACACTGAGAAACTGAAGGAGGCTTCTGAGATATTTTAATACTACCTCATGACCACAAAGGAACTTATCAATCAGATATATGCCAAGCAGTCATTTCTGTGCATCGGGCTCGATACAGACCTTGAAAAGATCCCGGTATTCCTCCTGGACTCAGAAGACCCCATATTTGAATTCAACAAGGCAATCATAGATGCCACCCACCACCTTTGTGTCGCATACAAGCCCAATATTGCTTTCTATGAGGCTTATGGCCTGAAAGGATGGGCCTCACTGGAAAAGACTATGGTGTATCTTAACTCCCATTATCCCGACATATTTACGATCGCGGATGCCAAGCGCGGGGATATCGGTAATACAGCTACCCGATACGCAAAGGCTTTTTTTGAGAACATGGCATTTGATGCAATAACCGTCTCTCCCTATATGGGCAGGGATTCTGTAGAACCCTTCCTTGCATTTTCAAACAAACATACCATATTGCTGGCCCTAACCTCCAATAAGGGGGCTGCTGATTTCCAGACCAGAAAGACAGGGTCAGGGGAGTTGTACCAGGATGTCCTGACAACTTCAAAGCAGTATGCCAATTCTGGTAATTTGATGTACGTCATCGGGGCTACGAAGGCCCTTCATCTGAAAGAAGTTAGAAAGATCGTCCCGGATAGTTTCCTTCTGGTGCCCGGTGTAGGTGCCCAGGGAGGGGATCTGGATGAAGTCTGCCGTTATGGGCTGAACCGGGATGTGGGGTTGCTGATCAATTCATCAAGGGGCATATTATATGCAGCTGCCACCCCTGATTTTGCCGCTGCTGCTGCAGCTATGGCAAAGGAGTTACAAGCCCGTATGGCTACTAAACTTCAGGAAGTCAGAATGATTGATTAGGAAACGAGCTTTTCCAGGATCTTTCCGATCTTTATGGCTTTCTGCTCAAAAAAATCCCGTAGGGCCGCATCCGCATATCTCATGTCTGAGGCTTTCTCCATGAAATTCTGATATTGGTACTCCAAAATGGATATGGCTTTGCTGCCGTTTGTGATTGGGGTCACAGCTCCAACTTTACAATATTGATTTTCCATCTTCTTCATCTTAATTGATCTTACAAATATACGGGGGAAAAGCTGTTTTGGATGTTGCCCGGATGGCCCATACACCTAAAAACAAGGTGATTTGTCTATTTTTTAACGAAAGCTTAATGTATCGTGGAATTTATATCGGTCAGGCTTACCAAATCCTCGCGATCTGGTTTCAAGCTGTTGGTAGCCGGAATGGCTTCCTGCCTGAATATTTTGTATGTTTAACTGCCTTAAACAGGAAGCGAAATGAAAAAATGTATGGTAATCATTATTATGTTCTCGATTTACTCATTTTCCATAGCGCAAAGTGTGGAATGCCCCTGTTGCACTGCTGACCACAAGGCGTTCGACTTTTGGATCGGGAATTGGGAGGTAACGCACCCGAATGGGCAGCAGGCGGGTAAGAATACCATTGAAAAAATCCTGGACAATTGTATTATAAAGGAAAGCTGGACCAGTTCAGACCCAAAATTCACAGGTACGAGCACCAATTTCGTTAATACCGTTACAAAACAATGGGAACAATTATGGATTGATAATTCGGGCAACTATTTGAAATTGTACGGCAATAGAAATGGTAACCAGATGATATTGTCCTCAGCCCCGGTGTTCCAACCTGATGGGAAGGAATACGTTAACAGGATCACCTGGACCCTGAATGACAATGGGACTGTTCGACAACTCTGGGAAGTTGTGCGGGGTGATTCCGTGCTTACCGTGGCCTTCGACGGATTGTATTCCAAGGTGGGTAA
>JBGTLT010000196.1:0-12937 GCA_041743975.1 Zeaxanthinibacter sp.
AAGCCGTTAATGAAGATAAGAAGATATATGCAAAGAATATTTGTTTCACCCTTGTTTCACCCCTGCCAAAAAAGAAAGCCTTCCGATTTCTCGAAAGGCCTATTCTCACTGGGCTCCTCCTCTTGGGCTCGAACCAAGGACCCTCTGATTAACAGTCAGATGCTCTAACCAACTGAGCTAAGGAGGAAAATAGTCTTACCTAACTTTCTTGCTCTCCCGATAGCTATCGGGATAAACCAGGGATAAAACGCTTACTATACTTTCTTTTCAAACCTACACATTGCCAATCGGTGTGTGGGTTATTTTCTTACCGCGGCCTTCGGCTGTCAAAGCCGCTGATATTGGCGTAAGAGGGTGCAAATATAGCAGTTTCTTTCAAATCCCCCAATAAAAAAAACAGCTTTTCTATTTCGCAAGCCATTTGTAAATATCGTTCCCATTTGCGAACAACAACAACGCTATCAACAGGAAAAACCCCACCATCTGCGCATACTCCAGGAACTTGTCACTTGGCTTCCGGCCCGTGACCATTTCATACAGCAGGAAGGTCACATGCCCCCCGTCCAACGCCGGGATCGGCAAAATGTTCATAAAGGCCAGGATGATCGAGATCAGTGCGGTGGTGGACCAGAAGGCGGCCCAATTCCAGGTATCGGGGAACATATTCCCTATGGCCGCAAACCCTCCGACTCCCTTGTAGGCCCCCGTTTCAGGATTGAATATTTTCTTTAGTTGCTTTACATAACTTCCCAGGGTGGTGACTCCACGGTCTATCCCAGCCGGGATGGATTCTACAAACGAATATTTTTTTGTTTCCAGTTTCAGGATACCCCTGGTCTCCATATCCTCATAGGTAGGTATGCCCGGGATGACCCCAATGGTAGCCGAATCACTGATCTTTACAGGGATCTGCACTACCTTGTTCCCCTCACGTTTTACTTTCAGTTCAACTTCCTTACCCTTATAATTCTCCAATATGGGTTTGACTTCGTCGAAATACCGGACCGGATAGGAACCTATTGCCGTAATTTCATCCTTCTCCTTCAGCCCTGAATACAGGTTCTCAGATTCTTTGGATACCTCCCCTATCACAAAAGGGATCCTGGGATTCAGGAATCGTATCCGGTCCTCATCCTCCAGCAAGGTGGCAATAAAATCCACCGGGATCTCCTTCTCAATGGTATTGCCATCGCGGGTGAGCGTGATGGTATTCCCATTGATGATCTCGCCCAGCAACGTATTGAAAGTGGCCACCTCCTCCCCATCTATGGCAACGATATGATCCCCCGTCTCAACGCCCAATTTATCTCCGATGTTCTTGTCCATCACCCAGACACCATCCTTCAGGCTGTTCATGGGGATAAATTCATCCCCATAGGAATAGGCCATTCCAATGTAGATGACCACCGCCAGGACAAAATTAACCGTCACCCCCCCCAACATGATGATCAACCGCTGCCAGGCAGGTTTACTCCTGAATTCCCAGGGTTGGGGCTCCTGAGCCATCTGCTCCGTATCCATGCTCTCATCGATCATCCCGGCGATCTTAACATAGCCGCCCAATGGCAGCCACCCAATTCCATATACCGTCTCCCCGATCTTTTTCCTGAATAAAGAAAACTTGATGTCAAAGAACAAATAGAATTTCTCTACCCGGGTCTTGAAGATTTTAGCAGGGATAAAATGCCCCAATTCGTGCAGAACGATCAGGAGCGAAAGACTTAATAAAAATTGAATGGTTTTGATCAGTATAGGAGTCATTGGCCTTTTCTAAATTTTGAACGCACAAAAGTACACTTTTACAGGGTCTTACAAAAGCCATAGCCCGGTCCGCAGCCATATTTATGAAAGTTTTGGCAGCGGAAACGAGCCTTCTTTTTGACAGCCTCCCCATAAGGCATTACCTTTGTCAAAAAAATTCGATGCGCTCCTTTTTTGCCAAATACAAGCTTTTCGGGATCGTACTACTAGGGCTTTCCGCAGTAATCATACTACTGTTCTACAATGCCCTGAAACCCAAAACAATCCTTCCGGTCTACCAACCGGCAGATTTTAACCCGGAGTTGGTGGATGATTCCATACAGTATGTGAAAAAATACCATACCATCGCCGACTTTTCACTTATTAACCAAAACGGGAAACGCATCACCCAGGATGATTACAAGGATAAAATCTACGTGGCCGACTTTTTTTTTACCACCTGCCCCTCCATCTGCCCTATCATGACAAAGAACATGGCCGGTATACAGTCGCGCTTCCTGCATGACAAGGAGGTCCTCCTGCTCTCCCATACAGTGACCCCCGAAATAGATTCCGTTGCACAACTCAAAAAATATGCCCGGGAAGAAGGGGTGGTCGACACTAAATGGAACCTTGTTACCGGCGATAAAAAAGAGATCTATGCGCTTGCACGCAAATCTTACCTGGCGGTTAAGGATGATGGCGATGGGGGCCCGTATGATATGATCCACACCGAAAATTTTATCCTGGTGGATAAAGAGAAAAGGATCAGAGGCACCTACAATGGCACGAATCCCGAAGCAATTAATGAGCTCCTGGAAGATATTGAAACCCTGAAAAGATCCTACGAGGACTAATTCCCAGCTCCTGATTTTTCGGAATTTTACCCTCCACCAATCCGATAGTTCCCGAACATGGGCTACCGGCATGCCTTTTTGGATATTTTACGCAGTTATTCCGCAATTTTCTGTTATTTTTGTCCTTACTTATAATCAATCTAAATAAAAATTGGGCACTACGGTTGCTGATCTTAAGAGGGGTGAAAAAGGTATTATCAGGGAGTTTACTGATGATATCCTCCCCATTAAATTGCTGGAATTGGGTTGCTTGCCAGGCAACCAGATAGAAATGATCCAGGTTGCCCCCTTCTTTGACCCCATATACATCAATGTTAACGGTTCACATATCGCTATCAGAAGGGCCGTTGCGCTCCTCATAGAGCTCGACATTATTGAAGATAACCCCCGGATATGAGTAAAAACATCAATGTAGCCCTCATTGGTAATCCGAATACCGGGAAGACCTCCGTTTTCAATGCCCTTACCGGCCTGAAGCAGAAAGTGGGCAACTACCCGGGCATTACAGTTGAAAAAAAAGAGGGGATCTGTAAACTTCCCCGCGGTGTGAAAGCCCATATACTCGACCTCCCCGGAACCTATAGCCTCAATACCACCTCCCTGGATGAAAGCGTTGTGGTGGAGCTGCTGCTCAACAAAAACGATAAGGATTTTCCCGATGTAGCAGTTGTTATAAGCGATGTGGAGAATTTAAAACGCAACTTACTGTTATTCACGCAGATAAAGGACCTAAAAATCCCGGCGATCCTGGTGATCAATATGGCGGACCGCATGCCCCGGAAAGGTATTTCCCTGGATCTTGAGCTGTTGGAGGAGAAACTCGGTACCAAAATAGCATTGGTCAGCACTCGGAAAGGAACGGGGATAGAAATGCTGAAAGAACTAATTGCCGATTATAAAAACCTTTCCATTGTACAAAATGTGGATACGACCGTTATTGACCGGGAGTATTTTGACAGGCTGCGTAAAGCCTTTCCGAAGGAGGACCTCTATAAACTCTGGCTGGTGATAACCCAGGATGTCAATTTTATGCCGATCGAGAAAAAACCGGTCAAAGACACCAGCACTTTTGCTACCAAATCCAAGTCTGAGCTGAAACGCTTGCAGCAAAAGGAAACAATACTCAGGTACCAGTTCATCAACGGCATCCTCAAAGAAACCTATAAGGTGGATATAAATGCCGCCAAAGGCCTCCGGGCCAACTTTGATAAGATCCTTACCCATAAGGTTTTCGGCTATGTCATTTTCCTGATTATACTGCTAACGATCTTCCAGGCTATTTATGACTGGAGCAGCTACCCGATGGATTTTATCGATGAACAATTTGCCATTGCCAGTGAATGGGTAAAGGCCACGCTCCCGGAAGGTGTCTTTACAAACCTGATTGCCGAGGGCATCCTCGCCGGCATTGGTGGAATTGTCATCTTTATCCCCCAGATCGCATTTTTGTTCCTGTTCATAGCCCTGCTGGAAGAATCTGGATATATGAGCCGTGTGGTATTCTTAATGGACCGTTTGATGCGCCCCTTCGGACTCAGTGGCAAAAGTGTGGTTCCGCTGATCTCCGGCACCGCCTGTGCCATTCCGGCGGTGATGGCCACCCGGAATATTGAAAACTGGAAGGAAAGGCTGATCACCATCCTGGTTACCCCTTTTACAACCTGCTCAGCCCGACTCCCGGTCTACCTTATTATTATTGCACTGGTGATTCCCGAAGGCCGTTTCCTGGGCCTGAGCTACCAGGCCCTGACACTCATGCTCCTATATCTCATAGGTTTTGGGGCCGCTATCATTTCGGCCATGATCCTGAACAAGCTATTGAACATCAGGAGCCGAACCTTCTTTGTAATGGAAATGCCCAACTATAAATTACCGCTGTTTAAAAATGTGGCATATACCGTAATTGAAAAGACCAAAAGTTTTGTCTATGGGGCCGGAAAAATCATATTGGCCATTTCCGTGATTCTATGGTTCCTGGGGACCAATGGATATTCGAATGATTTCAGAAATGCGGAGACCATTGTTAAGGATAAGATCCGGGAGCAAGGGTTTACAGAATACAACCAAAATTCCATTGAGCGCACGCTGAATGCCTACGAGCAACACTTGCGGGACACCATGACGGCAACCGGCCGCCCGGCACAAATGGCGCTGAAGGATTCACTGGATATCAAACGGACGGAACTTACCGAAAAGGCTGAGAACCAGGAAGTGGCGGGATACAAGCTTGAAAAATCATATATAGGCCAAATGGGCAAGGCCATCGAACCCATTGTGCAACCCCTGGGCTATGACTGGAAAATAGGGATTGCAGTACTGACCTCCTTCGCGGCACGGGAAGTGTTCGTGGGGACCCTGGCCACCATTTACAGCGTAGGCAACGATGAAGAAAATACGATCAAGAACAGGATGGCTGCCGAGGTAAACCCCCAGACCAAAAAACCCCTGTTCAACCTTGCATCCGGCATTTCCCTGCTGCTGTTCTATGCCTTTGCCATGCAATGTATGAGCACCCTGGCCATCGTGAAAAGAGAAACCAACAGTTGGAAGTGGCCCCTCGCCCAATTGGTATTAATGAGTGTTTTTGCGTATATTGTAGCATTGATCGCCTACCAGCTATTAAAATAACATGGCGGTCCCATAAAATCCGATAGTACTCATAAATGATGATCTTTCAGAGCATTTTGGTTTATATAACACTGGCCGTTGCCGTGGGCTATATCGCAAAAAAATTCTTTCTCCCCCGTAAACTGTTCGCCTCCAAACGAGGTAAATCCCGCGACTGTGGCCAGGATGACTGCGGATGCCATTAGGAATCACATCCCATGGACCCGGGTCCAAACCCCTACGGGAATTTGTTATGCTTCCCTACAGGATGTCCTCGATAAACGAATAGAGCAGCATTCCCCAGCCCAGTAAGAGGAACAACCCCCCCAGCGGGGTAATGGGGCCAAGGAACCTGAATTTCAAGCCCCTGGACGCAGCAAGGCACAGGCCATAAATACTGAAGGAAAACAGGAAAGTTCCCAGGATAAAGGCATACGCCATATAGGCCTCCAGGGAAGTTGTAAACCCAAGGTTAAAACCCAGTATCAACAATACCAGGGCATGGAACATCTGATATTTCACCCCGGTTTCAAAGCTTTTAAGCTGGGCTTCAGTCAGCCATTTTTTGAGGTAATGCGCCCCGAATGCACCAAAAAGGACGGCCAATAATCCATATAGGGCGCCGGCCACCTGAACGGTTAAAATCATGGTCTTGAATTTAGGCCTAAGATAATCACCCTTGCGACCCTATTCAGGGTTACGCAGTAATTAATTGGCATCACCCTTCTTTCAGAGGTGATAGCTCAAATTTAAGCCCACAGCGCCGTGCCTCCTTCCGCGATTGCCTACCTTTGGAACTACAAACCAAAATCCGGAAACTATGATGCGGAAATACCTGTTACTAATTGTGGGAATCCTTTCCCTGGCCGCTTGCGGAGCCTCCAAAAGCAAGGAAAAGGAAAACGGTTCCCTATCGAAAACCATGAAGACTAAGGACAGGGGCTCTTTTTCACTCATCGACCAAATCAGGCAATTGCCAGGTGTGACACTCCGCAATGGGGTACCGGTGATCACCAAGGCAACCAATTCCATTTACGATTCAGGGTCGTTGGAGCCCCTGTATGTACTCGATGATTACATTGTGGGTAATTCTTTTCGGGACGTAAGCCAGTTGGTCAACCCGGCCGATATCGAAAATATTGTAACCATTACAGGGCCGGAAGCCTCTTATTATGGATCCCGGGGGGGGCATGGCGTCATCAGGATTACCACGATTAAATAGCATCCAAATCGAAAATGCCTCCGGTGTTGCTGCTTCCCCCCGGGCCTATATCCAGGCCGCAAACCGGGAAGGAAACCATCACCAATTGCACCGGTTTAGGGTTGATCATAGAAGAATTGCTCCCGTACGATTTTACCATCTTTCGTTTTGAAGACCGCGATTTCCGAAGATTTGGATCGTTGCCCTGAAGGCTTGTGGGTTGTATCCATTTCAAATTTCACGGAGAACCAATTCTCTGCGATAGTGGGCTCGGAAGCATGGATATGGTGTGCATCAAAAGTATCCGCCCACCATTGCGCTTTTTTCATCACCGCATCCATTCCTTCCATTCTGGCCATTTCACCCTGGTCCTCTGTTTCAATACTCACAATACCGGGGCTGTACAATTCATGGTACGCTTTCATGTAATCCCCTTTGTTGCACCATTCCACCAGGTGGTTTGCAATTTCCCTGGTGCTCCTGCTGGCAGTTGTTTCCATTTTTTGTCCTTTTTAAATGATTATGTTCAAAAAGTTACAAAAAAATAAAGGCTCGGGATTGTGCCTTAACAAAAGTTTAAAACTTTGGTAAGCAGGCTGTAATCCATTCATCTGGAAATCCTTTTTCAGCATACGCAAAACGGTGGAAAAGCCTAAATTTACTAGTCGGCGGGAAAGTCGGGAGGCGGCCTTATTCGAGGGTCACGGTAATCTCGCGATTGGATGCCAATGAAATGGTGCATTCTTTAAAACTGGGAGGTCCGAATGTCTTCATCCGGGCATTGGAAAAACCCACATTTTCCTGTGGAATACCCAGCCAGTTGGTGTCGAGGACTTTATTGTTGTTTTCGTCATGAAATACGGCAAGGGCATACTTTCCCATTGGCAGGTCATTGATCACCAGACTTGTTGTCCCCTTTATTGCCATGGTACTGTCACTCCTGTATACTTTATCGAATTTCAGAAAGCCCTCACTTTGGTTATACACAGCATAGTTGATTGTTCCTTCTGAATTTTTAACACCCTTTACCTCAATGGACAAGGAGTTTTGTGCCGGGCATAGAAATGGCAATATCAGGCAGATCATCAAAAAAAATAGTTTCATAGCTCCGGAATTCCTCTTGGGAATATAACTCATAATTAGCTTTAAAAGTACCTGTTGGATGTTATTTCTGCAAGGTGTATGACTTTAATGGGATATAGCATCCCATAAGGCACTGAAAGGGGGTAAGGCCCTCCTTGGAGGCAACCCGAAAAGCCACAGATATCCCCCGGGCCATGGCAATATGGTTAGTGACTTTTGTGGGAACGAACTGAATCTATTTTATTTTCGAGGGCATCAAACATCCCGGCGGTCTCCAGGGAATCCGTAAAATTAAGGTAGACCAACAATGAATCGTGGTGCACAATCCGGATCTTGGGGTTCAACAAATTGTCCACATAGACGGAAACCCTGTTATCCGGATTAACGGAGTCCTTAAAAACACCCTTCTCCATCTCCCAGGCCGAAAATCCATGGATCCTTTCCATATGCGGAATCCGGGGCACCATTTTAACACTGTCTAATTCGGAATATTTCAGTTCGGTCCTATAGACCCCGGAGTGGATTCGCAGCCCGTCATTTCTGAGTTTGGTCCAATTTTTAACGTGCGCCAGGAAGGCCAGTGCACAGATGATGAGGGTACAAACGATCGCCAAATTCCACCCCCAATGCCGTTTCTTTTTCATGTGTATCCTATTTTCAAAAGTAAGCGCATTTGATTTGTATAGTAGTTCCGGTACCAATCAAAACGCGCTTCGGGCTTTAAAATTACTGTTAAAACGGATATTTTATGCCCGGGCGCAGTTTTTATCCGGATTATCCTGGCAGCAAACAGTAGTTTATCCCAGGAGGGATCAGGCTAGTCCAACATCCAGCGCCATCATGATGATAAAACCTCCGATGAAACCCATGGTAGCAATATCCGTGAACCGGTCCTGCTGTGTTTCGGGAATTACTTCCTCCACTACCACAAATATCATAGCACCTGCAGCAAAAGACAACGCATAGGGCAATATAGGCTGGAATGTCAGAACGGCCCATGCACCCAGCACGGCTGCAATGGGTTCAACGATCGCCGAGGCCTGCCCATACATGAAGCTTTTGAACCTGCTCAAACCATGGCGCCTTAACGGCATGGCCACAGCGAACCCTTCCGGGAAGTTTTGCAACCCTATCCCCATGGCCAGGGCCACTGCCCCCCCGATGGATGCCCCTTCAAAACCAGCTGCCACCCCGCCAAATAAAACCCCTACTGCCAGGCCTTCCGGGATATTGTGGAGGGTGATTGCCAGGGTAAGGAGCGTAGTCCGGTGCCAGGGGGTCTTGATCCCTTCCTTCTCGCTTTCCTTGAAATTGATATGCAAATGGGGCAGTATCTTGTCCATGCCAAATATAAAGGCCGCCCCAGCAAGGAAGCCAACGGCTGCAGGGATTACCTTGACAAATCCTTCACCCGGACTCATTTCAATACCGGGTGCAAGCAGGCTCCAGAAACTGGCGGCTACCATAACCCCCCCGGTAAACCCCAGCATACCATCCAGGACAGCCCTGTTCATGGTTTTGAAGAGGAAAACAAGGGAGGCTCCCGCAGCTGTCAGGCCCCAGGTAAAGAGGGTGGCGTAGAATGCTGCCAAAATAGGGTCAATCGATTCGAAATAAAGGATAACATCTTCCATTATACATATCAATTATTGAGATTTTCATATTACCCGGTTACCCAGGCGTTAAAATATACATCCTGTCTTGCTTTTGCTTCCGGTCCCTTTAAACAGCATCAAGCTGTAGAGAGGGATAAACCTGGTAGAAAAATCCCGGGTCACGGAAACAATTGCCGGACCACTCTGGAGATAAGTCCCCGAATGGTTCAAAGTAATATCCGGAATTCCGGGTTAAATTTGTTTAGTAGCCAGGGCGTCCCCATAGAAATCCTGTTCCTGAGGCACCCCCGGTACCACTTCAGTATTATATAATAAATTGGTTTTCTTATTGAAGGTGTGTGCCAATACAGCCCCTACAGCCTCAGCCGAGCGGAACGGCCTGAAATACATCCCTGCCGTAAAAGACAGAAAAACGTCACCTATCATTGGCAGTTGAGGCAAAATGCTTTTTCCCGGAAAGGGGCCATACCCAGGGACGAACATCAGGAAATACCCGCTCAATTTGTTGCGCGCCTCCATCCCATTTTCCAGGATCACTTCTTCGCGGAAATCCAGTACCTTCCGCAATTCCGGTTTATCAATGATCCCATATAACAATACGTCTGAAAACAAGGTGTTGATATAACTTTTGATTTCCCCTACGAGAGAGGATTCATTACAAGTTGCCAATTCCATCTTTACAGAACCATTTTGGGCACTCCTGGCCGATTCGCTGGCATACAGAGCAGGGGCTGTAAAGTACAACATGCTTAACAGGACCACATGAATCATCTCCGTGTTCATTACGCATCCACAGTTTTAATAAAAAGGTTGGCGGCAATCTCGCTGGAGATCCATAGTTTCCGGTTTTTTACCTTGATTTCCAGGGAACCGTCAAATTCCTCCCTGTCAATGATGATGATTTCATCCCCGAGCGCAATTTTGCTTTTATCCAGAAACTTAAGGAATGCTGCTGATGAGTCCTTTACCCCTACACAAATGCCTCCCTTGTTCAGGGCCACCTCAGTGAGAAGCCGCTTATGCGAAGCTTTATATTCACCGTCCCTGGTAGGTATGGGATCCCCATGGGGGTCATATTTTGGAAAACCCAGGTGCTCATCGAGTCGGTTTATAAGTTCTTCGCTCTTGATATGTTCCAGCTGTTCCGCAATTTCATGGACCTCATCCCAGGAAAAATTGAGCTTCTCCACCAGGAATACTTCCCAGATCCGGTGTTTCCGGATAACGGACAAAGCGGTCCTGACCCCCATCCGGCTGAGGCTTACACCCTGGTATTTTTTATAATGCAACAACCCCTTTTCCGATAATTTTTTAACCATGTCCGTTACCGATGATGGCTTGGTGTCCATTTCATCAGCAATGGCATTGGTGGAGACCGCTTCAGACCGGGTCCTCCCTAAATGGAAGATGGCTTTCAGGTAGTTCTCCTCAGAATGGGTCATACACATTTTCTTTTAGCGAAATTACATTTTTTATTTATTAAAACTAATATTTAGTCTAAACTAAATATTTATTTATATTTGTATAAATTTTATGCTGTCTCAATGAAAAAATGGTTCTATTGGTCATGCTGTATAGTATGGGTTTCCGGGGCATTCCTGGCCTCCTGCGAGAAACTGGAACCTGTGGCCCCGGCAGATCACGACCTGCTGGACGGCCCGGTGCAGGGCCTTACCCATTCGGAATCCAGGATATTTCTTGCAGGGGATGTCGCATTTAACGACGAGGTTTTCACCCCTGATAATGGCCTCGGGCCCCTGTTTGTGGCCACCAGTTGTGCAAGTTGCCATGCCGGTGACGGCAAGGGGCATCCCTTTAGCACCCTGACCCGTTTTGGGCAATCTGCACCGGGGACCAATATGTTTTTGGCACTCGGTGGCCCACAACTCCAGCACAGGGCTTTACCGGGTTTTGAGCCGGAGCAGCTTCCAGCCAATGCCTCTTTTTCAAAATTTACCCCCCCGGCAAATACCGGCCTGGGATTTTTGGAATTAGTACCGGATGTGGATATTCTCGCCATGGCCGATCCGGATGATCTCAATAGCGACGGGATTTCGGGTGTCCCCCATTGGATCACCCCACCAGGTTTTGTACCCCTTTTCCCTGATGCCATTGTACAGGATGGGAAATACATACACCGGTTCGGGAAAAAAGCAGCAGCCTATAGCCTGCTGCACCAAACGGTGAATGCCTACAACCAGGACATTGGCATCACTTCCATATTTTCCCCCTTCGATACTTTTAACGGGCTTGAGGTTGATCCCGAAATTTCCACCCAGACCATCAACGATGTGGTATTTTACCTCCAAACCCTTAAAGCACCCATCCCCAGGAATCAAGATGATCCAAAAGTGATGCTTGGCCGGGAGATTTTCGGGAGGATCAACTGTACCGGATGCCATGTTCCTACCTTAAAAACTGGTTATTCACCCGTGCATGGCCTTTCCAATACCGAATTCCATCCCTATACAGACCTTTTGCTGCACGATATGGGCCCGGGCCTTGATGACGGTTACACGGAAGGCAACGCCGAGACCTTTGAATGGAGGACCCCACCACTCTGGGGTCTGGGCCTGGCCCGCAATTCTCAGGGAGGCCAGTTGTTTTTAATGCATGACGGCAGGGCCGGGAGTATGGAGGAAGCCATCAGCTTGCACGGGGGCGAAGCAGCCGGGAGCAGTGCTGCATTTGAAGCCATTCCCCAAAAAGAAAAGGAGGCACTAATCGCATTTTTAAATTCTTTGTAATGAACAGAAAAACCTTCCTCCATACCTGCTCTGCCGGATGCCTGGGATTGGCAGCCTTTAGTACCCTGCTGCAAGGCTGTAGCAGTTCTAAGATAATCACCTCCCCCATAGACGGGGAATACCTGATTGTACCCCTGGCTGCCTTTGAGGTATTCAAAAAGGACATAAAAAGTTACCTGCCCGTTATCATCGTACAAAATGACTCCCTCCGCTATCCTGTGAGTGTATATCGGTATGCGGAAGGGGAATACCGTGCCCTGCTGATGAGGTGCACACACCAGGGCACAGAATTGCGGGTGTTTGGGAACAAACTGCAATGCCCTGCCCACGGTAGTGAATTTGAAACGAGCGGAAAAGTTACACATGGCCCTGCAGACGAAAACCTGCGGACCTTTCCGGTTACCATTGCCGGCAACGAGCTAAAAATCTCCCTCGCATGAGAACGATCTATATGGTGGCATTATTTGCCGGATGCGTACTATTAAACAGTACTCCGGTCCTAAGCCAGATAGACAGCACCCTTTTAAAAAGGGTGCCGGCAGATACCCTTCAGGGGCAAATGAACATGGATGCCACTTATAACCGTCCCTTTCTCGGTTTGGGAAAGCTACCGGTTTCCCTCGGAGGCTATATGGAAGTCAACTGGCAACACCTGGGTACCGATGGGATTAGTGAAGGACAACAGTTCCAGGCGCGAAGGCTAACCCTTTTTGTTGCCTCTACCGTTTCCAGGAGATTAAAGTTCCTGACCGAAATTGAATTCGAGGAAGGAGGCAGGGAAATTGCCATTGAGTTTGCTTCGCTCGACATGGAGTTTCACCCGCTGTTGAATCTTCGGGGGGGTATCATCCTGAATCCCATAGGCGCTTTTAACCAAAACCACGACGGGCCCAAATGGGAGTTTACGGACCGCCCCATCGCTGCTACCCAAATGCTGCCGGCAACCTGGAGTACGCCCGGGTTTGGGCTGTACGGCAAGTATTTTACCAGAAAATGGATGATAGGATATGAGGCTTACTTTACCGGTGGATTTGACGATGCGATCATCCAAAACAGCGAAAACAGGACCTCCCTTCCGGCGGCAAA
>JBGTLT010000197.1:0-26225 GCA_041743975.1 Zeaxanthinibacter sp.
GAACGCGGCGGTTATCAAGGCCAAACGAAATATCAGGGCCTTGTTGGATGTACGACCCAATGAGGCCCTGGTATATCGCAACAACGATTTTGTGTCTGTCAAACCCGAAACAGTAGCCATCGGCGAGAAAATCCAGGTGCGTGCCGGCGAGAAAATACCTTTGGATGGTAAACTCCTATCTAAAAAAACATCGGTCAATACCGCGGCCTTAACAGGTGAAAGCAAACCCGATACCATTACAGAAGGTGCAACTGTTTTTGCGGGCAGCATAAATTTGGAAAACGTAATAGAAGTTGAAGTAAGCAGGGAATTTCAGGATAGCTCCATTGCCCGGATACTGGATTTGGTTCAGAATGCTACCGCGTTAAAATCAAAAACAGAATTATTTATCAGAAAATTTGCTCGTATTTACACTCCTATTGTTGTGTTTCTGGCTATTGGGGTAACTTTTTTACCTTTCTTTTTTGTAGATGATTA
The DNA here is from genome assembly GCA_041743975.1 of Zeaxanthinibacter sp. Classification (GTDB taxonomy): domain Bacteria; phylum Bacteroidota; class Bacteroidia; order Flavobacteriales; family Flavobacteriaceae; genus JTS-RE37. Next base: position 478 of record JBGTLT010000197.1, read on the forward strand.
TGTGTTCAGGGATTGGCTGTACCGGGCGTTGATATTCCTGGTGATATCGTGTCCCTGTGCGCTGGTCATCTCCATTCCACTAGGCTACTTCGGAGGCTTGGGCGCGGCATCCCGGAACGGGATCCTGTTCAAAGGTGCTTCTTTTCTAGACACTATAACCAAAGTGAACACCGTGGTAATGGACAAAACAGGCACGGTCACCAAAGGGGTATTCAAAATTAAGGAAATCATTTCCATCATATTGGAAGAGAAGGAATTTATGAAATACCTGATCGCGATGGAAGAGCAATCCACGCATCCCATTGCCAGGGCTATAATGGAGTACAATGCAAAAGGGGAAGGATATAAGGCTACCGGGGTAACCGAAGTTGCCGGAAAGGGCTTAAGAGGGACGGTGAACGGAAAGGTTATTCTGGCGGGGAACCAAGCCCTGCTCAAATTGAACAAAATTGAAGTACCTGAGGAAGCTGTCAATATTGTGGAGTCGATAGTGATGGTTGCCATCAACGGTGAATTTGCAGGCTATGTTGTTATAGCCGATGAACTAAAGGAAGATGCACACGAGACCATAAAGCAGCTCAGGCAATCGGGTATCTCTAAAATTATTATGCTATCTGGCGATAAGGATTCCATTACCCAGCAGGTGGCCAAGGAGTTGAACCTCGATTGGGCCAAAGGCAACTTACTTCCGGAAGATAAACTGAACGAAGTGGAACGCTTGAAAAAACAACCGGATACAACCGTCGCTTTCATAGGTGACGGAATCAACGATGCCCCTGTATTGGCCACCAGTGATATAGGTGTTGCAATGGGAGGCCTTGGCAGCGATGTGGCCATTGAAACTGCCGATGTCATTATTCAGACCGACCAGCCAGGCAAGGTTGTAAGGGCTATAAAAATCGGGCGCTCAACGCGGCGTATCGTATGGCAAAACATTGCCCTGGCTTTTGGGGTTAAGGCTATTGTACTCATATTGGGAGCGGGCGGGATTGCTACCATGTGGGAAGCAGTATTTGCAGATGTTGGGGTAGCATTATTAGCGATATTGAATGCAGTCAGATTACAAAGTATGAGTTGGTCAGATACTTAATGGGTCGTTTTCTGAAACCGGCGGAACCTCCGTAGATCCGCAGGAGCGAAGGAGAGTTTAAATTATACAGCTTTCACTACCAATACGTGTCGCATTCAGCCACTGTAATTGTCGCATTCACAATGCAATGACACCGTATTTGTTTGCGAGATTTGTATCTTATTAAAACAGCAGTATTATGATAAAATTAATTGTTTTATCGATGATTGCATTGGATGGTGTCATGCAAGCACCTGGCGGACCGAAGGAAGATACATCAGGTGGGTTCAAATATGGCGGCTGGGTTGCCCCGTATTCAGACGAAGTTTATCATAAGGCTGTGGAAAAAGAATTGGAACCGGCTGATTACCTTTTGGGCAGAACAACGTATGAGATTTGGGCCGACTACTGGCCCAAACATGCAGACTTTTGGCCAGGTATCAATGATGGCACAAAATACGTCTTATCAAAGACCATGAATAAGTCAGATTGGAAAAACTCAGTATTCCTTACAAGCCTGGCAGATATTAAAAAAATCAAAAATTCAAACGGCTGTGACATTCAGGTTTGGGGCAGTAGTAAGCTGATTCAGCTGCTGCTTAAGAATGATCTGGTGGACGAACTCCGGCTCAAAATTCACCCGCTGACTCTTGGTAAAGGAAAAAAGTTGTTTGATGGCAGCACGATTCCGGCTGCATTTACATTAACTGAGAGTAGTGTTACAACAAGCGGCGTGATTCTTGTTAACTACAAACGCGCTGGAAAAGTCGAGACAGGTATGATTGGCGCTTAAAGAAATCAAACAAGAAAAGACGGATCATTTCAACGGGAGGATGGAGACCGGGCCACGATTGTGCCACCGGCCTTTTAAAGATACCTGAGTATAGCTAAGATCCCAGGAATTTCCGACCATATCTATCAGATCCCTATCTATAGTAACTAAGATGTTCAACAGGCACAAAATGTATAATCAATGGTGGGACGAGATGTAGGTATTTAGTTTATTTTTTAAAAAAGCATTTGGTTCCCTGGGACAGTGCCGCGCAACTTATTCCCGCCACTGCTTATGCACAAACATTAGTCAGATGGCTGGCAGCAGTGCCATCCTGAAACTTACTGCAGAAAACGATCAGGAATAATATAAAGCAGTAAAAATAAATTATGAGAAAACTAATTGCAGCAATTAATATGACACTTGACGGGTTTTGCGATCATACGGCAGGCCTTCCCGATGAAGAAATACATCAACATTATACGGAACTATTAAGAAACGCAGATGCGATTCTATACGGCAGAGTAACATATCAACTTATGGGATATTGGCAAACTCTGATAAAAAATCCTTCAGGGGAAAAATCAATGGACGACTTTGCAATGGCTATAGACAAAATTCCAAAAATTGTCTTTTCGCATACGCTGAAAGATGTAGTATGGGACAGCGCAAGATTGTCAGATCAACCTATTGAAGAAGAAGTTTTAGAACTCAAACAACAATCGGGTAAAGACATTTTAGTTGGCAGTCGGGGTTTAATTATACAGCTAATGAAACTTAATTTGATTGATGAATACCAACTTTGTGTTCACCCTGTTGTTGCTGTATGCGGTTTGCATTTTTTTTAAAATATAAACGACAGGATTATTCTTAAACTCATAAAAGCCAAACCCTTTAGTGGTGGTGCAGTAACGCTTTACTATGAGCCGATAAAAAAATGTGGGCATAGCCAAAACGACAGATCTTTGTGATGACTGTATCACGAACGTATTACAATGGTAATCCTTGCAGCCCATAATTTTAGGCCAGGCGATCTTTTTTAAGCTCCTTCGGGGCTTTTTTAGTGGGTGTCATTGAAGTATAATGGGAAAATGGCTTACAAACAGCCTGGAAATGGTCATAACTGATTCGTCTTTGACCAAAAAATTCGCTACAAGGCCTGCGCCCCGTTTTTTATCTGTTACTTGGTCCATTTCAGGTACTTCTTCCCGTAATTGAGAATCACGGAGTTCAGCTTTACAGCAGTTGCATAGGCAGGAATCTCTAATGTTTTCCGGACCGTAGGTTTATTCTTTGATGAATTTTTCCCTTAGCTGGGTTCCCCACCTGCATTCACTTCCGCCACGTATATACCAGGGATACCAAACCCCGGAAACCACCCTTATCACCCCTGGAGGCAAGATATTCGTGTTGTGTTGTTATTATTTCACGGAATATTGTTGATAAGACATAATTGAGATCTTACCAGAGCAAAAAGTAAGTTTATTCAATGAGTTTTTTTAATGCCGGGAACCTAAAATTTTGTATTTTAGTTCCACTGGTATAATGAGATCGCTGAGCCTGTTTGTGATTTTGTTATACTTTGTCTGATCGCTTATCAAATATCAGTTGAATACCTGGACCAGGATAAAATTTAAGGCTCATTTCAGCGAAAATACTTCCCCTAACTTTGAGTCATTCGTCGATAAAAAATGATCGTTGACAGACTTTGAATTAATATTCATAATTATAATTATAGCTTCGTTTATAATTGATTATTAAAGTAATAAACAAGAGATTCAGATGGAAAGGACCAGATGGTTGATAGCGATAACTTTTCTTTTGATTTTTTCGTTCAAATCCTATTCGCAAAGCATTCGGAAAAGTTTTGCCGAGATGAACGATTATGAAATATCGGGCCTGGTCAATGCATTTTATGCGCTTCGAAACGGACCGGATATTTTCAATGACATGGCGACCTTCCATGCAAATTTCTTCAATTCTGATAACACGGCAGACCCAACGAGGTTGGACCTGCATTTTAACCTGCCGGATGAGACTGAGCGCGAGATTTTTTTGGCCTGGCACAGAAGGATGATATTTGAATTGGAGCAGGCCGTTCAGGAAATCAATCCGGAATTAAGCCTGGGTTACTGGGATACTTCGATTTATCAGTCATCAGCAGATGCCTTATGGGCCCAGGGCTTTTTGGGAAGTTTTAACACAAACTGGTCCCTGAACAGGAATTTGGGTGAGATAGGTACTCTCCCAACGCCTCTTCGGGTTTCCAATTTAATGAATATGACCGATTTTTTCGAATTCTCCAATGAATTGGAAAGAAGGCCTGTGCACAGAGGTGCCCACCAATGGACAGGGGGTGTCATGCCCACACCACTTTCGCCCAGGGATCCGGTATTTTTTTTCCACCATTCTTTCGTGGACAAGGTTTGGCACGACTTGGAGGAAATACACCAAAGTTCCTCATACCTCACAACCTCTATGTTGCGTTACGATGGGACCTATATATTTGATGGAGAAGTTTTGCCTTCTGTCGATCCCAATGATATCACAGATAGCAGGGTATTCGGTATATTTTATGGGGAGAATGGTCTTGCACAATTGGATAACTATATTGTGAGTAATACCTATAATCCGGAAGAAATATTTTATTATCAGTATAATATTGAGGCCGGTAATAATTTTTTGGTTCCTGCAGGAGCCGTTGCTAGAATGGAATCAGTAAACGAAATCAATCTTGTACCGGGGTTTGAAGCTGCAGCAGGTTCTTCCTTTATGGCATCGATCGATACTGGAACCCCTCCAGCTTTTGCCCCATCTTTTCTTGTCGGCCCAAACCAGAGGAAACCATATCCCTTCTCAGATAAGCTATTCGAACCCGTTGTATGGGAGGAAGGAGGAGATCTCCTGAAAGATGAGCCAATTATTATAAGTGCTGCCCCGAACCCATTCTGGGATACCATTACTATCAAACTGAGTAAGAAAAAGGATTGTGTTATCGAAGTGTTTAACATGATGGGAATGCCGGTGAGAGAGGAAGCATTTCAAAATACGGACACATTGGTAATAAAGAACCTATACGGTTTATCTTCAGGTTTTTATGTAATACGCGTATCGGATGCCTTTGGTAAAATTTTGGTCGTGAAACGGGTTGTTAAGTTGTAGAAGTGCGAACAATTGCACACTTTCCATGCAACCAATGCTGTTCAATGGTTTCCATGATCCATGTGAATGCTTTCCGGATTCCTGTATTTGCAACACCCGGGGAGATTTTCATAAACCTCTTCAGGGGCGGTAAATCCTTCTGAATCGTGCCCCACTTCAGAGATTTTCTTTTGAATGTCCGGTACAGAACACTTTCTTTCATCAATGATGGCTTTGAATTCCTTGGTTTCCGGACTCCACATGGCAAATTTTACCCCCTTTATCTTTACCGCTGCGGTTTCAATACGTTTCTTGCACATCCCACAATTTCCCCTGACCTCAAAACTTACGGGTTTATTCTTTTCCTGGCAATGGACAAGACCCATTCCAACCACTGTCAATAGAGCAATCAAGATTGGTTTTTTCATATTGCTGCGTTAAATTTTATATCTGAATCCGGCATAATAGGCACTTTCCAAAACGGGGCCATACAAAATGGTACTGTCAAAATAAGTGCCAAACGGTTCTGTATTGGATAAAATTGGCTGCTCTTGCGTAAAATTGCCTATGTTTTCGCCGCCAACATATATTTCGAATTTATTGGAGAAGGCTCTGGTAACCTGGGCATTTAGCAATCCATATGACGGGGAATGTGATGGGAGCTGAAATTCCTCGGGATTAGCAGATGTATCCGGCAAACGCTGCCTTCCCAGCCAATTTGCGGTAAGATCGAACCTCCATTGTCTCCCTTCGTTCTTTTTAGGTGTTTCATAACTGAGATTCATAAATACCCGGAAGGATGGTTGCAGGGGTTTTTTAAGAGATCCGGTAGTGTAATCACTGACCACATCAAAATACTTGTAGGTTGCCCGTAATTGCAAAGCCTGTATGATTTCATAGTTCAAATCCAACTGCAAAGAGTTGGAATAACTCCTGCCTTCAAGATTATAAAAGGAAATTACCCTAGGATTTTCCCAATCCACGATGACCTGGTCTTCGAATTGCGTCCTGTAAAAGTCGATCGAAAAATCCAACACACGGTTCCCCAGATACAATTTTTGGATGAAGCTGACGCCATAATTCCACGCTATTTCAGGATTGAGGCCATAATATCTGCCTCCCCTGTCAGAAATGGATATTTGCCGGGATGAGGCAAACAATTGTTGATTTTCAGCGAATATATTGGCGCCTCTTTTTCCCCTTCCAAAAGATGCCCTGAAACTGGCTTTGTCCCATAATGCGTATCGCAAATGGAATCTTGGGGTAAGGAAATTTCCCAGATTGTTATGACTGTCTGCACGCAGGCCTGCTTCAAAACTAAGTCCTTCCAGATTATCATAAGTGTATTCGAAAAATGCTCCGAGCAAATTATCATCACGGTTGAACATTGCTGAATTGACCAACTCACTAAAACTATCGTGATTAAAGTTAATTCCTGTTTTGAATTTGTGTTGGGTGCTACCGATAATACTGTTGAAAATAAGGTTGGTATAGAATGAATCATGATTGATGTCATAGACCGTTAAGCCGTAATATGAATCCTGGTCATGAGAGCTGTAAGCGAGCTGAAGACCATAACTTTGGTAGGGCAGATCCGGCACTACATACCCAACTTTGGCGGAAATATCAAGCCGGGAGGTATTGATCTCACTTCCCCAGGCACTGGTCGTTAATTTGTCCGTTTTAAAATCAAAGTCAGTCTGCCCCATCTTTTTATTGTCTGAAAGGTATTGGATGTTGGCGTAGCTTACCCACCCGCTCTCAGGATTCATATATTGCCAACGATTCATGAAATTTACCTGATGGGCCAAAGGGGTATCCAAAAAAGAATCCCCATTCGCATCGATAACCCCATCTCTGAGGTTCGCATGCAGGTACAAACCAACCCCCAAATCATCACTGATGAGATGGTTCAGCCTGGAATTGAATTCATAACGTTCATAATTATTTGCATAAATGTTCAGGAAAAAATGTTTATCGGACAAAGGTTTCACAAGTTCACTGTTAATATGGCCGGAAATGCTTTCATAACCATTGATAACGGTGCCGGCACCTTTGGTAATCTGAATCCCATCAATCCAGGAACCGGGTATAAAAGAGAGCCCAAAGACTTGTGAGGCCCCTCTGATGGAGGGCATATTCTCTTGCGTAAATAACAAATAGGGGCTATTGAGGCCAAGCATCTGTATTTGTTTTGCGCCCAGTATGGCATCAGATACATTGACATCCACGGTTGGATTGGTTTCAAAACTTTCAGACAGATTACAACAGGCAGCCTTTAACATTTCCCGGCTGTCAACCGACACAACATTCTGAATTTTGAACAACGATTTTTGCAAAGAAGCCACTTCTTTTTCAACGATAACCTCGTCCAAAACTACAGTGGGGTAAAGAACGATGTTTCCCAAATTAGGTCTGTTTACGGGGATTGTATCGGATCGAAAGCCAACAGAACTTATCACAAGTTTATTTAAGGTGCTTTGATAAGGAATTTTGAAATTTCCCAGGGAGTCTGTTACTGTGCCGACGGTGCTGGACAGCCAGTACACATTTGCATCCGGCACAACAAGGGTCTTTCCCTTATCATTGTACTCAATTACTTTTCCAATGACCTGGATCTGAGCGTGAGAATAGGCTCCAAATGCCAAAAGGGAAAGATAGAGCAGGCATCTCATTTCCAAAGATATTTGTCTTAAAAATACACTTTTAAAGGCGGATTATGCGCTTATTGCCACTATATTGTCAGGGAAGTGTATGTCATAGAATTATATGGGATTTCATAGACCTTAAAAAAGTCAAAAGACTTCAATGCGGTTTTTAAACGCATGCAAATCTTTCTTATTTTTACAGCTATGAATAGGATCAAGTATAGTTTAATACTGTTATTATTATCCTTTTTTTCCGTGGAACCAAAATCCATAAATCCAAAATGGCCTGTATCTCAGGATGACACCACTAAAATTCGGGTGATCAATGGCAGTGATCGCGTCTTCACTCATGTTTCATTATTTTCTATGATGTTTGAGGATTTGCATCCTAATGATACATCAGAATATAAAGAATTGCGATATGATCCTTTAAAAGATGACCCCTTAATCTATTGTGTCACTGACGGAAAGAATCTGGGAAGATACCTTACCATTCCGGATGAAACGGTACGCCGCTTTACCTACGTTATAGATAGTGTTGGTAACGGGATTTTGTACGTCAGCTCACATAGGGAAAATATGGAATAGCAGAGCGTGGCGAAACACCATTGTTGAAATTTTCCCTGGTGCAACAACGCCAGGTCATTCACATGGTTGTGGCCATTTCTGAGGGCATAAAAGGCATTGAAAAACGTATCCTTTTACCATAATATCACTTCATGGAAATACTTTTTGGTTATTTTTTCCTAAGGAATGGAGTACCGCGAATATGATCCGCCATGTCCCATAGGAGCGATCCGGATTCGTTCATTTAATTTTTGTAGTAAAGGTTTATTCCCGTGATTTTTCTTCCAGTGCTTTTACTTTCTCCCACAATTGTTGCAGTTCTCTGTTTTCCTGCTCCAGGTCCTGTATCCGTTTTTCCTGTTGCAGGGTATACAGGGTCAGTTCCTCAATTTTCTGCAACAGCCTTGCATCCATGTCGCCCAGGTCTATTCCATTTTCCGCTACCTCCGCTGCACTCGGGATCCCGATAAGGTGGCCTTGTACTTCAATATGGCGCTCTACCTCTGTAAGGCTTGGTAAGGGGTAGGTTTCCAGGAAAACAAAATCTGGCCAGTTAGACTGCAATTCCACCTTCATTGATTCCGCTATGGCCCCACCTGCCACTGCCAGGAGATACCCCTGTGTATTCGTGGTACCAATTCCCAAATTCCCGCTAACCAGAAGGTCCCGGGTCCTCCAGTCTACAGTGGTCAGGTTGGCATTGGCAGTAGTGTAATGCACTTCAGTGGTATTTACAGTCACAATATTGCTGATGCCCGATACGTTCCCGGCTTCGTCCTGCGCATAAACCGTAAAAATATAGGAGGTTTCAGGATCCAGGCCGGAGATATTCTTGGCAGTTGAACCTCCGGTAAACCCAAGGCTGGAACCGTCACGGAATACTTCATAGTCGGTGACACCTACATTGTCAAAAGGTGCTGACCAGCTGAGGTCTACCCGGCTATCCGTGATATTCAAAGCGGATAGGTCCGATACCGGATCCGGAGGTTGTGAATCTGCCTCCTCGTATACAATGGAAAACTGTGGAGCGACGGTATTGCCGTTCCCGGCGGAATCTGTGGCGGCGCCAGCGGCGACGTTTACAGTTACCGTGCCGTCTCCGGCAGGCGTGATATTGGCGGAATAACTGGCGCCGCTACCCGAAAAATTTGCGGCAGATCCATTGCCTACGTTCAAATCTGATTGAGTAAACCCGCTCACTGCCTCGTTAAAGGTAATGGTCAGGGGGATTGGGTTAGCACTCGTCGGGGAGCTTTCCGTGGATGCCAGCAATACAGTTGGAGAGGTACCGTCAAAATCGATGCTGAATTGCGGGGCAGCCGTATTTCCGTTTCCGACCCCGTTTACTGCGGAATTTACAGGGATATCCACTGTTACAAGCCCGTTGCCTGCCGGATTTATGTTTGCCGTATAACTGGCACCGGAACCCGAGAAATTCGCTGCGCTTCCGTTCGCCACAACCAGATCTCCCAGTGTAAATCCGGTCACCGCCTCATTGAAGGTGATGCTGATCGGGATAGGTGCGTTATTGGTGGGGGAAGTTTCCAAAGATGAAATGAGTACCGATGGCTGCGCGGAACTGTATTGAATACTGAACTGGGTGGCCGCAGTATTGCCGTTCCCGGCAGCATCCGATACAACTCCGGTGGGCAGGTCCACCGTAACGGTTCCGTTGCCGGCCGGTGTGATATTGACCGTATAGTTGGCCCCTGTACCGGATAGATTTCCGGCACTTCCGTTCCCAACGACCAGGTCCGTAAGCTGGAGGCCTGTAACTGTTTCGTTAAAGGTGAGGGTTACAGGGATTGGGCTTGTATTGGTTGGAGAGCCTGCCGATGAGGAAATCTGCAAAGTAGGAGGACTGGTATCAGACACAATGCTGAATTGCGGGGCTGCCGTATTTCCATTGCCTGCAGCATCCGAGGCAGCATTCGCCGCAATATTCACAGTCACCGATCCGTTCCCTCCCGGGGTAATGCTGGCAGAATAGCTCGCGCCGCTACCCGAGAAATTTCCAGCGGTGCCGTTGCCAACGGTCAGATCAGACAGGACGAAGCCCGTAACCGGCTCATCAAAAGTGATGGTCAGGGGAATGGGGCTGGTATTAGTGGGGGAGCTTGCGGAAGAGGAAATGCTGACAGACGGGGCCTGGGTATCGTTTGAACTGGTCACGAAAGCGGCGATGTTGCTGTTGGCGGATTCATTGCCCGCAGCGTCCACAGCCCGCAGTGTCAGGTTGTACGAAGTAGAGGGGTTAAGGCCGGGAAGCAGGAAATTTGTGCCGGTACCACCGGTGGGGGTCAACAGGGAACCATTGTTATAGATCCTGTAATTAGTGACACCCACATTGTCCGTGGCGGCTGTCCAGGAAAGGTTGGCCGAGTTCGCCGTGATGTTTGAAGAAACAAGGTTGGCGGGGGCGGAAGGCGCAGTGGTATCAGTGCCCGCCGGCAGGATGGATACATTGTCTATCTCCACTCTGTTCCCGGCGACACCCTGAGTGCTGGTATTGCCGGTCCACACACGGATCAGGGGTTGCGTTGTAGTAGCGGTTACCGTAAAGACGTATTCTGTCCATTGGGTCCCCGATATAACCTGGGTAGTAAAGCCCGAAACGCCAACCCAGGAGGCAAACGCAGGTTGCGGATTGGCAGATACCTGGGTGCCTTCCCTTGCCCGGATCCTGATCTCATACTCCTGCCCAACCTGCGCAGGGAAGGTGTATGACATCCTGCGAGATCCCTGGCCTGCAGAAGCTGAAGAGGTAAGCCGTAAAAAGAAGGTTCCCAGCTGTGCACCACCATTCACTGACGAAATAGGGGCAGCTTCCTGGATCCAGCCAGTGGTGGCATTCGCCTCATTAGCAATGGAAGCTGCATTGGCATGGGTGTGCAATTGTTGTCCGCTTGCCGAAAAGCCCAAGGTCAAAATAAAAATCCAGAAAGTAAAATGCGTAGTTTTCTTCCCCATAACTGTGGATTATTTAGTTAATTATCAATGAAATAAAATTAATTCTGTCGCTATAGAATAGCGAGGGGGTGGAATGAGGGGGTAGAAATCATAATTTAAAAATAACCCATTTAATACGTATCTAATACCGTTTTAAGTATATTCTTTAAAAGGTTTAAAACCATCGATGAAATACATTATCATATTTGTTGGATTGATATTTTACTACAACTATTTGTAAGAATAATATTACTAAACTACTTATGAATCAAGTAGTTATACATTAGGATAAGACTCATGTAGACCCTGTAATTTGTACCCAAACAAAACCTGATCTTTAGGTCGATCCGGTTCCAGGATCTTACATCGGTCTTTTGTATAAAAGGGTTCCATTTACGGGCGGCATTTACCTGAAGTTACATTCGGTCAATGGTTAGGGATCATTTTAGAGAAAGCCTTTCTGATTTCCTCATTGTACAAGTAACGGTTCATCCTTACAACATAATACAATCTGTTCAGCTTATTCCTTTAGGTATGATAATGCCCAGAGCGTTTTGGAAATGCCATATAGTTCGAATGCCCAAGTATCTAAAATCCCAGATTCCCAAAGGGTATATATTCAATCATACTATCATGTGTGGTAACAGGAAAGGTTACAGAGATATAACGGAGCGTTTCCTGGAACTGGGCGATAGGGGTCGATGACAATCTTCAGATAGTTATGACAGGGAATTGGGTTGTGGGGCCGTTATCCCTGCGGCCATTCACGGTCAGGTACTTTATGAATGCCATCACCAGTGTCAAAATAAGCGATTAACCCGGTTTCATCGGTATTTTAGAGTAGGGTATGGTTATTCATGTGATTTTTCTTCCAATGCGGCTACTTTCACCCACAACTGATGCAGATTCCTGTTTTCCTCCTCAAAGCCTTGTATCCTCTTTTCCAGTTGCAGGATGTAAAGTGTCAGTTCCTCTATTTTCTGCAGCAGCCTGGCATTCATGTTCCCCAGATCGATTCCATCTTGCATTACTTCCGCTGCACTGGGTATCCCGATGAGGTGACCCTGTTCTTCTATATGATGTTCAACCTCTTCCAGGCTCGGCAGGGCGTATGTATCTGTAAATACAAAGTCCGGCCATTGGGATTGTAGCTTCACCCTGACTGATTCCGCGATGGCCCCACCGGCCACGGCCAGTCGATATCCGTACGTATTCGTAGTTCCAATCCCCAGGTTCCTGTTGGCGAAAAGGTCCCGTGCTGTCCAGTCCACGGTAATCAGGTTGGCATTATCCGTTGTGTAAGGAACCGCCGTGGTATTTCCGGTCACAAATGTTACAGTATTGCTGTTGGCGGATTCATTCCCCGCGGCGTCCAACGCCCGGACCGTCAGGTTGTAGGAAGTTGAGGGGCTAAGGCCCGTAAGCAGGAAATTCGTACTGGTACTACCAGTGGAGTTCTGTAGTAATCCATTATTATAGATCCCGTAATTAGTGACGCCAATATTGTCCGTGGAAGCTGTCCATGACAGGTTTGCCGAGGTTTGTGTAATATTGGAAGCCGACAGGTTTGATGGTGGAGTAGGGGCCGTTGTATCGGTGCCAGCTGGCAGAATGGATACATTGTCGATCTCCACCGTGTTCCCGGCGACATTCTGGGTATTGGTATTGCCTGCATAGACCCGGATCAGGGGTCGGATCGCCGTAGCTGTCACCGTAAAAACATACTCTGCCCAGGTCGTTCCGGTAATGGTTTGTGCAGTCATCCCGGAAACACCGGTCCATGCGGTAAAAGCCGGCTGGGGATTAGTGGAAACACTAGTGCCCCGGCGTGCCCAGATCCGGACCTGGTATTGCTGCCCGACCACCGCATTGAAACCATAGGACATCCGACGAGCTGCCGGTGCTGTGGAGGCTGTAGACGTAAGTCGCAAAAAAAAGGAGCCCAATTGGGCATTCCCGGACACTGATGTTAAGATGGCACTTTCCTGGTTCCAGCCAGTCGTGGCATTGGCTTCGTTGGCGATGGATGCCGCATTGGCCTGTATGTGCAGTTGCTGTGCGCTGGCCGAAAAGCCCATTGTCAATATAAATACCCAGAAAGTAAAATGCGTAGTTTTCTTCCCCATGACTGTAGATTATTTGGTAATAATCAATGAAATAAAATTAATTCTGTCGCTATTGGAAAGCGAGGGGGTAGAATTCTTCAATCAAAAATAATCTATTTTAAACGCCTCCAATACCAATTAAAAAATATTCTATATAGAGACTATAACTATCGATGAAATGCACTGAATACTAATTAATTGAAGTAATTACTTACAATTATTTTTAACAAGGAATCGCCCTACAAATTCATTCTTTTCCGACCTTCAGGGAGGTTAACCGGGAGGTGAATTTTATGGTTGTATATTATTGAATCAAAAGAATTCCTCGGTGCTTTGCCGCGGGGCAGCTCTCCTCTGGAGAGATCGAGACCGCCTAAGCGGTTGCGGGTGAGGAGAATCTCTTAATTTCCCAGGCAAACATTTTACATGCTATAGCCAGGAATTAAACCCCTTGGAGAGGGTTGGGTGGTTTGGATATCGTCTAATGAGGAGGACCTCTGAATCCGTTGGCTGAAGGATGAAAAGCACATTCTTAGGAACAAGTCAATTCGCCGGGCTGTGGAGTACTTAATTAATTTCTTAAGCCGGTAAAGGATAACCGGAATTGTAAATTAAAACCTGTGCGCAGGAGATGAGGTAACCGTGTCACCTAGTTGGAGTTTATACCAGGTAACCTTTATAAAAATTTGAATCTGTATTTTATCTGGAAAGCACACAATCCCTACAATCTTTTACCTCTCCGTAATAGGTTTCTCTGTATTTGTGGAGTGTCCTTACGGGCCACCCCAGTATATATTGCTGAATGTAGGTCACGTTCGTCTTCAGCCTCCCCATTTTTTGAGAGTATCTTTTTTCCGTTCTGGTACTTCTTTTGATATAAACAAATTTCATACACTCGTTTTTTGTGGGATGTTGCAATACCCTAAAGTTTACTATTCAATGGAATCCCTTACCGGTGCCTGGATATGCACCGTATCCCCCTCTCGAAAATCCAGGGGTAGAAAGGCTTAAATTCAATCCATTACTCAGTGTGGTAGGGAATGAATTCATTGCGAGCAATCCCATTATTTTGGTATTTGCACTTTGCAAATTTACGAAAATCAGGTCGGTTATCAAAATCAATCATTAAGCTGCTGGTATATAGGGGTTAAGCTTCTTCACACTTAGCACTGTATTTTACAGGCCCAATGAGCGATTCCCCTGGACCGTAAGATTTACCGGACAGGGAAAAGGACTTGAGGCAGAGGGTATATCATACCACATGTCCATTGTGCTGTTGTACATGAAATTACTGATTCCAATAGGAATTAGGTTATGAAACTTTAGAAATCTGGCGATCTAATTGAACTCCCGGCGGTTCATCGGGCAAAAGTTGTAAAACATATCCCGATTTTTGCACAAAACTGATCACGCGCTCTGTATTGATCATGTTCGCTTTACTGGTGATACGCAGGATATTATCGCTATCTTCCAAATCAAAATTGACCCTGTAAGCCGGAAATTCCAGTTGCAATTGCTTTAGAAGCAATACTGCCTGCCCCTCTTCCGTGACATTCGTTCTAAAAATTTCAACCATCTTGACACCTATTAGTTTGGTTTTGTAAAAATTTCAGGCTGGATTACCGATCCCAGAATGCGGGGGGTTCCACGCCCAGAGACCTCAAATAAACATAGCCTTGCCCGCGGTGGTGGATCTCATTGTCGATAAAATACAAAATGCTCGACAGCACGGTTCCGTCGTATTGCCCGAATAATTTGATTTGGTCGTGGAACCTTTCCTCAGGGATTTGGGCCCAATACGTATTGATCTTTTCCGTGGAATCATCCCATAATTCGAGGAGTCGGGTTTTGGTATCTGCCTCCTTAAAATGTTCGTCTAAGGGTGCGGATTCCCCTGTGGCAATTTCACGTAAGCCCGGCGCTGCTATTCCCAGGAGTTCTTTTGTCATGTCCGCAAATGTGCGCATACCGCCGATGGTATGGCTGTATAATGCCTTTTCGGGAAAAGCTTCAATGACTCTTCTGGTCAAAGTCCTGTGCCCATGCCAGTGCGCTATTAATTCGGAAGGGGTAATTACCACTTGTTGCTCTTGTACTTTTGTTGTCGTTTTCATGATGTTGCTATTTAAGTGTGAATTTCTATTCAATGTTCAAAAATAAAACAAGGGGGTGACAACAGTTTGTCAGCAGGAAAGGATTTCCTGAATTTTTTCTTTCATTTTTTTTGAGAACCGTTTTACGATCAGGTGCAGCTGACATACTGTTGTCAGCGGCGGGTATTTCCTTTGCAGTATACTTACTTAATGAAACAGGAATCATGTGGTAGGTTTACAGGCAGCAGTTTACACATAATTTTAAGTATATCAGGCAGGAAAAAGTATGGGCATTAAATGGGAACGGTACTTTGCATTGAAATCTTATCTTTGGAACAGATACAATTCCATCATGGGTATTGATTCCTTAAAACGCTTTGACCGTATAGTTGCCATCCATATACAATTGCAATCCAGGAGAATTGTAAAGGCACAGGACCTGGCGGATCGATTTGAAGTGAGCCTGAGAACGATCTACCGGGATATCCGTACCCTGGAAAATTCCGGGGTGCCTATTGCAAGCGAGGCGGGAACGGGGTATTCCATTATGGATGGATACCGTTTACCGCCTATTATGTTTACGCGGGAAGAGGCTGGAAGTTTTGTAGCTGCTGAAAAACTGATGCAGCAATTCACGGATAAAACCCTGGGTTCGCATCACCAATCGGCGATGTTCAAGATAAAATCAGTGCTGAGGGGTAAAGAAAAGGATTGGATCAGCGCTTTGGAAGCCCATATCAATATCAGCCCCGGACAGGATCTTTTTAACAGTAATATCCCAGACGTACTGGAATGCCTTTTTGAAAGTATCGCGGAAAAGAAGCAGGTATTCCTGGCCTATCAATCCCTCCTTGCAAATCATCCTTCCGAGAGAATGATTGAACCGGTTGGGTTATTCTATGAAAACCAATTTTGGTATGTACTGGGTTATTGCCATTTAAGGAAGGATTACCGACAGTTTCGAACAGACAGGATCCTGAAAATCCGGCGTACACAGTCCGGTTACCTTTTAACACATGGTAGCCTGGACCAGTATCGGAATAATGGCCGCGAATATCAAAACACCAAAGTCAGGATAGTGGTGGACAAGGGAGTAGCCGGATACCTCAAGGGAAACAGGAAATACTATGGATTTGTATCTGAAGAAATTGCAGGGGATCAGGTGGAGATGACCTTTATGACAGCCGATATAGAACAGGGTTTCCCCAGATGGTACCTGATGTTCGGGGATTATGCCAAAATTCTTGAACCGGAAAGTTTAAAGTTGCGGGTTATGGAGTTGTTGAAAAAAACGGAAAAGGCGTTGGACTGAATAGCCTGAGGGTTGATCCGACTTGCCTGGGATGGTCTTTTATGATCTTATTGCACTGGATGTAATAATTCAATACTTCTTTTCCCTGTGGAAGCTCGAAGGAACCCGGATTTTGAAATACCCACCCATAATTTGATGGATACCAAATGATTCGTACAATTGATTATGGCCCCTCTGCAATTGATCCTCCGGCCTGTACCTCACAAAATTTCCCGCAGGGCATTCTCAGGGTCGTATCAACCCGTGTAAAATCGCGCAGTGGGAAAGCGCAGAAATAATTTCGATCCAAACAACTTTACGCAACTGCTTTGATTTATCTTTAATCAAAAGAATTCTCCGGGGCAATTCCCCGGGGCACCCCTCCTCCGAAGAGGTCGATGGGCTAATAACGCTATATGGAAATCGCGCTGGTTCTTGGATTGCTGGTGGTAGCCCTGGTCCTCTTTACCATGGAGAAATTTTCTGTGGACATTGTCACCATTGCGCTTCTGATTGTCCTGACATTGTCAGGTATCTTAAGTCCGGAAGAGGCTTTTGAAGGGTTCAGCAGTGATTTCATGGTCATCCTTGCTTCTATTTTTATTATTTCAGGCGCCCTGTCCGAAACCGGTTTGCTCGACAAAATCGGTTTCCAGCTGATCAAATTGGTCAGGAGTAAATCCCTTTTTGTCATTTATACCATGCTGGTAACCGGGTTTCTCTCGGCATTCATGAACAACACTACAGTCACAGCACTGGTAACCGGCCCAGTAGTGGGGATGTGCAGAAAATTGAAAATAAGTCCTTCCAAAGTCCTCATCCCGGTGGCTTATGCCTCCATATTGGGAGGTACCTGTACCCTAATAGGTACTTCCACAAATGTCGCGGTGAGCGGTTATATTGAGAGCAATGGTCTGGCGCCCCTGGATTTTTTTGAAATTTTACCGATCGGCTCCATCCTGTTTATAACAGGCATACTGTTCATCTTCCTTTTCTGGAAAAGGCTTTTACCGGATCATAAGGAAGCGAGTTTCATTGAAGAGTACCAGATAAAACAATACCTTTCGGAAATTGTTATTTCAGGGAAATCCAAACTTATAGGGCAGTCCGCATTTAAGTCGGAACTATCAAAATGGGATATAAGGATTTTAAAAGTGATCCGGGACAGGGACGAATTTATACCCAATCGGTTCACAAGATTTGAGCAGGGTGATATACTGCTCGTGGAATGTAAGGTGGAAGACCTCATTAAGGTTAAGGAATCGACCGGTTTGGAAGTTCGGGCAGATAGCCTTAAGGACAATCCCATCCAATCGGATAAGATAAGGCTGGCCGAAGTCCTTATAACCCCCGGTTCCCGACTTCTGGACCGGTCACTCAAGGAATCCCGGTTCAGGCAAAACTTCGATCTCGTTGTACTGGCAATCCACCGGCGGGAAGAGACAATTTCCCAAACCATTGGCAATCTTAAATTAAAGATAGGGGACGTGCTCCTGATACAGGGCACCGAGGACACTTTGAATGCCAACAGAAATTCCGTGGAATTTTCGTTTCTCGGGGATTTCAAGGTGACCATGTTTAAGGAACGGAAAGGTATATTGTCTGCAATCATTTTTGTTGTGGCAGTCATAGCAGGCTCACTGAAGCTTGTGCCGCTTTCCATCGCTTTCCTAACGGCGGCATTGCTCGTGATATTGGTTGGGGCATTGAGCATTGAACGTGCCTATAGGATTATGGACTGGAAACTGCTTGTCCTTATAGGGGGAATGAGCGCTTTCGGCACGGCGATGGTCAATTCGGGGGCATCGGAATTCCTGGCATCCAATATTATAAACTTGTTGGGAGGTTTAGGTGTTCATTACGTGATGGCCGGATTCGTTATCCTGGTCATAATCCTTACCCAACCGATGTCCAATGCAGCCGCAGCCCTGGTGGTACTGCCTGTGGCAATGGAGGCCGCGCAGATTCTCCATGCGGACCCGCGTTCATTCGCAATAGCCATTATGCTGGGGGCCTCAGTCTCCCTGATCGCCCCCTTTGAACCATCCTGTATATTGGTCTATGGCCCGGGGAAGTACAGGTTTGTGGATTTTATCAAAGTGGGACTTCCGCTGACACTGATTTTATTTGTCATTGTCCTTTGGCTTGTCCCGTATTTCTGGCCCTTTTAATTATGTAATCAAAAGAATTCCCCGGGGCTTTTGCCCCGGGGCACCGCAACTCTGAAGAGGTCGAAACCGCTTTTCGGGTGAGATCAATGTACGGGGTATTAATGATGTGGTGGAGCATTTGGATACATTAATAGCCAGGATCAGCACAATTCCCGTCCGGACAGTTGCATCCATTGAAAGTTCCATTAAATTTATGGTAAAACAGGAAGATGAAATATTTACCCAGAACGCCTTTTAAGATGCGAAAGATTAACCTTTTGAGGTTCGGGCGCGATTTCAGGCCGGAGGAAACCATCATTTTAAGGGATTATCTGGCAATAGAACGGACAAGGCTTGCGAACGAGCGGACCCTGTTGTCGTATATCAGGTCATCACTTTACCTCTTACTGGGGGGTATTGCGTTTTTTCAACTCAAGGAGTTTTCAAACTTTGAAGTACTTGGAATACTTTCATTATTATTCAGTAGTGTTTTCCTGGTGATCGGTATCTACAGGTTTACCCTATTAAAGAAAAGTTTAAAAAAATTATACGATCGGTCTGAAGCCAGGAAAGGAAGTAAACCTTCTGGCAGCAGGCATTGACCAATGCATGTTATATGGATTTGAACCTTATACTTACCTTTTGCATCATCGGTGCCGGGATGTTCCTTTTTATTAAGGATTATTTCTCAATTGACACCACTTCCATCCTGATCATGGCCACCTTTATCGTTGCAGGAATACTGAGTCCGGAAGAGGGTTTTTCGGGCTTTAACCATCCTGCAACCCTTACGCTGGGCTGTATCTTCGTGGTTAGTGGAGGGGTCTTTAACTCCGGGATTCTGGAAGGGCTTAGCTACAGGATCATCAAGCTGGCAAAAATTCATTACATCGTCGCATTGATTGTATTTTGCCTGATAACCGCCCTGTTTTCCGCTTTTATCAATGATACGGCCGTCGTTGCCCTGATGCTTCCAATTGCCCTGACGGTTTGCCGGGAAACCAATATAAGCCCGGCTAAACTTCTGATGCCCATATCCTTTGCGGCACTATTCGGGGGGACCTGTACACTGATCGGAACCTCCACCAATATATTGGTAAGCAGTTATGCCAAGAAATACGGCCTGGAAGAATTTGGGATGTTTGAATTCAGCAGTGCAGCACTTTGTTTGCTGCTGATCGGATTTACCTACATTTTTCTCGTTGCGCCATTTTTACTCCCCAAAAAGAAAAACATCAATGCCCTTATCAGGGAAGCTGAGCAATACATAACGGAATTGACCATATTGGACGGATCTTCAGATATCAACAAACCCGTTGTAAAACTAAAATTGGTACAGGACTATGGGGTCCGTATCCTGTCCATATTACGGGATGGGTCCCTGATTTATGATGTAACGCCCAATACGGTCATATTGCAGGGAGATCTTTTGAAAGTGATCATTCCTCCGCTGGCATTTAACAGGCTACTGGATTTAAAAGGATATAAGATAAAGGGCGATAAACGTAACAAACAAGGAGAGGAATCGGGTAATAATCATCATATCTATGAAGTAATTATTCCCTTTGGATCCGGACTTACAGGCAATTCTTTAAAAGAGCAGAAGTTCAGCCAAAACCACAATATGTCTGTTCTTGGGATCCGGCACCGGAACGAATTTAGATTTGACAAGCTGGCTATGGTGGAACTCAAGGAGGGCGATATGCTTTTGCTATTGGGCAGAAAAGAGAATATAGATATACTGGAGACCCAAAAAATGATCGTTACCCTCACAGCGTATGAAGAAAAAAAGACAAACTACAAAAAAGCCATTCCTGCAATTATCATTGGAATAGGGGTGATAGCGGCAGCAGCCTTTAATTTAACCTCAATATTAATAAGTGCGATGGTGGGGGCCTTACTAATGGTACTTACCAGGGTACTTAAGCCCGTAGAAGCCTACAATGCAGTGGAATGGAAAGTTATTTTTATGATGGCGGGGGTGCTGTCCATGGGCGCAGCACTTGAAAAGACGGGCGGGGCCAAACTACTGGCAGAATTCATTGAGGGCACACTGGGGCAGTATGATGCCTATTTAACCCTCAGCATTATTTACCTCGTCACCTTCGTTTCCACCAATTTGATATCCAGTAAGGCTACCGCAGCCCTCATGACGCCTGTTGTTATTAGCCTGGCAGGGGTAATGCAGGTCAGTGACCGGCCCTTCCTGGTGGCGGTGATGTTTGCCTGTTCCCTTACCTTTATGACGCCTATGAGCTACCCCACCAATACAATGGTGTATGCGCCCGGAAATTATAAATTCAATGATTTTCTAAAATTCGGAACCCCATTGAACATTATAATCTGGCTTGCCGCGTCCTTTATCATCCCGTATTTTTTCCCCTTTTAAATCCAACTTACAGCGTATCCCAGCTATCGCTTACCAAATATTTTATCTGAGGATATTCATAAATAATGTAATATTTGCACTTTGTTTCCCGTAGTTGTGTCATCAAACCTGCTGTTGTATGTCGAATAAAAAGGGGTCCTCTAACGGTTTTATCCTGGCCCTGCTGGCAAGCATACCGATGGCTTACTGGTTTCCGGATGGATCGGACAAGCTGGCCCTGAAGCAGGTGACCGACATTGGGATTGGTTTTATTTTCTTTTTTTATGGACTGAAGTTCTCCCCCGCCATCTTCAGGGCGGGTATGAACAATTATAAATTGCACCTGCTCATCCATATCAGTACATTTTTGCTTTTCCCATTGTTGGTACTACCCTTTAAACCCCTTATGACAAGTGGTACAGCGACCCATTTATGGGTGGGGATGTTCTTTCTGGCGGTGCTGCCATCAACAGTCTCCTCTTCAGTGGTCATGGTTTCCATTGCAAAGGGGAACATCCCGGCAGCCATATTCAATGCCAGCCTTTCCGGCCTCTTAGGGGTTATTCTCACCCCGTTGTGGCTTGGCCTGGTGATCAACGATGTACAAGGCGTTCCGTTTATGACAGTGGTTTCGAAATTATTGATACAAATTGTGCTGCCACTCACCCTGGGTATTTTGTTGCATCACAGGCTGGGCCGCTTTGTTATGAAACACAGCACCTGGATCGGTATTTTTGACAAGAGCATCATTGTCCTGATTGTTTACTCCAGTTTTTGCATTTCTTTCGGGGCCCATCTTTTTTCCGATATCCAAATAGTTGATCTGTTGCTGCTTTTTAGTGCCATAATCGCCCTATTCACCCTTGTTATGTTTTTGATAGGGCTGGGTTCAAAGAAAATGGGATTTTCTACTGAAGACCGCATTACCGCTGTGTTCTGCGGTTCCAAAAAATCGTTGGTCCACGGATCCGTAATGGCAAAAATTATGTTTGCCAACAGTATCTACTCCAGTATTTACATTTTGCCCATAATGATTTATCACATCACCCAGTTATTGATTATAGCTTTTATTGCGGAGCGTTACAGGAAGCGTAAGGAATTGACAGCTACAGAGTAACCTATACTTAACCATTTAAAATCGCGTGTGCGATCCCCAATTCCAGGCCCCTGAGTTCAGCCAGCCCCCGCAACCTTCCAATGGCCGTATACCCGGGATACGTATTTTTACGGAGGTCATCGAGCATCTGATGTCCATGGTCAGGCCTCATAGGGAGGGCCTTATCCCTTTTTTGCTGCCAGAGGAGAAGTTCTTTCATAACTTCAAACATGGGAACGTCCCCTCCCAGGTGATCCGCTTCGAAAAAATTTCCTGCATCGTCCCGTTGGGTAGATCGTAGGTGGATAAAATGTATCCGCTCCCCGAATTCGCGTACCATTGCCGGAAGGTTATTATCCGGCCTTACCCCAAATGAACCGGTGCAAAAGGTGATCCCGTTCGATATACTCTCGTTGTTTTTGAAGATCCGGCGGATATCATCGGCTGTACTGACCACCCGGGGCAACCCGAAAATCGGAAACGGTGGGTCGTCCGGATGAATGCATAGCACTACCTGGTTATTTTCCGCAACCGGTATTACATCTTTCAGAAACAAATCGAGGTTTTTGGCCAGCATAGTAGCATCGATGGTTTCATAGCCCGTAATGGCTTCCTTAAATTCCTGCAAGCTGAACCCGGTCTCGGAACCCGGCAGGCCCTTAAGGATGTTGGTGGTGATCTCCGCTATTTCTTCCTCCGTAAGAATGGAAAAAAAAGATTGGGCCCTTGCTATTTCCGTATCGGAATAACTGTTTGCAACCCCTTTGCGACCCAGGATGAAAATGTCGAACGCAATGACGGCCAGTTTTTCAAACCGGAGTGCCCTGGAACCATCCGGGAGGAGATAGTCGAGTTTGGTCCGTGTCCAGTCAAGCAACGGCATAAAATTATAACACACTGTGTGAATCCCGCACGCTGCCAGGTTTTGCAGGCTGGTTTTATAATTGTTGATGTAATCCCTGAAGTTCCCATTGCGTGCCTTTATGGCCTCATGTACCGGCAAACTCTCCACAACGGACCACCGCAGTCCTGCCTTATCAATGCCTTGCCGTCGCTGTTGTATTTCCGCTATGGTCCAGATCTCCCCATTGGGTACGTGATGCAAGGCAGTTACTACCCCGGTGGCCCCTGCCTGGCGGATATCACTGAGGCTGACCGGATCATTTGGGCCATACCACCGCATGGTCTGTTCTAATAGTTTCATATCTGTTTTAATTTAATAGCTTGTCGAAATCATACTCCGGCATAGGCACCAAAACCCCCGTCAACCTCCACAATCGTTCCCGTAACAAATTTTGATGCATCACTGCAAAGCCAATGCACAGCTCCCAATAGTTCATCCGGACTGCCAAACCGTCCTGCCGGGGTGTTGTTCAGAATCTGCTGCCCCCGTGAAGTCAGCGTCCCGTCTTCCTGTGTAAGGAGGGTCCGGTTTTGTTCGGTGAGGAAAAATCCCGGGGCAATGGCATTTACCCTTAAACCTTCACCATATTTATGGGCGAATTCAACCGCCAACCATTTGGTAATGTTATCAATCGCTGCTTTCGAGCTGGAATAACCCATGACCCTTGTCATTGGCCGGGATGCAGACATGGATGAAATATTGATGATGCTGCCCCTCCCGGTATCCAAAAATAAGGGTAACAATATCTTGATGGGTAAAAAAGTACCCAGATAATTTAATTCCATTACCTTTTGCAATGCTGTTACATCACAATCCATCAGGCTCTGGTCCGGCATGATGACGGCTCCGGGCATATTGCCACCTGCGGCATTGATCAGGGCGTGTGCAGCGCCATAAGTCGACTGTACTTCCTGCCGGATGGCATGTAGTTGTGCCTCATTCGTAACATCGGCCACCGCTGCCAATGCGGTCCCTTTCCTGTCTTCGATATTTTTGACAAGGGCATTCACCTTTTCCGGATTGCGCCCAAGTATCACAACAATGGCACCCTCCCCGGCGAGGTATTCGGACATAGCTGATCCCAAAACCCCGGTAGCCCCACTAACAATGATGACCCGACCTTTAATTTCAAACAATTCTGACATAATTTAATTTTCTGATAAACTGAATGTGCAACCATAGTGTAATCCCATCCAAATCGCATGGAAACGGGATTTGTGGTTTCAACGGAAATTCAAAGTAAAACCCTTTACTTCCTGTTGTGATTTGAAAAGTTAGCAATAAAAATAAATGTAGTCATGCTAAATTAAAAATAGTGACGCTTTTTTCGTTTGCTTCGGCTATCTGCCGCTCAGGATGACACTGAACTGGACTTGCAACAAAAAAATGGACAATACCAACCGTCATAAACGAATAAATAGCTCCTCCCTTTTCCTAAGGGAGGTGGCCCGATTTATCGGGTCGGAGGGATTAGGGAACACGTTTACAGGAGGAATCTCCCCTTTCTCTGCCTATGGCAGATTCATTCCCCTCTTTAAAAAAAGAGGGGAGCTTTAAAAAAATAAAAATATTATGAAAGCACATAATGGGCATTAAAAATCAATATTTTGTGAATATTTGTACAGATGAAAAAGGTATCACAGGACCCGGATAAGTATTTGGACAACCATTACATAGGCCGCAGTAATTGGTTAAGGGCGGCTGTTTTAGGCGCAAATGATGGAATATTATCCACGGCAAGTCTTGCTATCGGAGTTGCTGCGGCAAGCAATGTCAGGGAACCAATCGTATTGGCTACCCTGGCTGGATTAGTAGCCGGTGCATTATCTATGGCAGCAGGGGAGTATGTTTCTGTAAGTTCTCAAACAGATGTGGAAAAGGCAGATATAGAACGTGAAGAACAGGAATTGTTGGAATCCCCCGGCCTGGAGTTGCAGAGACTGGCTGAAATTTATCAAAAAAGGGGATTAAAGGCCACAACAGCCATGACCGTGGCCAGGGAATTAACTGAGAAGGATGCGTTGGGTGCCCATATACGGGATGAATTGGGTATTAATGATATCAGTGCAGCAAAACCTGTCCAGGCTGCATTGGCCTCCGGCACCGCATTTACCATAGGAGGAATTCTTCCCCTGCTGGTTGTTTTGTTTTTACCTGTGAGGAGCATGGAATATTACCTTTACGGCTTTGCGATTTTCTTCCTTATCATATTGGGCGCCGTAGCTGCCAAAACCGGGGGTTCAGGTATAGGCAGGGCGGTTGTACGAATCACCTTTTGGGGAACAGTCGCCATGGGCCTGACCGCACTCGTCGGGTTATGGTTTTCCGGCAAGGTAGCATGAAGGAATTTTGCTGAAAATATAAATATAATCTAATAAATAGCTCCTCCCTTTTCCTAAGGGAGGTGGCCCGATTTATCGGGTCGGAGGGATCAGGGTACGCGTTTACAGGAGGAATCTCCCCTTTCTCTGCCTTTGGCAGATTCATTCCCCTCTTTAAAAAAAGAGGGGAGCTTTAAATAAACGAATAAATAGCTCCTCCCTTTTCCTAAGGGAGGTGGCCCGATTTATCGGGTCGGAGGGATTAAGCAGCACG
>JBGTLT010000198.1:0-7974 GCA_041743975.1 Zeaxanthinibacter sp.
TATTTTCCATACCGTATGGAAAAGGCAACCGGATGGCAAATGGCGCTTCGTATGGGATTAATGATAATACATTACAGACCGGGGGCTGCGATCCCCTTGAAAATAAACCTCCTTACAGTTATAGGGCAGGGAAACCTGAAAGGAACAGAAAATACCAGATCGAATGAGATTTAAAATAATAGGAACAGCATTCTTACTACTATTGTGTTCGTGCGGTTCGCCAACCTCAAAAAATTCAGGCAATACGACGGATGGGGAAGGTACCACTTTAAAGAAATCAACCAAAAAAACCGCCAAACCTGCTTATAAACCCATCCCCCTTCCGCAATTGATAGGAATGTCGGATATGGCTGTCCTTGGAAAGGTTTCTGAAATCAGGGAGGATACTTTTGTGTTTCGTATTGATGATTATCTCAGCACACGGGAAGATTCCCTGAATATTGAGGTCACCAAATATATTTCTCCGGCCTTCATGGCGACAAAACATATCCCGTATGATTCAAGCCAGCATTATGCGCTCTTTCTCCGCAAATTGCCCAGGGTAAATACCCCATGGGCCATAATCGGTATAGGCGGAGAAGGAGAAAGGCCCGTCAGTGATGGCAATGTTTATTTTGAAGGGTCCTACCTTAAGGATCTTGATACATCGGTCCATTTGGTACACGGGGAAGAAAAGCTAACTCAGGTGGTTAACCTGGAACAATTCAGGGATGCTGTTCAAAATTATGGCAGTTGCTTTACATGGAAAATAATGGATCAAAAAATAGATGATAAAACGCTGCAAACCTGGGCCCCTGTCCTGGAATGTGATGAGTCGTTGCTGAATCAGTACCGGGCTAAGAGCTGGATTCACGAATACCTTGTCAGCCAATCAATACTTCATCTTGAGAAGGGCAAGCCTAAATGAGACCCATGGCAGAATTCAGAGGAACCGGCCTGCTATATTTGCCTTCCGCCAGCACAATCCTATCCGGAAGAATTCAATTTCGGGGCAGAAAACCATAGGGTTTTACAGCTACATTCGAATACTATTGTAATTGTTGATGTATTTTTAAAAATCACGACAATATCTCAATATTGACATGCGTTACCATTCTGGATTCTGATCTGATGCAATATAATTGCAGGAGGGAAGGGTGGGGTTCCGGACCCCTTAAAACAGCACTTTTTTTACACCAGTTTAATATCGGATTGCGTCAATACGGACATTATTAATCTTTAATTTTACCAATTTACAGTTTATGAGGATTCCAGTCACGAGAAAATCATTTAAAATAACTCCAGATGCGAGCCGGGTAGTAGCCCGGTTTTTTGATAACGGAGAAAAAAGAACCAAGGCTTTGATCGGCAGGATTTTGGCTATGACCGAGGAGGAGGTGAACAATGAACTGGAACACACACTTCGGGAATTTACGGGCCGGCACAGGAACATTTCACAGATATTCTTCAAACATTGTGGGAATTTCCGGGATGTTATGGAAAGTATGGGGATTGATTATTCCAAACTTTCGGATAAATTTAAATTGCTGATCGGTTCTTATTCGACCATGGAGTATTCCATAGAATCTGCCGCTTTATTCAACCCGTCCATTGTGGAAGATTTTGACCAGTCTTTCCTGCATAAAGGGGAAAAAAGGGTAATTCTTTCTTTACGGGCCACCGGCGAAGGACACCTGTCCTCCATTGTTTTCCGAAGGGGAATTTTGGACAAGGACAACAATTTGAGGATCATGAGGGTCCGCAACCATATTGACATGGCCACAATCGGGAAGAAAAAGTCCTATAATAAGAAACGGTTCATACAGAAAATGTATGAAATGCAGATCCCGGAGAAATATTCGGCGGCCATCATGGAGCAATTACCCGCTAAATTTGAATATCACCAGCTAAAGAATGCAGTTGAACAGTTGCTTACTGGAAATAAAATAAGTGTGGAGCGGAAACTTGCCCTGGAAGAAATGACCTGGTTGGTTGATTCCTACTACGATGTGGAATTCAGGCTTGACTCAGATATTTCAGAGCGGGTATTATTTCCCGTGGCCGCTGCTGAGAGCCAGGGGATAGAAGATGCTCGCTTTGTACGGTTCACGGAAGATGACGGTTCAAAAAAGTATTATGCTACCTATACCGCGTATAATGGCCATGCTATCATCCCCAAGCTTATATCCACCGAAGATTTCTGTACTTTCAGGATTATGCCCATTCATGGC
Source organism: Zeaxanthinibacter sp. (assembly GCA_041743975.1). GTDB lineage: Bacteria > Bacteroidota > Bacteroidia > Flavobacteriales > Flavobacteriaceae > JTS-RE37. Next base: position 2,211 of record JBGTLT010000198.1, read on the forward strand.
AACGGCGCACAAAACAAGAATTTTGCGCTTTTTCCGGAAAAGATAAATGGAAAATATGCCATTCTGGCCAGGATAGATGGCGTGAACAATTACCTGATGTACTCGAATCGCATTACATTATGGAATAATCCTATATTGATACAGGAGCCCAAATTCCCCTGGGAATTCACACAAATAGGCAATTGCGGACCGCCGATCAGGACGGACGAAGGATGGCTTGTAATAACCCATGGGGTGGGCCCTATGAGGCGATATTGTATTGGAGCGTCTCTTTTCGACCTGGAAGATCCTACACGGGAAATCGGCCGGCTCGAGGAACCTTTGCTGATTCCCCTGGAGGAAGAGCGGGAAGGATATGTCCCCAATGTGGTCTATTCCTGTGGTGCTCTGATCCATAATTCCAGCCTGGTCCTGCCGTATGCAGTATCCGATTATTCGTCGTCCTGTGTAGAGGTAGATATGGCCGAATTGTTATACGCCCTCCGGAGATAATATTGTGATTATTGAAGGTCCCTGCTTTTTTACCTTTTGAGCACCTTTTCATAAGCTCCTATATAGGCAGTAACCATCTGCTCTATGGAAAAATGTTTTTGGGCATGTTCCCTGCAGGCAAGAGGGTCAATTCTGTTTAAGGTACCTACGGCCTCCACTGCCTCTGCAATATCCCTTACCAGATAGCCTGTTGTACCGCTGATCAGCAATTCCGGCATGCTGCCACGGTTAAAAGCAATGACAGGCGTACCACACATCATAGCCTCCACGACACTTAACCCAAATGGTTCATCAAAAAAAATGGGATGTAACAGGGCTTTGGCATTCCCCAATATTTCCCGGCCTTCCTCAGGGCCGGCATTACCGAGGTACATAACGTTTTTATTGTCAATATGAGGCCTTACCTGCCTGTTGAAGTACTCCTGGTCCTGTATCAATCCCGCTATTGTTAGCGGATACCCGCTCAGTCGTGCTATTTCTATGGCAGCATGAGTTCCCTTATCCGGATGTATCCTGCCGAAATACAGCAGATAATCCTCTTTGACGGATTTAAAGGGAAATCGAAGTGGGTCTATCCCATGGTATATGGTTTGCAGGTAACTCAGAGAAGGATGCCGGTCCGAATTGGAGATGGAGATATAGGAGGTATTCGCATTATATTTTTGATAGACAGGAACTATTCGTTCTGATGAGAATCCATGGATCGTGGTAATCATTGGGGTCGAGATCAGTCTTGAGTAGGACAGGGGAAGGAAGTCAAAATGGTTGTGTATAATATCGAAATCGGCTGCTTTTTCCATGAGGTGGGAAATATGCAGGCATTCCCATACCTTAGGGTCCGTTTCCGGGTTTTCCGCATAGGGGGCCTCACAAACTGCTTCCAGCTTCCCGGCAGTTACGGAATCGGCTGTTGCGAACAAGGTAACATCCAGGCCTCTGCCCGCCAATCCCTCCGTCACTGTGGAAGCTACCTGCTCCCAGGGCCCATATTTACGGGGTGGTGTACGCCAGGCTATAGGTGAAAGTATAGCGATTTTCATGCGACTCATTTAATCAAAAGAATTCCTCAGGGCTTTGCCCGGGGGGTTTTCGAATTCCCCTCTCCTTTTGTGGGTCTAAACCGCCTATTGGGGAGGAAAAATACAGAATTTCGGTTTTTGACCTTCAGGTCAAAATGAAACCGGCAAAACCTGCGCCGTATTGCGGTAATGGATGATCTGTTTCAACCTTTATCGCGGTGGGTAAGGGGCAAATTTTCATTTTCTGACATCCCCGGCTTTTCAAAGGTTAATCTCGCCAACAGATAACTGAGGGTAGATTCTGCCCCCTGGTTCAGGTTCACATTATTTTCTTCGAGTCCATCGTAACAACCGCCAGTGCAAGGATTGTATATAATCTGGTTAAGGTGGTTGTCACCCAGGAACCAATTAAAGGCGCTTTTCTTTTGGGCACCATACCCGGCATTTGGTAACACTTTGTGAAATTTATCCAATGCCAGGATAGTATAGGCAACATCGATGGGCTGCTCGCCACCCGGCAGCGTATCCCGGATCTCTTCACCTTTCTTCAGCCAGTTTTTGTTGGAAACCACCCTGATCCTTTTTTTATTGAAAATGGTTGATAATAAAAAATTGAAGGTGGTACGGGCAACGGTTCTGAAACGGATATCTCCGGTAGCCATCCAGGCACATAATAAAGCCTCCGGAAGGACGCTGTTGGCATAGGTGAGGTAACTTTCAAACCAGAGCCAATCCGCCTCTTTTTCAGTTTCATACATGCTGATCAACCGTCCGGCCAGGGTTTTGATAATCTCAACAGTATGTATGGATGGGTTATGAAGGTTCTTATAGAACAAACCTTTAACAATAAATGCTACGGCACGGGGGGACTGCATTTGCAGGACCTGGTCCAATGAACTTTGCAAAATGGTTTCAGCAGAGCCCACCATCTCCCTCCATTCTTTGGGCAGCAGAGAGGAGCAATGGATTAAATACCCCAGAGCCCATATGGCCCGGCCATTGGAATCTTCCAGGTTAACCTCCTCATTCTGGTCCGTAAATTTCTTGTCAATGTCCAGGTAGTTCAGGAAATAGCCTTCCTGAATATAGCAAGCCCTGATAAAATTGAAATAAATTTCAATGTATGGCAGTGCTGCCTTGTCCCGGGTTATTTCGTAATACCGGCACATGGTGATCAGGGCCCTGGCGTTGTCATCGAGGGTATATCCGGAACTTTCATCGGGCCGGTTAATCACGGAGAACTGAAGAATCCCAAAATCCGTGGTCATCCGTTTGATATGATCCAGGTTCAGTTTCGGTAACTCATAATGCAATTTAATAGTACTTCCGCCAATTTTCTCAAATAACAGAGCGTGAGCTATGGTCGCATTTTCCCAGGCAGATGATGTAGATTTATGCAACCCGTTAAGGCCCATATTTTTTCTGAGCACATCATCCTTTAACAATTTAATAACGGCCGCAGCCAATTGGGGCGGGTTCGTAAAATCAACTATGATCCCTGTATCATCCCTGAGGGCTTCAAGGGCATGGGGAATAGGGGTGGAAATAACCGGGCAACCACAGCTTAGGGCGTATGCGAAAGTGCCACTCACCGCCTGGTTCGGATCCTTTGATGTAAATAGATAGATATCGGAAAGCTGGAGGTATTCCAATAATTCCGGCAGGCATAAAAATTTATTGATGAATCTTACATTGTCCTGTAACCCAAGATCCTGAATTTTAGCGGCCAGGAAATCACGGTAAGATTCACCTTCCGTTTTTACAAGGGATGGATGTGTTTTGCCCATGATCAGGAACATGACCTCCGGATCATTTTGCAGTATCTCAGGAAGTGCGTCCAGTGTGGTTTCAATGCTTTTGCCAGGTCCGAGCAACCCGAATGTAGCCAAAACTTTTTTCCCGCTGAGGCCATATTTTTCCTTCAATTGCTCCTGGTCCAGCTTTTTAACCAGGTGCGTTCCATGTGCTATGACATCAATTTTCTCCGGGTCTATGGCATAATATTTTTCCAGCAGACCTTTGGAAGCCTGGGTCATGACAATGATAGCACTCGCCAGTCTCCCCATTTCTTTTACCTGAGCCTTCAATTTCTCATTCGGATTGGGTAAAACCGTATGGAAGGTAATTATAAACGGTTTTTCCAGGGAGTCTAAGAATGTCAGGAACGCTCGTTCGTTGTTCTTAAAGAGGCCAAACTCGTGTTGGATCATCACGATGCTAAGTTGATCATCTGAATTGATCTTTTCGGCCAGTTCCCCAAAAGCCTCTGCCCGTGTCGTATTGAGGCTATGCGCAACAGGGGAAGGACAGGGCAGTTCATCCGGATCCAGGGCACAAACGGATAACTTAAAGGACCTGCCAAAGGCTGCGTTCAGTGCAGTGACAAGGTCCTGCGTAAACGTGGCAATTCCGCACTCGACTGGGGGAAAAGAAGTAATAAACAAAATTTCAGCTGGCTGGTGCAAAGAGTTTGCATCTCCCGGCTTTTTTAATGCATCAGGGATAACACTCCGGATTTTCGGGGTATTCCTGGCCTGCGTTTTATATTTAAGGGATAGTAAATTTTTCATCGAATCGTATTTTTATATAGGGCTTTTACACTTAACTCCACATTTCCATTGTTTCAATCATAAAATATACTTCAGCATGCACGGCCCATCGGATGCCCGCCGGGTTGATAACAAAGTAATCACAGTGACACAAAAACTTACACAGCAGGTACTTGTCTCATCTTAAAGTTTTGATACATTATCCAACCAAATCCTTCTATACAGACTGCCAAAGAGGCAGGTCTTCCGGAATTATATGGACTAGTTTGGTTATGGTAAATCTATAATCTAAGGATATATTAAAAGGTCTCAATAAATTTATTTCTTAACAAAAAAGAAATAAATATCCTACAATATAGACACCTGAAATTTACGCAGTATTACTGGAAGAATCTAATAGAAAGCAAGCTTTGTCACTACAGTTTTGACGGATTTTACGCATGCTGTTAAGGGGGTTGGGTTTGGCCGCTGAAATTAAATAAGTAATTGGAAATCGGGTAACGCAGCCGTATCAGGGCTGCCGGGTGGTTTTAATCAGGGGTAATAAAAAAGGAGAACCACCCCTGATCCTCCTTTTTTTTGTAAGCATATGTTTATTAACTATACTCAACCTACTCATTCACTACAAATGTACTACACGACCCAACTCTAAATGGTTCTTTTAAAATAAAGAATTGACTCATTACCTAATTCTATTAAAATTGAACAGATGTTTGTAAGATAAAAAGTAGGGCAATCCGCTGACGTGCCATCCTGTCTGTATCTTAAGAGGGCTAGTCCCTGGTTAACAAATCATTGGATTGGAGGGCGTCTAGTATACTGTTTATTTCCAGAATTCCATTCCTGACAACCATTGCAAGGTCCGGAGGTATTTCAGAATAGTTGAAAGCATTGGCAAGATCGGCTTTTGCTTTCTTATTTCCCCTTATAACCAATTGAAGGAGTTGTAAATCCCCGGCAGCAGTTTCCAGTTCTGATACATCCGTCCAGTGGGGGCTTAAATCGTCTGGTTTTGCCATAAGTTTCTCAAGCTTATAACCTTCAGACGCAAGTACCAGGAACAAATGGTCCCCCAGGGTTTTATAATAATGTGCGGAATGAGCAAACTGTTCTTGCAATTGTTGATTTTGAGTCCGTGCAGATAATTCTATAAGTTGATTATCCATGATATAGCAATGATCTACGACATGGTTCATTTCGTTGACTAAATTCATCTCTGTAATTGCCATATTGAATACTTTCAATAGTCCAAATATACTGCCCTAAACCATACCCGCTTAGCTCAATTGTGCTTTTCCTTAACACTATTGCACCAGTTTAATGAAGGGACTATGTCAGTCACATACAGCATGCCGGCATCCGCGGGATTTATAAGCAATTAAATGAAGGCAGGAAGGACCATTTACATGAAAGAGGGATAAAGGTATATTTTCAATAATTCATGGGCAGGGATTACAACGCCTTTTAATGATTGAACAACGATTATCGAAATTCGCCAGTACGGGTTACCCTGCAAAACCGTCCTTTTAACAAATTTCTGCGTTTGGGACCCTGAGATGCCGGAAATTTGTACCAATCAAAACATATAGTATATGAAGACAATTTTACTCATAAGGGAAATCTACCTTGAAGGATTTAAAAATTTAGGAAACCTGATCATACAAAAATACATCAAATTCTTTGCGTGGTTCTGTTTTGTAATGT
>JBGTLT010000199.1:0-30276 GCA_041743975.1 Zeaxanthinibacter sp.
TAACGTTATTGATAGCAGAATAGGGACATCCCCTGCAAGGTTAATTGCTCTGAAAAACTGCAAAAAAAAATCCTCGATTCCCTCCCCAAAAAAAAGAATCCTGACTTTGACAATGCGTCACCCTAAATTGGCATTCCAAAAATCCTCATCAAAAAGGAAGGATATAGATTTATGAGATTCGGTCAGAAACATTGTTTTATAAATCGTTTGACCACTGATCGGCAATTTTATTTTTATTGTAGTTATTGTTTTTGCGATACCCAATACTCTATCCACGCTAATTTCAACAGTATTTAATTTGAGAATTCGTTCCAGTTCCTTATACACTTTATAGGCCATAAAACATATACATACATGGGCTTGTATTCTGCGCTCGGTAAAATGGAACATTGGACGCACCTCTATGGTTCCTTTGGTAATTCTAAAAGCGTGTTCGATCGACCATAGGCTACAATATTGCCTGTAGACCTCTTGGGCCGATAGATCCGTATTGGTCACATACCCCTTTAAGCCATCCCATTTTTCATCTTCCTTGATCTTCTCTTGATTGATCACGACCCCTACATTGGATGAGAGTTCCAAGAATTTATTATAACCTCGCCTGTTTATGTTTTCCTTAGTGATGGTACCGCTCTTAAAAGCTCTTTTTAAACGGTTTACTCCTTTTTCTCGATTGTAGTTGTCCTTTCTGGCCCGTTTATCCGAATAGCTTACAATGAGCCGTAAATTCCCTTTTTGTCTTTCATGAAACTTACAGTTCTGCTTCTTTAAAGATAAAATCCACTGTTTTGTTTGCTTGCTCTCACTCTTTATCCGAGCACCTACAATGTAGCTGTAACCTTGAGCCTGCAGTAATTCTAAGTTCTTCTTGCTCATTAGGCCGGAATCGGCTACCAGAACAAAATCGCTCAGGCCAAACCGTCTTACAAAGTCCTCAACAACCGGAAGCATGGTGCGTCCTTCGTATTGAGAGCCGTTGAACAAGGAATAGGAAAGAGGATAACCGTCCTTGCTGACCAAAAGTCCCAAAACCAATTGAGGCCGATCATGTTTTCCATCCTTGGAAAAACCGGGCTCCCGAAAGCCATCGCCACAATCCGCTTCGAAATAGAGAGTGATCAAGTCATAGAACATCAACCCGATTCTTCCTCCCAATATCCGTTGGGTATGCGCTACGCTGATCTGTTGTACTTTATCCTGCTCAGTAGCGTGCAACTTATCTAAATAGCGATATATCTTGTGAAGCTCGATATCTTGGTCAAAATGGGATTTCAGATATTCGGCAGTGGCAGCTTTGCTCATAGGCTGGCTCAAGCGGGCAGTGACCAAATGTTTCAATATGTCATCCTCTATTGCATTGAACCCTACCAGATCGTATACCCGGTTTAAAAGTAGTTGGGACCCGTTGAGCAAAATATTTTCAATATTCGATAAAAGATGTTCCGCTACCTGCTTCTCTTCCCTTTCCCGTTCGTAAATTTTAAAAATGTCACCCTTTCCGGAATACTCGAGGATCCATACCCTTCCCTTTTTACACAGCTCTTCGATTTGTGCTTCATCGCTGCTCACGCCAATTGTTTTGAGTTCTTTGAATCTTCCCTGGCCCTTGTCGACAATTACGACACTGGTGGTACCCGATCGATTTTTCTTTTTACACAAAAACATATGTGAAAATAGGGATTTCCACCCTTGCGTCACCCTAAGCGGTGATGCAATACATATAACTAATTGATTTCCTGATCAATAACAAATAGGGCCAAAAAAAGTGTCAAAGTCAGGAGAATTGGCGGTTTTTTCACATATACCGCTGAAGTTAAAATTTTTAATCCATGTCGCAGCTATTCCTGCATCGTATGATAGACGTTTTGCACATCGTCATCCTCCTCGATTTTTTCAAGGAGTTTTTCAACGTCAGCCACTTCTTCAGATGATAGCTCTTTCGTGATCTGGGGTATGCGTTCAAATCCGGATGACAGGATCTCGATTTCACGACCCTCCAGTTCTTTTTGGATTGCACCATAGCTCTCAAAAGGAGCATAGATCAGGATACCTTCCTCATCAACAAAAACTTCCTCCGCCCCGAAGTCGATCATTTCCAGTTCAAGTTCTTCCGCATCAAGCCCTTCCGCTTTGACCAGGAAATTGCAGGTATGATCAAACATAAATTCCACCGAACCGGATGTTCCGAGGCTGCCATCACATTTGTTGAAATAACTGCGGATATTCGCCACTGTCCGGGTATTGTTGTCGGTTGCCGTTTCAATCAGTATTGCGATTCCATGGGGGGCATACCCTTCGAATAGCACCTCTTTAAAATCACCCTGGGATTTATCCGATGCTTTTTTAATGGCCCTTTCTATGTTATCCTTGGGCATATTAACAGATTTGGCATTCTGGATGACGGCGCGCAATCGGGAATTGGTGGCCGGATCCGGGCCGCCTTCTTTTACAGCCATAACGATATCCTTGCCAATGCGGGTAAATGCCTTGGACATTGCAGACCACCGCTTCATTTTGCGTGCCTTCCTGAATTCAAATGCTCTTCCCATTTCTTTATTTAAATAATACCAATTTGATTAAAATTAGAAAAATAAGGGGTTTCTGTGGCCTATGCTCACCATAAAGGTGAGAAGGCAACCGTCTAAATAACCACGGTAGTCCTGACCAGGACTCACCTCAGAATAACATCAATGCTATGGGCCAGTGTAAAGTCCTTTTCCGTTACCCCCCTGGCATCATGGGTACTCAACCGGATTGTGAGCGTATTGTAAACATTGGTCCAGTCCGGATGGTGCCCCTGTTTCTCGAATTCAAAGGCGACCCGTGTCATCGCGGCGAAAGCCTCCCTGAAATCCTTGAATTTATAGGATGATTCAATCGCCCCGTTCTTAAAGTCCCAACCTTCCAGTTTATCGAGTCGTTCTTCAATTGTTCTGTCTGATAGTTTTTCCATTGGTTATGATTTCATTTTATGATAGTATGTGATCGTTACCGGTTCTCCGGATTTTTGGCGGTATCAAAAAGGAAATGGTGTATTAGACCACCCCTGGCGTTTCAACAGCTACTCCTTCAATCTATATCCAGGGATATCCATATAAGCTTGTGTATGGCGGGCCCCCGGGGTCTGTTTCTAAGTACTATTATTATATACTGCCGGGGGTTTCAAAATCGTTCCCCGGTTGCTTCGTTTTTTTATCTAAAGTTACTAATTTATACATCGGAAATAAAAGTCGGTCCACACCGAATAGGATGTTTGTTTCAGTTAATTAACCCAATACATGGTGGTCTATGATGTCCTGGTAACTTATCTGCAGGTTCCCTGGTAATATATTGTCCTTTGGGAGAACAGCCAGATAGCGTTCCTCGTTGGTTGTAAACACCCTCTTGAAGATGGGGTTAAAACTGCCGATACGGTCTACTATTTCCTTAATAAAATCTTCATGGTGTACCAGGTCATGGCTACCCAAATGATAGATGCCGCTTTTGCTGTGATTTACGATGTAATGGATCTGCTGGGTAAGTTTATCATCATTGGTAACATTGATTACCAGGTTGGGAAATACTTCAACCGGTTCATTGTTCCATATGAATTGCTTCATTTCCTTGATGCGGGGAGACGTATTTCCAAATACCATGGGGACCCTTAAAATCCCCATCTTGTGTTTCGGCAGCCTCAGGAGCATATTCTCAATCCGAATTTTAAGCCGTCCGTATACACTTTCTGAAAGTGTTTTGTCATTTTCATACGATGGGTATTTGCTGTAGGCGTCAAAAACATTGGCCGAAGATAGAAAATAGAGGATGCAATCATTTTGGGATACATATTCAATCAAGTGCAGGTGGGCCTGGATCTGTGCAGCAAAATTTCCCCTCAGGCAAGAAATTATTACCTGGGGCCTTACCTTTTCAAGGACAGCCAAAATAGCATCTTCCTGCATGTCATACCTTAAGAATTGGTGGTTTTCATCAAAAGCCTTCCTCGCAGAAAAATAGGTGCCATAAGTATCATAGAAATTGCAAAACTCTTTATAAAGCGCATTGCCGATAAATCCACTGCCCCCAAGTATCAGTATTTTCCTGTTGTTCTCTTCAGACATTCCCCTTCCTTTTCCCCATCGATAACATTATCCTTTGTAGAATGGCAGTTTAATTACTGTTGCAGGGACGGAATTTTTTCGGATCTGTATTTGGATGGCACTCCCTGGTTCGGAAAAAATTGCAGGGACGTATCCCATTCCTATACCCTTGCCCAATGAAGGGGACATGGTCCCGGAAGTGACCTCCCCGATTTTTTTGCCATGTATATCTATAATGGTATACCCCTGCCTTGGAATACCCCTGTCTTCCAGTTCAAACGCGATCAATTTTTTTTCCGGGCCCATTTTTTTTTCCCTGGCAAGTGCCTCGCTATTGACAAAGTCTTTTGTGAATTTGGTTATCCACCCAAGGCCGGCCTCAATGGGGGAAGTATCATCCGTTATATCGTTGCCATAAAGGCAATATCCCATTTCAAGCCGCAGGGTGTCCCTTGCCGCCAGGCCAATGGGTTTAATGCCATAGGCTGCTCCTGCCTCCAGAACCTTGTCCCAAACCTGTTTAACTTCCGTGTTCTTGCAGTATATTTCGAAACCCCCTGATCCGGTATACCCGGTAGCAGAAATGATCACATGTTCTATACCGGCAAAATCAGCCACCACAAAATTATAGAATTTGATTTCCGACAGATCTGCGGAACTCAGGCTTTGCATTGCTTCCACAGCCTTGGGCCCCTGTATGGCAAGCAGGGAAAACGCATCAGATATATTCCGCATAACCGCGCCTACCTTCTCATTATACCTGGAAATATGTGCCCAGTCCTTTTCAATGTTGGAGGCATTCACAACCAGGAGGTAAACTTCATCCTTCACACGATATACGATCAGGTCATCCACAATCCCACCGGTTTCATTAGGGAGGCAGCTGTACTGGGCTTTCCCTTCGGTTAACCTGGAGGCGTCATTAGAAGTTACCTTTTGAATGAGTTTGAGGGCCTGTGGCCCTTCGATGAGGAATTCCCCCATGTGCGACACATCAAAAACCCCCAGACTTTTTCGAACGGTTTCATGTTCCGCGTTGACCCCTTCATAGGATACTGGCATATAATATCCTGAAAAAGCCACCATTTTGGCACCCAATTCTTCATGGGTTGAGTGCAATGCTGTATGTTTCATCCGGTATCCGTGTTTTTTGCTGTGCAAATTTATTGAAAATAAACCGAGGATACCCGAAAGATGGGTTTTGTTTGCAATTTGGTAAATACACAAAGCCGTGGGCCTCTTATCAATTCAGAAGTAAATGTTGCTTCAGTTGACGGTATGTATTAATTTGGATCGATTTTTTTTTCCTGTGCAGGATTTTTTGGATCTGTATTGGAATTGCCAGGGGCTGACCCAGGGCTGATTCAACCACTTCTAAAAATTTTACCGGGTGGGCGGTTTCCAGGAAAATACCATAGGAATCAGGATGGGATTCCAGGTATTTTGACAATCCAAGGTAACCCACCGCTCCATGGGGATCTGCAATATACCCCCACTTTTCGTAAAGTTCCACCATAGCTTTTGTGGTTTCCTGGTCTGTAAAAGAGTAGGACTTCAGGTTTTGGGACAATTTGTCAAAGTTGTTGTCATACAATTTTTGTATGCGTATAAAATTGCTCGGATCCCCCACATCCATGGCATTGGAAAGCGTGGTCGTGGAGGGTTTGGGATCATAGTGGCCGGTTCTCATAAATTCAGGGACCGTATCATTCACATTCGTGGCTGCTACAAATTGTAACACCGGCATGCCCATTTGCTGTGCCAGTATCCCGGCGCAAAGGTTGCCAAAGTTGCCGCTGGGTACAGAAAAGACTATATCACGGTTTTTAGTCTTTGTTTTTTTATAGGCGAATAAAAAATAGAAAAGCTGCGGCAACCACCGGGCAACATTGATCGAATTGGCTGAAGTGAGTTGTTTACCTGCCATCAGTTCGGAATCCAGAAAGGCGGTTTTCACCATTTCCTGGCAGTAGTCAAAAGTGCCCTCCACTTCCATGGCTGTTATATTTTGTCCTAGGGTTGTCAGTTGCCGCTCCTGGATGTCACTAACCTTGCCACGGGGATAGAGGATGACCACTTTTACGCCTTCCACCCCCAAAAACCCATTGGCCACCGCACCGCCGGTGTCCCCCGAAGTAGCCACCAGGACCGTAATTTCCCGGGTAGGACCCTGGGAAAAATAGCCCAGGCAATGTGCCATAAACCGGGCACCCACATCCTTGAATGCCATCGTTGGCCCATGAAAGAGTTCCAGGGCAGCCATGTCCGGTCCTACGGAAACCAGTGGGAAATCAAAATCGAGCACCTGCCCCAGGATTTCTTTTAACACTTTATCCGGGATATCAGGTGCAACAAAAGGATGAATGGCCTGAAAGGCTATTTCCTGATCGGATAAGGAAGTTATGGAATTGAAGAATGTCAATGGCAGTACAGGTATCACCTCAGGGAAATACAGGCCCCTGTCCGGTGCGATACCACTGATAACCGCGTCCCTGAAGGATACCCGGGGAGCCTTGTTGTGGAGGCTATAATAGTTCATAGTTTTATCTTTGTAATTCGGGATGGTACTTCTTATTTTTTTTGGATTCCTCAGTCAGGTGCCATCAAACTTTGCGGATTCCTTCAGCATTGATCCCGGAAACATGTACCTCAAAGGGGATCCCTGTCTTCTCATAAACTTCAGTCATGGCCTGAGCAACCTGTTTGGCAATACCTTCCCCTTTGCTCAGGGCAAAAATGGAAGGGCCGGAACCTGAAATCCCGCATCCAAGGGCCCCTGCCTTCAGGGCTTCCGATTTTACAGTATTAAATCCCGGTATCAGCATGGAGCGGATAGGCTCCACTACATGGTCAACCAGGGACCTGCCAATCAATTCATAATTCTCCATAAATAGCCCGGCCACCAGTCCCCCCACATTCCCCCATTGTTTTATTCCGGCTTCCAGTGTGATCGAAGTTCTGAGTATTTTCCTGGAATCAGCCGTTTTAACCTCAATCTGGGGATGGATAATGGTAGCATACAATTCGGGTGGGGTATGGATCCGGATAACATCCAGGGGGTCATAACTCCGGACAAGCGTAAAACCACCAAACAGGGCCGGTGCCACGTTGTCTGCATGGGCAACCCCGCTTGCCAGGCGTTCCCCCTCCATCGCGAATTTAACCAGTTCGAGGGGCGAGAAGGGGGTGGCAAGCATTTCATTCAGGGCCCAGACGATGCCCGCAGCACTGGCCGCGCTGCTCCCGATACCACTGCCCGCTTTGATGCGTTTATCAATCTCCACTTCGAAGCCACCCGGATAGTCCGCCGCGTGCAGCAGGGCCATACCGGCAACCCCGGCCACATTCTTCCCGGTTTCCAGGGGCAAATCCTGTCCCAGTATCTTTGTGATCGTAATTCCTGGTTTCTGCGCCTTCTTTACAGACATGATATCCCCAACTGAATCGAGTGCCAGGCCCAATACATCGAAGCCGCAGGAAATATTGGCAATGGTGGCCGGACAGAAAATTTTTAAGTATTCCATGGCTTAGAAATTACCTATTCTGATGATGTCTGCAAAAATCCCCGATGCAGTAACTTCGGCCCCGGCCCCAGCCCCTTTGATGATCATAGGCTGGTTGGGATAACGTTCTGTATAAAACAAAACAATGTTATCACTCCCTTCCAGATTGAAAAAATCATGGCCTTTGGGAATATTTTGCAGGCCTACAGAGGCTTTTCCGTCCTCAAATTCAGCAACGTATTTAAGCTTGCTGCCAGCATCATGCGCCCTGGCATATAAGTGTTGAAAGTGGTTTTCATGTGTCTTCAGGGATTCAAAGAATTCGTCATTGGTCTGGGCAGCAAGGCTCTCTTCCGGTAAAAATGCATTATTCCGGATGTCTTCAATATCGAGTTCATACCCGCTTTCCCTGGCCAGGATCAATATTTTACGCATCACATCGATCCCGCTGAGGTCTATTTTGGGATCGGGTTCAGTATAACCCTGTTCTTTAGCCTGTAGCACGATTTCATGGAAGTTAACGCCTGCGTTGAAGTGGTTGAATACAAAATTCAGGCTCCCGGATAAAACTGCCTGGATTTTCAATATCCTGTCGCCCGAGGCGATCAGGTTCTTTAAAGTGTCGATTATTGGTAATCCGGCCCCAACATTGGTTTCAAACAAAAATGGGGCATGGTATTCCCGGGACAGGTCTTTGAGGGCCTTGTATTTATCAAAAGAAGAGGAACAGGCAATTTTATTGCAGGTAACCACCGCGATATTTCGCTGCAGGTAATTCCCGTAGGTGGAGGCGACTTCTTCGCTTGCCGTGTTGTCTACCAGGATACTGTTGCGGTAATTGAGTCTCAGGATGGTTTCATAGAATTTTTCCCTGCTTGCCTTCTCACCCGCCTGTAGCAACTCTTCCCAATTCTGGAGCGAAATACCCCCTTCGTTGAAATGCATGGTCCTGGAATTGGAAATACCGATAACCCTGATATTTAACCTCAGTTGATCCTTCAGATATTTTTTCTGTTGTGACAACTGTCTTAAAAATTTGGAACCTACATTCCCTACTCCCAGCACAAAGAGGTTCAGCTGCTTAATATTTTCTTCAAAAAATTCCTCATGGAGGGTATTCAGGGCTTTTTTTACATCTTTTTCATCTACTACTGCTGAAATATTGCGTTCTGAAGCCCCTTGTGCAATGGCCCTAATATTAACGTTGTTCCTGCCCAGGGCACTGAACATCTTTCCGCTCAAACCCTGATGGCTCTTCATGTTATCGCCTACCAGGGCGATGATGGCGAGGTTCCTTTCTGCCACCACCGGTTTAATATGCCCAAGGGCAATTTCGTTGGCAAAAGCCTTATTGACCCGCAGGACGGCCCTGGCGGCATCCTCATCGGATATCCCCGCACATATGGAATGTTCGGAGGAAGCCTGGGTAATAAGAACCACACTGATCCCGGCCTCGGACATCACTTCAAAAAAGCGTTTGGAGATCCCCGGTATACCGATCATCCCGGGCCCTTCCAGGGATAAAAGGGAAATATGGGCGATATTGCTGATACCCCTGACGGTTTTGCCCTGGCCATTCTGGTTACGGGTTATGAGTGTCCCCGGCGCACCTGGTTCAAAAGTGTTTTTGATACGAATGGGGATACCTTTTGAGAATACAGGGTGGATAGTGGGGGGATATAATACTTTGGCCCCAAAATGGGATAATTCCATAGCCTCCTCATAGGAAATGAGGGCCAGTGAATGGGCCTGTTTAACCACTTTGGGATTGGCCGTAAACATGCCGCTCACATCGGTCCAGATCTGCAGCTCTTCGGCATTAGTTGCTGCCGCGATCACCGCAGCCGTATAATCAGATCCACCCCTGCCCAGGGTAGTGGTATTGCCCGTTTCGGTAGCACCAATAAACCCGGGGACAACTGTGATTTTTAAGGCGACACTTTCCCAAAAGGCCCCGCAAAGGGCATTCGTCTTGTCAAAGTCAACCTGTGCCTTCCCGTAGGTCTCATCAGTTCTGATTAATTCCCGGCTATCCTTATATGCCGAAGGAAGGCCCGTGCTACTGAAATACTCACTGATGATATAGGCAGACAGCAATTCCCCGTAACTTACTATCTTGTCTGAAAGCCTGGGGGTTATTTCCCCAATAAAAAAGGCTCCTTCCAATAAGGTTTCCAAAATATTCAATTCGCTTTTTACTTTGCTGAGGATCGCGCTTTGGGACTGGATGGGAATAAGTGACTTGATGGCAAGCAAATGCCTTTCCTCGATTTCCCTGAGTTCCGTGGTATAGGTGGCATCCTGCAGGGCCGCTTTTTGGGCAGCATGAAGCAACAGGTCTGTTGTGCCTCCCAGTGCAGATACGACCACAACCAATCTATCGGCATCCGTTGTTGCCACAATCTGCGCAACAAGTTTAATATTTTCCGCGTTGGCTACGGAGGTACCACCAAATTTAAGGACTTTCATTTCAATAGGGAATTAAGCAGTAATAGCCATAAGGCTGATTTATGAGAAAACGGACGTATATGTAGTGGCTTACCCCATAGGGGTGGTAGTCCTGAATATGCAGGCCGTATCCAGAGCATTAATTTGGGAGGAAGTAAACCCGTAAAATTCTGATTTGCTACTCATCCTTACTGTTGATAGAGGATCAAAAGTAGTATTTTTGAAGGGTGAATCAAATATTTCGGTAACTTTTATAAAGTCGGCAGCAATTTTAAAATAATTTTATCAAATGAAGATTTTTAGTGCCAAACAGGTATACGAAGCTGACAAATTCACAATTGATAAGGAACAAATTACCAGTGATGCCTTAATGGAACGGGCTGCTCTAAGGGTATTCACCTGGTTGCATGATCGTCTGCAGGGTGCAACTGTTAAGATACATTTGTTCTGTGGTATTGGCAACAATGGTGGGGATGGTCTGGTTGCTGCCAGGCATTTACAGGAGCATGGTTATACCATTGAAGTATATGTGGTTACCTATAGTGAGAAACGGTCTGAGGATTTTCTGATCAACCTGGAACGACTTAAAGGCAGAAAGGTCCGGCCTGACTTTATAGGAGCAGATACGCCGTTTCCACCTATCGGGAAGGATGATATTGTGGTGGATGCCATTTTTGGGATCGGTCTGAACCGCCCCCCGCACCAGTGGGTCATTGACCTGATGGAGTACCTCAATGAGTCCGGAGCATTCATATTGTCTGTGGATATACCGTCTGGACTATTCATGGACAGGGGGCTCGACAGGCCATATGGAGTGATGAAGGCAGATCATGTGCTCACCTTTCAGGCACCTAAATTAGTGTTCTTCCTCCCTGAAACAGGAAAATTTATAAGGCATTGGGAAATATTGGATATCGGACTGGATGCGGAGTACCTCGAAAAAACAGCAACCCGTTATGAACTCATCGGAAAAAATGAAGTGCTGTCATGGTACAAACCGAGGGAAAAATTTTCGCACAAGGGTACATACGGACATTCCCTTATTATTGGCGGGAGCTATGGGAAAATCGGTGCTGTACTACTGGCTTCCAGGGCATGCCTGGCCGCGGGCAGCGGCCTGGTCACCTCCTTTGTGCCGCAATGCGGCTATATCCCCTTACAAAGCGGATTGCCGGAGGTAATGGTCCTTACGGATATACATGAAAAGATGATTTCCAGAATAGAGCAAGTTGCTGAAGCAACGGTTATAGGGATTGGGGTGGGAATGGGAACCGAAAAAGTGACCATGGCTGCCTTTTCCGATTTCCTGGATGGCAACCAGGCCCCATTGGTCATCGATGCCGATGGCCTGAACATGCTTTCAAAGGACCGTAAAATGCTTAAAAAACTTCCTCCTAAAACAGTCCTGACACCACATCCGAAGGAATTGGTGCGCCTTATCGGAGAATGGAAGGACGATTTTGACAAACTGGATAAGGCGGCCAAATTTTCAGGGGAATACGATTGTATTCTGGTTATCAAAGGAGCTAATACACTGACGGTATATAAGGATAAAGGATATGTAAACAACACGGGGAACCCGGGTATGGCGACCGGGGGTAGCGGGGATGTGCTCACCGGGATAATCACAGGGCTGATGGCACAGGGTTATGAACCATTGGTTGCAGCACTTTTCGGGGTTTACCTGCATGGCCGCGCAGGAGATATAGCGGTTGAGAATTTGGGTTACCAGTCACTTACGGCTTCAGCCATCATCGACGGGGTTGGCCCCGCCATCCTGGACCTGTTCAAATTGCCACAAACAAACCTTCCGGCAGAGGAGCAGGGATAGACGTTACCTCCAAAGCCGGGACCTTTGTTTTTTTATTTATTTCGTGGAAACGCGTCGCTTAACCCACACCAGTGCATTTTCGAAGTCGATAAAGAATTTCATCGCTTTTTTGTAGAAAAGCTTTTCGATCTTAAAATTATGCATGTCAATTTCCTTGATCGATACGATAGCGAATGCTTTCAGGTTTTTTAATTCCCTCAGGTAATTATAGATGGTAGGATCAATAGCGTATGAATAATTGCGATGGCTAATGATACCAAAAGGCTTATCCCTGAAATGTATTTCAGAGATCCCGATGATTTGATAAGCCCTTTCCAGTGTTAATGTTGCGCCTTCATCGAAGATCAAGACCATGTAGTTTTCAAATACCTGTACTTTTCCGATGTCCAGGTGATACTCCCGTACAACGATTGTTTTTTTAGCCGGTCCGACTTTCATTTTATAATAATTATAGTGTCTGGAACGAAAGTAGATTTATGTACAGTTTCCCGGAAAAATATTAGATGAAAAGCCTAAATATCGTTTATACGGTTTTAAGGGCAGGGGAACTGTGTTTTTATTGCTTGCTGCAGGTTGGAAAATAGCAATAAAAAAGGGCCCTGGTGTAGGGCCCTATATTTACAGAATTCTCAAAAATTATGCTTTTGAGGATTTTTTGGGTTTATTGATTTTAATAAAGAGTTCATTCTTTTTCTCGTCGAGGTCCATGAATATAGTATCCCCTTCTTCGAGTTTAGAATTGACTATCTCTTCGGCCAGGGTATCTTCGATATATTTCTGGATTGCCCTCTTCAACGGCCTTGCACCGTACTCCTTATCAAATCCTTTCTCGGCTATATAGTCCTTCGCCTTATCCGTCAGGTTCAGATCGTAGCCAATATCCTTGATCCTCAGGAATAATTTATTGAGTTCAATATCGATGATCTTGTGGATGTGTTTCCTTTCCAAAGGATTGAATACCACAACATCGTCTATCCTGTTCAAAAATTCCGGTGCGAATGCCTTTTTGAGCGCATTTTCAATCACACTCTTATGATGCCCGTCTGCCTGGGACTTTTTGGCGCTGGTTCCGAAACCGACACCCTGACCGAAATCTTTTATCTGCCGTGCCCCGATATTAGAGGTCATGATGATTATCGTATTCCTGAAATCTATTTTCCTTCCCAGACTATCAGTCAGGAATCCGTCATCGAGTACCTGGAGCAGCATATTGAACACATCGGGATGTGCCTTTTCCACTTCATCAAGCAATATTACGGAATAGGGTTTCCTCCTTACTTTTTCAGTAAGCTGTCCCCCTTCCTCGTACCCAACGTAGCCCGGGGGTGCCCCTACCAACCTCGATATGGCGAATTTTTCCATATATTCACTCATATCTATACGGATCAGTGCATCTTCAGAATCGAACAATTCCTTGGCAAGTATTTTCGCGAGCTGGGTTTTACCAACCCCTGTCTGCCCTAGAAATATAAAGGATCCAATGGGTTTGTTAGGGTCTTTCAATCCCGCCCTGTTTCGTTGGATGGCTTTGGCCACCTTGGCTACCGCTTCATCCTGCCCCACTACATTGCCCTTGATAAGTTGTGGCAATTCCGCTAATTTATTGCTTTCAGTCTGTGCAATCCTATTGACGGGGATGCCGCTCATCATGGACACCACGTCTGCCACATTGTCTTCACTGACGGTTTCCCGGTGCAATTTGCTGTCTTCTTCCCATTTTTCCTGTGCTATGGAGAGTTCTTTTTCAAGGCGTTTCTCGTCATCCCGCAATTTAGCAGCTTCTTCGTACCGCTGTTTTTTAACAACGCTGTTCTTGAGTTCCCGCACATCTTCCAATTGTTTTTCCAATTCCAGGATCTGTTTGGGGACGTCCATATTTACTATGTGCACCCTGGAACCTGATTCATCGAGTGCATCTATGGCTTTATCCGGTAAAAACCGGTCAGTCATATAGCGGTTTGTCAGTTTTACACAGGCTATAATGGCCTCATCCGTATAATTTACATTGTGATGATCTTCATATTTGCCTTTGATATTCATCAGGATCTCAATGGTCTCCTCTACAGTTGTAGGTTCTACAATCACTTTCTGGAAACGCCGTTCTAAGGCCCCATCCTTTTCAATATACTGCCGGTATTCATCCAGGGTTGTGGCACCGATACACTGGATTTCCCCACGGGCCAGTGCAGGTTTGAACATATTGGAGGCATCCAGACTTCCGGTGGCACCACCGGCACCTACAATAGTATGGATCTCGTCTATGAAAAGGATGACATCATCATTCTTTTCCAATTCGTTCATGACGGCTTTCATGCGCTCCTCAAACTGCCCGCGATACTTGGTACCGGCGACCAGGGAGGCCAGATCGAGCGTCACCACCCTTTTGTTATAAAGAATACGCGAAACTTTCTTGTTGATGATCCTCAGGGCAAGCCCTTCGGCTATCGCACTTTTACCCACACCGGGTTCCCCGATGAGCAATGGGTTGTTCTTTTTCCGCCTGCTCAGGATCTGGGAGACCCGTTCGATCTCCTTTTCACGGCCTACTACAGGGTCCAGTTTATTTTCTTCTGCCAATTGTGTGAGGTCCCTGCCAAAATTGTCCAATACCGGGGTTTTGGATTTTTTGCTGCCTTTTTGGCCTTGTGCTGCCCCAAAAGCACCTTCTTTCCCTTCTAAGGGTTCATCTGAATCGCTTGGGAAGGATTCGGATGTTGGGGAATCTATATAGTCATCGTCACTTGTAATCATCGATTTAAATTGATCTTTTACGCCATCATAATCCACTTTAAGCTTGTGCAACAATTTGGTAGTAGGGTCATTTTCATTCCTTAGAATGCAGAGGAGAAGGTGAGCTGTATTGATAGAAGAACTCTGAAAAAGTTTCGCTTCCAAAAATGTGGTTTTAAGCGCCCTTTCCGCCTGCCTTGTTAAATGAAGGTTTTTTTTATCCTTCTGGGTCGTCCCGGCATTGGGATTAGCCGGACTCAATATCTCAACTTTTCTGCGCAAATGGTCCAAATCCACATCCAGAGCATCCAGAATACTGATCGCTTTGCCATTGCCATCCCGTAATAATCCCAGCATAAGGTGCTCAGTACCAATGAAGTCGTGACCAAGCCTTAAGGCTTCCTCTTTGCTGTAAGCAATTACATCCTTTACTCTTGGTGAAAAATTATCGTCCATAAACTATCCTTATTCAGCATTAAAATTAGTAAATCTATTATTAAGAACGTCAAATACTATACCTATATTAGATAAACAAAGCCTAAATGACGAAAAAAACCACTATTTACAAAAAAATTAACGTCCGAATTATAAACTATTTAGGCACTGTTGCATGTTGATAAATTAGTGAATAAACTGCCGTGAAAATGCGGTGTAAGCTCTGTTTTTGTGTATATTGCCCCATTATTCTAACCACTAAAAAGCGTTAAGATTTTACTATGGCAGAAGGAGAAAAATTAATTCCAATTAACATTGAGGATGAAATGAAATCTGCCTACATTGACTATTCAATGTCGGTCATTGTGTCACGTGCCCTTCCCGATGTCCGGGATGGCCTGAAACCGGTCCACCGGCGCGTATTGTATGGAATGCATGAGTTGGGGGTTCGATCTACAAGCGCACATAAGAAATCTGCCCGTATAGTGGGAGAGGTCCTGGGGAAATACCACCCTCACGGAGATACCTCCGTATATGATTCCATGGTACGTATGGCGCAGGAATGGAGTTTGCGGTATATGTTGGTAGACGGCCAGGGGAATTTCGGTTCCATAGATGGTGACAGTCCGGCAGCCATGCGGTATACGGAAGCCCGTATGCGCCGGATCGCAGATGATATGCTGGCAGACATCGAAAAGGATACGGTAGATCACCAGCTGAATTTTGATGATTCCCTGACAGAACCTACTGTACTCCCCACCAGGGTGCCCAATTTACTGATCAATGGGGCCTCCGGGATCGCCGTAGGGATGGCGACCAACATGCCTCCCCATAACCTCTCTGAAGTAGTGGACGGGACGGTGGCCTATATAGAAAACAACGACATTGAGATCGATGAGTTAATTACGCATATCAAAGCGCCAGACTTTCCCACAGGCGGAATCATATATGGGTATGAAGGTGTTAAGGAAGCTTTTCATACCGGCAGAGGTCGTGTTGTAGTGCGTGGCAAGGCTTCGTTTGAAGAAGTTCAGGGGCGGGAATGCATCATTATTACCGAGATTCCTTACCAGGTCAATAAAGCGGACATGATCAAAAAGACCGCGGACCTTGTAAATGATAAAAAAATTGAAGGTATTGCCAGTATCCGCGATGAATCGGATCGCAAGGGAATGCGTATTGTGTATATCCTGAAAAGGGATGCCATCCCCAATATTGT
This sequence comes from Zeaxanthinibacter sp., assembly GCA_041743975.1. Taxonomy (GTDB): domain Bacteria; phylum Bacteroidota; class Bacteroidia; order Flavobacteriales; family Flavobacteriaceae; genus JTS-RE37. Next base: position 16,243 of record JBGTLT010000199.1, read on the forward strand.
CTTAAATACACTCTATAAATATACCGCTTTGCAATCCTCCTTCAGCGTGAACAATATCGCGCTGGTGGCTGGAAGGCCAAGGCTATTGAATGTCAAGGAGATTATCCACTATTTTGTGGAACACCGCCATGAAGTGGTGGTACGCCGCTCCAAATTTGAACTGAAGAAAGCGGAAGACCGTGCCCACATACTGGAAGGCCTTATCATTGCTTCAGACCATATCGATGAAGTAATCGCCATTATACGGGCATCATCAAATGCTGATGAGGCCAGGGAGAACCTGATGGAGCGATTTAAACTAAGCGAGGTCCAGTCCAAGGCCATTGTGGAAATGCGCCTGCGCCAGCTCACCGGCCTGGAACAGGACAAACTTCGCTCAGAATACGACGGGGTGATCAAAACCATTGCCGACCTTAAGGACATTCTTGCCAGCAAGGACAGGAGGATGCAGATCATCAAGGATGAGCTACTGGAAATAAAGGAAAAATACGGAGACAAGAGGAGATCTGAGATCAATTTTGCCGGGGGTGACCTTAGCATTGAAGATATGATCCCGGATGAGCAGGTTGTGATCACTATATCCCATGCGGGTTATATCAAGAGGACCCCCCTCAGCGAATACAAGACACAGAACAGGGGAGGGGTAGGCCAAAAGGCTTCCTCCACCCGAAACGAAGACTTCCTGGAGCACTTATTTGTAGGTACCAACCACCAGTATATGCTTTTCTTTACTCAAAAAGGGCAGTGCTATTGGATGCGGGTTTATGAAATCCCGGAAGGCAGTCGTACCTCCAAGGGGCGAGCCATTCAGAACCTTATCAGTATCGCACAAGATGATAAGGTAAAAGCATTTATTTGTACCCAGGACCTGAAGGATGAGGAATATGTCAATAGTCATTATGTCATTATGGCGACCAAAAAAGGAGCGGTTAAGAAAACCGCCCTTGAACAATATTCACGTCCAAGGCAAAATGGTATAATCGCCATTAATATCCGGGAGGATGACGAACTGCTGGAAGCCAAACTAACTACCGGCACCAGCCAGATCCTGCTGGGGCTCAAATCCGGGAAGGCCATCCGTTTTGAAGAAGGCAAGACCAGGCCCATGGGCAGGAATGCCTCCGGGGTACGCGGGATCAGGCTGGCCAATGAGCAGGATGAGGTTATGGGGATGGTGTCCGTGAACAATTTTGACGATGAGATCCTGGTGGTGTCCGAGAATGGATTCGGGAAACGGTCCAGTATTGATGATTACAGGATCACCAACCGGGGTGGAAAAGGGGTTAAAACCATATCCATCACAAAGAAAACTGGTGCGCTTGTGGCGATAAAAAATGTATCAGACTCGGATGACCTGATGATCATAAACAAATCGGGGATAGCAATCCGTATGAGCGTTGATGACCTGAGGACCATGGGAAGGGCGACCCAGGGTGTAAAACTGATCAATTTAAAGGATAATGATTCCATAGCTGCCGTGGCCAAGGTAATGAAGGATGAAGATAAACTCGAGGAGATCGATATCAGGGACATTGTGGTAAACACTGAAGATGGCACGGCTATTGATAATGGTAGCAAGGATTCTGAAGAAGAATAAATAGTAAACACTAATACTCTAAATTTTTTTAATATGAAAACTAAAATTATAATTTTAGCGGCCTTGACTTTTTCCCTGGTCGGATTTTCTCAAAAAGCAGAAATCAAATCTGCGGAAAAGGCGCTGAAGGACGGGGATGCCATGGCGGCAAAAACAGCCCTTGAAAGCGCCTCAGGATCAATCAGTGGGGCAGATGAAAAAGTCCAGGCGGAATACCATTTCCTCAGGGGGAAAACCTATGCTGACCTCGCCAAGAAAGGCGATACTGCTGCCTTTGATGAAGCCGTAGATTCTTTTCAAAAAGTGCTTACCATCGAGGAACAAATTGGCAAGGCGAATTATACTGACGAGAGCAAGCAAAGAATGTCAGCGATGACCGCGGACCTTGTGAATGCTGCAGTGGAAGATAATAACAATAAACGTTTCAAGGAGGCTGCTGAGAAGTTATATATGGGTTATAAATTGAGCCCCCAGGACACCTCCTATCTATACTACGCTGCCAGCAGTGCTGTAAATGGCGGACATTTTGAACAGGCCCTGACATACTACAATGAACTGAAGGAATTGGGCTATGACGGTAGCGGGATGGTTTTTAAAGCTACAAATATCAGCACAGGGGAAGTGGAGGAAATGGATAAGATACAACGAGACCTTATGATCAAATCAGGGACTTATAAAGACCCGCTTGATGAAAAAACACCTTCCAAGAGTGCTGAAATAGTAAAAAACATGGCCCTGATCTATACCCAATTGGGCGATAATGAAAAGGCATTACAGGCATATACCGATGCCCGGGCAAGTAACCCTGATGACGTGAACCTAATTTTGAATGAGGCCAACCTGTATTATCAGATGGGTGATAAGGATAAATTTAAAGCCCTTATGGCAGAAGCGGCGGCTGTTGCTCCGGATAATCCCGACCTGCATTACAATATCGGCGTTATCAATATGGAACAAGGCAATATTGAGGAAGCAAGGGCTTCCTACAAAAAGGCACTTGAGATCAACCCCGGGTATGTAAATGCCCAGTTAAACCTGTCTACGACCTATGTAAACGAAGGTAACGGCATGATCGATGAGATGAACGCCCTGGGAAATTCCAAAGCGGATATCGCGAAGTATGAAGAAATAAAACAAAAGAAGGACGACTTGTTTATGGAAGGTGCCACAATCCTGGAAGACGCTTTAAAGTCAAACCCGGATAACCAAAGCATCCTGAGCCAGTTGAAGAACATATACGGTGCGCTTGGAGACAATGATAACTTTATGCGGATCAAGAAGTTGTTGGGGGAGTAACCTCAAAATTTAACAAATACCAATCCCCCCGGCCATAGGCATGGGGGGATTTTTTATAAATTTTTTTTAATCACCCGCAATTGATGTGTATACCGGTTGAGTTCCGTGTTAAAGATACCCGTATGGTCTATCCTGTCTATCCGTACTTTACCGCTGGCATGGATAATGTAATTATTGGGCAGGATAATCCCGACATGGTCTATAACACCCTGTTCGTTGTCGAAAAATGCGAGGTCTCCCTGCTCGCTCTCTTCAATAAAACTCAATGATTCCCCTTGAGTCGCCTGGGCTGTTGCCGTTCGCAATAAGCGGTGGCCATTGATACGATAGACCATTTGTGTAAGCCCTCCGCTATCAATTCCAAATGTCGTTTTGCCTCCTGCAAGATATGGGGCATTCACGTATAGTAAAGCAGTGGATATCAGTTTGGGTTTGGGCTGGCGGCCACACAGGAATTCTCCTTCGTAAGTGTGGGCAAGCAAAGCGGCCTGACTTACGGCAGAACCCAGCAATATCGGGAGCATGTGTTCAGAACCATTTAGAACATGGTCTACCAGATTTGAGGAATATTTTGGTCGGGGGTTGGCATTTGCAGCCTCAAATTGCTCCCGGGTAATGGGTGTGTACAGCAAATTGGAAACCCAACCTTCCTGCCCGTCATATGCGTTGCGGACCCTGCTCCAATACTTACGGTGTTCCAGGACTTTAAAATGCTCCCCATATAAAAACTGGGTAAGCATTTCGCTCACATCATCTGCAAGGCATCTCATGGGTGCAATACTAAGGTGGTAAATACCGTACAGCATCAAATCGTATAGAATAGCCGATTAATTGCGTTCCAGCACAATGGCCGAGGCACCGCCCCCGCCATTGCATATAGCTGCAGCGCCTATTTTCGCTTCATTTTGTTTCAAAACACTCAGCAGCGTAATGATGATCCGTGCACCGGAACACCCCAATGGGTGGCCCAGGGAAACGGCACCGCCGTTGATGTTGACCTTCGAATCATCCAGCCCCAGGAGTTTCATATTTGCAAGCCCTACGACGGCAAATGCCTCATTAAATTCAAAATAATCCACCTGATCCATAGAAATGCCTGCCCGTTCCAGTGCTTTCGGCAGTGCCTTTGCAGGAGCGGTAGTAAACCATTTGGGCTCCTGGGCGGCGTCGGCAAAGCCCTTGATTGTAGCCAATGGCTTTAGGCCCAAATCGCGTGCTTTATCCGCACTCATCAGGACCAGGGCTGCGGCCCCGTCATTGATGGTCGATGCATTTGCGGCGGTTACTGTGCCATCCTTTGAGAAAGCTGGCCGCAGGGTAGGGATCTTGTCTATCTGTACATTCTTGTATTCTTCATCTTCTGTCACCAAAATGGGCTCGCCACGGCGTTGGGGTACTTCAACCGGAACTACCTCTTCCGCAAATTTACCGGAAGTCCAGGCAGCCGCAGAGCGCTGATAGGACTGTATCGCAAACTTATCCTGATCCTCCCTGCTGAAGTTATATTCAGCGGCACAGGCATCCCCGCAAACGCCCATGGCATTCTGGTCATAGGCATCAACCAGGCCATCGGATTGCATCCCGTCTATAAGGCTTACAGGCCCAAATTTATGGCCATTGCGCATGTGTACATAATGAGGGATGAGGCTCATGTTCTCCATTCCCCCGGCCACAACAATATCATTATGTCCCAGGGCAATGGATTGGGCACCCATCATTACCGCCTTCATGCCGGATGCGCATACTTTGTTTACCGTTGTACAGGGTACCGTATCCGGGATACCGGAATAGATGGAAGCCTGCCTGGCAGGAGCCTGGCCGGCCCCGGCCTGGACTACCTGCCCCATCAGCACCTCCTCTACATCTTCGGGTTTCAGGTTTATCTTATCCAGGGCCCCTTTAATGGCCACAGCCCCCAGCCTGGGGGCAGGGATGCCGGATAAAGAACCCATAAAACTCCCGATTGGCGTTCTGGCTACTGATACTATAACAACTTCTTTCATGTGCAGTATATATTTTAATCAAAGAATTCCTCGAGCTTTACCCCGGGGCACCTCTCATGTGGAGAGGTCGAAACCGCCTAAGCGGTTTCGGGGGAAGAGAAATTCTTTATTTCTGTTTCTGGTCTCCTGCAAATCCAGTACCGGTTTGCAGGTGTTGATTCCAGTCCGGGTCCTCCCGGATTTCATCCTTCAAAATTAAGAAAATTAAGCCCAATGGTTTATGTAATCTTGCCAAAAGAGATAGGGTACGATTATTATTTTCTATTTTTGATTTCAGATACGCTACGGTATGGGCAAAACCCTGGATTCCTTATATAAGAGTCAATCGCTTATTTATAAATACTTCCTCTATATCCTCGCTGTTGGCTGTATTGTATTTTTCTTTCCGAAAGGCGGTAAATTCAAATATGAATTTCAAAAAGGTAAACCCTGGCAGTACAATAACCTGTATGCGCCTTTTGACTTTTCAATAAAGAAAGCCGATGATGAAATCGCCCGGGAACGGCAGGCGGTGGAAAAAAAGCAAGTCGATTACTATTTGTACGATGAGGGGGTGGCCGAGGCAGTCTATCAGGATTTTGAAGAAAACTTTGAAACTGTTTTTCCTTCCGAAACATATAATGCAGCCCTTAGAACCGGCCTGAAGGCGGTGGGTAAAGAGATCCTTGATAACCTCTATGGCATGGGGATCCTTAAAACTGAGGACGGTACATCCGTTAAGGACTCCTTATATCTGGTTAAGAACAATGAAGCCACCATGGTAAATCCAGGTGAGATCAATTACCTGAGCGATGTGAACACACTTATCGCCAAAACACTCCGGCAATACGGGCTTCAGTCCTATCAGGCCCAATTTGACCAACTGTTCTTTGAGATCGTCAAGCCCAATGTTAGTTTTGATAAAGAACTCTCCCGGAAGGAACTGGAAGATGAACTTTCCAAAATATCGGTTACCCGGGGAAATGTAGATGAAGGTAAACTGATCATTGCTAAAGGGGAGGTGGTAGAATCTGAAAACCTGAAAATACTGGACTCCCTCAAGGCGGAATACGAATCTGAATTATGGACGGAGAGCAATTATGCATTCATCCTCTTCGGTTATACAATTCTGGTTGCCCTGGTATTGATGATGCTGATGCTGTTCCTGAAAAAATACCGCCCTGAGATCTACCGGAATAATGTGCAGGTAACCTTTATTTTCTTCAATATTCTTATTATGGTCTTTATTACGACCCTGGTTGTGAAATTTGATGAAATTTATGTTTTTGTTGTACCCCTGTGTATCCTGCCACTCATTCTCAAAACATTTTTTGATGCCAGGCTGGGTCTGTTTGTACATGTGCTTACAGTATTGATACTGGGGTTTGTGGTACCCAACAGTTTTGAATTTATCTTTCTGCAGATAATCGCTGGGATTGTTACCATTCTTACAGTGTCTGAGCTTTATAAACGGGCCAATTTATTCCTCTCGGTAGGGCAGATCACCCTTATCTATATCATTGGGTATTTTGCCTTTCATATTATCCAGGAGGGAAACCTTGATAATGTTCATTGGTTTACCTTTGGGTTTTTCTTCCTCAATGGGATGATCACCCTTTTTGCACAACCCCTCATCTATATTTTTGAAAAGTTATTTGGGATGGTCTCAGACGTCTCCCTGCTGGAACTTTCGGATACCAATTCGAAATTATTGAAAGTTTTATCCAATAAGGCGCCCGGTACATTCCACCATAGCCTCCAGGTGGCCAATCTGGCGGAGGCTGCTGCAAATGAGATAGGTGCGAATGCCTTACTGGTAAGGGCAGGAGCCTTATATCACGATATAGGGAAAATGAATAATCCCACTTACTTCACGGAAAATCAAGTTACCAATATCAACCCTCATAATGACCTGTCTCCCAAAGACAGCGCAGACATAATTATCAGGCATGTTATTGAAGGGATAGAAATGGCACGCAAAAATAATATCCCGGACCGGATAATCGATTTTATAAGGACACACCATGGCACCAACATGGTATATTATTTCTACAAAAAGGAAAAGGATAAGGGAGGGCATCTGGATATCGAAGATTTCAGATATCCGGGCCCGATACCCTTTTCCAGGGAGACAGCCATTGTCATGATGGCAGATTCGGTTGAGGCAGCTTCCAAAAGCCTTACAAATCCAACATTCCTTATTTTGAATGATTTTGTGGATAAGATCATTGCCGGCCAGATGGAAGCGAACCAATTTTTAAATGCGAATATCACATTCAAGGAGATTGAAGCTGTCAAGAAAATTCTGAAACAAAAACTCACCAATATTTACCACCTGCGGGTGGAATACCCTGAATAAGGAGGACTCCTGTAAAAAGCCTGATTACCCTATTATTAACCCGCTATAAAACATGTTTGTGGAATACCTTGTGGAATAACCGGAACCTTTTGGTAACCAGGTGAATGAAGTAGCTTCCTACAAATATGGAAACCCTGGAATCCGGAAGTAAAACTAAATTTGTATTTTTATTCATCCCGAAAGTATCAATCGGATTAAAACCAAACTATACGCTTGAATGATTCTCTGAAAAGAATGCGACTGCTTTTTGTGCTGAATTTAGGCCTGGTTTGTCATGCCCAATCGGTAGAAATCGATTCTGTGGATGCAACACTGGGAAAGATTGATATGATGGTGAAACAGAAGGAACTGTATCCGGAAATATTCCTCAACCCGGAGTTTTTGCTGGCCAAATACAAACGCGTATCGGGGGAAGAACGGGTAAGGACCTTATTGAGACTTTACACTTCCTATATTTATAAATCCACCGATACGGCCAAAAAATTCAATTCGGAAGCCAAGGAACTCTCCCTGAAAATCGGCTATGATCAGGGGGAATTAAGCGCCCTTTACAACGATGCATACCTGTTGTTCGTCATGGGCCGTTTTGAGGATGCTATGAACCTGATGGCCTCTGTGAAAAAGAGGGTTGACTTTGCCAAAGATCCGACAGTTTACGCTGACTTTGCGACTTTAAGGTCTGATATTTATACAGAACGGGGACAATACGACCTGGCTTTGGAGACCGGGTTGAAGCTTCTGGACCTTGCAGAGAAATCGGGCAATGATTATGCCCATATGAAAGCCAATGCCGCATTGAGCCACTATTACCTGAGGATAGAAAATTATCGGAAAGCACTCAGTTATTGTATTCGGGGGATTGATTTTATCATCAAATTGCGGGAAATGAAATATATTTTTCAGAAAGTTGATGAGATCGCCAGGATGACGGCCAAACTGGGAAATAGCAAAAAAGCACTTGAAGTGTATGATTTCTATCTGAACCTCGAGAAAAAACTACCTCCACCCGGTAGTTATATCCAGAGTGTGGTTTATATGAATATGGCCGAGATCTATATGGATGCCGGAAATTTCATAAAAGCACAGGATTATTTAAGCCGTTCCCTTCGTTTATGCCTTGAAAATAACTATGGGTTCAGGATCCCTAGGGCTTACTACCTGGAAGGGGAGCTGAGTTTAAATCGTATGGATACCCTGAATGCGATCCTGAATTATGAAAAAAGCCTTGAAGCCGCCGAAAGTATCAATGCCTTCGGACTTGTAAAATCTACCAGCGCTATCCTGGGGGAGTTGTATGAAAAGTCTAATCGGTTTGCCAAAGCCTATGAGTATAAAACCTTACACAAGGCTATCCTTGATTCACTTTTCAGCAATGAAAAGGATCAAAGGATCATTATCCTGGAGGCCAGGAGGAAGATCAAGGATGTAACACAACAAAATAAAATACTGGAGTTGGAATATGAGTCTCAGCAGGACAGGTATCGCAATATGATTTTAATTGTATTATCCGCTCTGATCTTTACCACTCTAGCCATTCTTGCCTACCTGAAATTACGGACAAAGAACAGGATCCTTTACGACAGGACCATTGAACTGGCGCAGGTACAGTTAGGATTGCAGGATCAGCTCAGCATTATTAAAAATGGGGTATCCCACAATAACGTACCCGGTAAAAACGGACACAACACGGATCAAATCCAAACCATCGATGAGGAACTGAAGAATATTATATTGGGGAAACTGGAAAAGCTTGAAAAATCCCATTTTTTTCTCGATCAGGGCTGCAACCTGCATCAGTTGGCGGAAAAACTAAAGACGAACCATAAATACCTTTCACAGGTGATCAACCAGGAAAAAAAATCTAATTTCAACAACTACATCAACGAATTGAGGATCAATTATCTGTTGGCCAGATTGCTGAAGGATGAGGAATTCCGAAATAATAAGTTGAGTTATATAGCCGTTTCGGTGGGCTACAATAACCTCAATACCTTTAACGCTGCATTCAAAAAACGCCAGGGTATTCTTCCTTCCTATTTTATTGATCAATTGAACAGTAAAGCAAATGCCTGAAATAGATTCCTCCATGGAAAGTAACTACGGAGAGACCAGCCTGTCAATTACAGCATGCCACTCAATACAAAAGCAGCATCCGCTTGAAAGATGCTGCTCTTGAAAAACTAACTCAATTGACTAAAAAAATACAACAGCTAATGAATGGAGTAACTATATGAATATATGGAAATACAGTCCATTCCGGGCCAATTTCAAAAAAACAAGCGTAAAATTCATGAATTTTGGATGATGGGCCGGTATTTGCCGTCAGTCGTTCAATTGAAATACCAGGAGGGGACCCTTGTTTTGGGTCACTATAATCAATTGTTTTCCTTTAGTACTTTGCAGGCCTACAATTCCCTTGGCATCACCCGGAACTATAAAACCGCTTTGGACTGGGGGACGGGATTCCAATCTCCCATCTTTACCCCCCGTATAAACGGCACCGATAAAGGCATCATACCGCCCGATAAATGTTTCATTGCTATAATCGTTTCCGATAAGAAAAATGTCATCCATGTTATCCCGGTTAAAATCTGTAACCAGTATACCGTTGACCGGGGCTGTCTGTGCCCCCGGGGGGAGGGGAGAAGCTTTGAATTTCCCATCCCCTAAATTTTCTATATAGACACTGTTGTCATAATTACCAACAAGCTTTACGGCTCCCTCCAGTTCCTCCTCGCTCAATAAATTTTCCTGAGTAGCATTGGCATAATCTTTATAAAAATCAAACCTGCCCCTGAAAATAGGGCTTTGCCTAAAAAGATCGCCCCAAAAGTTGACCGGATATGATTCATACCCCATGTCATCTTTTCTGAAATGGGCAAACATGATCGGGTCTATACTCCCATTGCGGTCCAGGTCCTTCGCGAGCAGGGTTACCGGTTTGTCCTTTGAAGGCTGGTAGAAATTATTGGATCCCATGTTGCCGACTATAAAATCAGTATCGCCATCCTTGTCAAAATCCGTCGGTACAATACTTTCCCACCATCCCATTAGACTGTCAAGTCCGGTTTCCTTAATCTTTTCAAAAGAGATTTTTTTATTCCTGAATACGGTAACCGGCATGTATTCCCCTATTACAACCAGGTCTTTTAGGCTATCCTTGTCTATATCTGCCCACACCGCATCGGTAACCATCCCCGGGGTCCTGAGCTGGGGGGAAAGCAGCTCTGTAACATCCTCTAAAATCCCCTGGTTATTCCTGAGCAGGTAACTTTTATCCGGAAGGGGGTATTGGCCTATTGGGCTCCGGCCTCCTACAAACAGATCTTCAAATCCATCATTGTCAAAATCCCCGGCACGGACCACAGAACCATTGCCTTCAATTACCGGCATTTTATCGATGGCCAGGGAAAACGCACCTTTGCCATTGTTCAGCAAGAGCCTGTCCCTGTAAAATACACTGCCTATCTCCAATTCGTTGCCGCCTGAAACGAGGTATAAATCGAGGTCACCATCATTTTCAAGGTCGAACAGTGCTATTCCTTCTTCTTCAAATCGTTTATCATGTTCGGTTTCAAAAAGTTCGTTCCGGGTAAAGGTGCCATCCGATTCCTGAAAAAAGAGGCTTGGCGAAAACCCGGTGGAACTGCCCACAATAAAATCTTCCAATCCATCCCCATTCAGGTCACCTGCAACGATGCAGGGTCCATTTTGGGAAAGTTTGTGCGGGAGGATACGCTGAACGTTATAGTCGATCACATCCCGTTCCTCATGGGTATAATTTATGCCAAGTTCCGCAGCAACTTCCCTGAACAATGGTTGTATTTTCTCTGGTACAAGGGGAAACTTCAGCCGGGCGGGATCTATTTTTCCGGAATTGGAATAGGAAAGTTCTATTTCCTGATTGGAAGCCACGTTGCCAAGAAGCTCGTACCGGCCATCAGGCCATAGGATTTCCAGCGAAGAGAGCTCCCGGGCACTTCCGGTACCAAAATGTATTTTGGCTTCCACTGAGGACATATAACCCCGTGTAAGGTGATGCTCATAATATTGAAATTGCCCTGATCCGTACCGGATCACAATTTTGGTTCCGATACCCATTGGGTTTGTTTCGGGGCCTTTTAAATGTATTCTAAAATAACTGTCCTTGTTTCCTTTGGAATCCTGTAGGGTATTTTGAAAAACGAAGGCTTCCTCATTGATGTTGTTGACCACATAGTCCAGATCGCCGTCATTGTCCAGGTCTGCGAATGCAGCCCCATTGGAAAAGGAGGGGAGATCGAGGCCCCAGGAACTGCCCATGTCGGTAAAACGGCCGTCCCCATTGTTCCTGAAGGCATAATTGGCAATTTTCACAATGGGGATGGAATCCAGGATGTCAGCCGGACTCAAATAGGGGCTGACCCCGATCCTGAAATCCCCGAAGTCCACATCGGTAATATCCCTGGGGAATCCATTGGTGATCAGCAGGTCCCGGAACCCATCGTTGTTTACATCTGTGAAGAGGGGAGACCAGCTCCAATCTGTCCGGGCCACCCCTGCCATCAGTCCAATTTCGCTGTACGGAATGCCAGGGCCGTTTCCGACATGCAACATATTCCTGCTGTACTGGTATTCATAGCCCCACCTTTCGTTAAAAATATAATTGATGTAGTTGGTATGGCCAATGGTGGTCTTCATCCGGTGGTTGGTTTCCCCCAGCATGTCGAGGGTAATGATGTCCAATAACCCATCGTTGTTATAATCCGAAATATCCGAGCCCATGGAAAATTTACTCTGGTGCCTGATAACCTCCCTGATGTCATTGGAAAAGGTACCATCGCCGTTGTTGATATAGAGGAGGTCATTGGTGAGGTAATCATTACTGATATACAGATCGGGCCAGCCATCATAATTAAGATCCGCAACTGCGAGGCCCAGGCCAAAGCCTTCATACCGGATACCGGCTTCCAGTGTAACATCAGTGAAGGTGCCGTTGCCGTTATTATGGTAGAGGCGGTCATTGCTAACGGCACTTCCATCGGTGATCTTTTGCCTATAATTGGTAGGGAGGGTATGGACCTGTTCATTATTCAGGACATACAGGTCCAAGAAGCCATCTTTGTCATAATCAAAGAAGGAAGCCCCCATGCTATTTCCTGTTTCCGCAATCCCGTAACCTCCTGCCATTTCAATAAAAATAGGGGTACCCTGATCATCCAGGCCCTGGTTCACAAATAGCATATTGGCCCTTTTCTCCCGGGTGGGCGACATAGCTGCACATACATAGATATCCAGCAGCCCGTCAGTATTGATGTCTACGACAGTTACCCCTGTACTCCATCGATCCGCAGCGGTAATGGCTGCCGTAGATGAAACATTCCGGAATCGTAACTCCCCTTCATTCAGATACAGTTCATTACCAACCTGGTTGCCACTGAAAAACAGGTCTGGTTTGTCATCGTTGTTAAAATCGCCAATGGCCACCCCGCCTCCGTTGAATATATACTCATTGGTCAGAATATTGGAACTGTCCGTTTCAATTATACGGTTATTGAAGGTGATCCCGGTTCGTTCAGATGGCAAGTGCCTGAAAAGGGAAGTTTCCTCTTCACTACAGGAATACAGGAAGGAAAGGAAGTATGCGGCCAAAAAGATTTTTTTCATAGGTGGTCTGGCGAGAGGACTAAGTTGCAGGCCCCGGGTTTTGCCCATATGTTTGATTTAATAGAATATTCCAGGTTCCCGGAGATAACCGGGCTAAATTACAAAAAAGCCATGAAGTCAATTGTCCCCCATGGCTTTAGTGAAATTAGTAGGTCTATGTTTATGGCCTAGTAGGCAGGATCCTGTGTTAAGGTAGGCACCCCATCTTTGTAAGACCGGTCAATCGCCTGAATAGGGATTGGATAATACTCGTTCTTATTGGCAGTAAAGGTCTTGCCGGCCAGATATTGCCTGTGATCATCCTCACTTTGAAGGTATGCGGACAATACTTCTGCCGAAACACCCCATCGTTGAAGGTCAAAAAAGCGATGTCCCTCCATGGCGAATTCGAGCCTGGTTTCAAAGCGAACGGCTTTTCTTGCAGTGGCCTGATCCGGAAAAGGTGTATTGTATAAAGCGATCTCATAATTGGCTGCAGGCTCCCCTTCAACAATGGTAAAATCATTGCGTTCAGTACCCTGGATAGCCATTGGCACAAAATCTTCAGGATTGGAAGCCCGGGTCCGTACCTCGTTCACCAGTTCGCGTGCTCTTTCCAGGTCTCCCAATTCCACTTCCGCCTCTGCGAGCCACAGCAAGATCATATCATATCGCATGATCCTGTAATTGTTGGCCGAAAGGTTACCCCATCCCCCTACGCCAAAGGCATCGGGTTCTGCAACATGTTTCATGGAAAAATAAGGTCCGGCATAGGATAGGTCCCTAACGAAATCAGTCTGGTATATTTTAAAACCTTTGTACAGGATGCCCGGCCGTCCGAGGGTATGATCGATCCGTGGGTCTAGTGTTCCGGTATATTCAGTTTCCCAGGTAACATCCGTGTTATCAAAATCATCGAGCAATGGTAATCCGCCCGAAGTTTTGAAGGCATTCACAAGGTTCTGGGAGGCCTGATAAAACCCACAGCATCCCCATGGGTCCGTATAAGGGTGGGCCAATCCAACGCCCTGGTTGGTGGCATCCCCATTAGCGCTGTTTACTGCATATTGTACTTCAAAAATTGATTCCGCATTGTTCCGGGTATTGACCAGGAAGTTATCCTCAAATTCCGGAACAAGGCTAAAACGCCCGGAAGCAACTATCTCGTCCAGGAT